>JAHFGL010000039.1 GCA_023247445.1 Candidatus Omnitrophota bacterium | reverse complement strand
AAATTATTGCTGATTGTTCGAACCTTCCCAACAAACTTTCCGCTCCCATCAAAAAGTTTTACTTTTTCAAAGTTTGTCGATACAACACTGTAATTGACGTAAAGGCTTCCTTTTTTTAGTGTCCACGGGCCAGCGAACGCAGCTTTATCGGTGAAACTTATTAGAAGAAACAAGATTCCACCCAAGAGACTCAACCGAGATAAAACCCGCTGCAGAGGAAAAAGCATCTTACTCTTTACTCCATCAACGCTCATGCTCATAAGCAAACTCCCGCTTTTCATTATTTTTGGATGGCGAGGCTCGCCAACTTTTTTAATTAAAAGTTGGCGGCCTTTGTTTTCAAGAACTCGTTTCCCATGTTACGCAATCTGTAATCTTTTAAGAACTTTTAAATTACTTCCCCACTTCGACAAAACCATTTCTCTAATCAGCAAAATATAAAACGGTGCATATTCTAAAGTTCGGATCCACCAAAAATCTTGATTCTTCCAATAATAACAATAGGCCAAAACAGCCGTTCCCGTTAACAAGATCCAACTCTTTGCTGGAAAAAAACAAAGAAATGGAATAATCCAAGTCATATACCACGTGTCTACTGTCGGGCTAAAGATTAAAAGTGCGCCGATAATATAAAAAAATATTTTTAATCGTAAAAGATCATCTTGGATGGCATCACGCGACCGACTTACGCCCAGCCAGATTAACCCGACCAAAATGAGTCCCTTGGCAATGGCCTGTGGTGAATCGATAAAAATTTTCAAAAAACCGGTTAACAAAACATAGCCGCTGTCATTAAATTCCCAATGTTTCGCATAAGTCCATAAACCATCAAAGATAAGTTCCTGAGCGCTCCAAAAAGGAATATACCCCAAAATCAAAACCAGCCCAATAATCATAAAATGTTTTACGCGATAATACCGTATCAATGCTGGGAGTAAAACAAATGGATAAAATTTGACTAAAATCGCCAGCGCAAGCGTAATAGCCGATAAGGACTTCCACCCCTTTATTGAAAGCAAACAAAAAAGCGTAACAAAGAAGATTGCGGCTACATCCAAATGTCCGGAGTTGGCAAATTCTTTAATCACCAGCGGGTTCCACGCATAAATAATTATTCGAGATGATGGAATATTGAATAATCGCAACATGAAAACAAGGCATATTAAAACCCCAAGATCAAAAAGAAAGAAAACACTTTTGAGGGCTATCGAACTATTAGGAGCAATGACCCAAGAGGTGTGAAAAATTGCCTGCGCAAGCGGCGGATAAATCGTCGGGATATTCTTATAATTAATCTCTTCCCAATTCTTATCCCGAAGATGTGTTAGCTGATAATCATTGGGAGGATAAAAATAAGGATTTATCCCATGCACAGATACCTTCCCATCCCACAAATACCGATGCATGTCATTTTCAAAGAGCGGTTGACCGACAATAGCAATAAAACGAAAAGAAATCGCAAAAAACAGAATGATCGCAAGTGTTGAACGTTTTTCGTTAAAAGGTTTTGGCCATACAATGTAAGCGGCCAATATAAACAAAAAAAAAGCAATACTATAAAGTCCTATAAAATGGAACAAAGATGTTGGAGCATACGATTTATAAGTCAAAAAAGCATAGACACCAAGGCTTACTGCCCCGACGCTTAAAAGCCATAAAACTCGTCTGCCCTGTGTTCCCATCTTGTTTACTCAAATAATAACAGATTTACTTATCTATCATAAAAGTTTCTCAAAAAATTACACCTTCCCTGAAAACTCTTTAAAGCCCCTCTTGATTCTTATTGATCATAAAAACCAATAAAAACTCTGTCCCTTGACCTTCGATACTTTTGACAAAAATTTTCCCATCATTACGTTTCATAAAATCGAGACAGAATGAAAGCCCAATCCCAATGCCTGTCGCTTTTGTTGTAAAATCAGACCGAAAAATATTTGGCAAGTCTTTCTCTTTGATTCCAACGCCAGTATCAGTAATCTTCACATCGATACTAGTACTTTTTATTCCAGATTCGATCAAAAGCTTATGATCATCTCGCGCAATCTCCTCCATAGCATCGATTGCATTCTTTACAATATTCCCAAAGAGTCGCTCCAGCTCCCCCTCATTTAAAAAAAGGTTTGGAATGTTATCTGCTAATTTTAACTCCAGCTTAATTTTCTTGTTATCAAGAATTGTCTTGTACATATTGATGGTATTTAAAAGAACGGCATTGATATCTAAAAGCTCTTTTGTTGTCGTTGCCTTGGCGTGTCTTTGTTGGGCTGAGGTGATCTTACCAATTTGGTTGACTATCTTTTCACACTCAAATAATGACCGGAAGGCCTCTTCCCTGTTTTTTGAAAACAATTCATTCGCTTTATCAAAGAAGGAAAGGACCTCCGCCCATTTTTCATCCGCCTGTTTTAATTTTTTAAGATATTCCAAAATATTAATAAAATAATTTGGATCAATATTCTTAATCGATGAGTCAATGTTGGACAAATTAGATTTTAATCCCTGAAGCGTATTGTTAATGTCATGCAAAATCCCTCGGGCAATCTCCGCCATTCCCGAATAATAGGCGCTCTTCTCAAGTTGTTTATGGGCCTGCTTTAATTCAAACGTTCGTTCTTCAATTTTCTTTTCCAAATTCTCGGTATATTCAATATGGGCAGCCTCAGCAGCCTTGATCGTATCAGAAAGACGTTTGGTCATTTCATTAAAGGCCGTGGCGAGGGATTCTAGTTCATCATTTCCTTGAATCGCTATTTCATGACTTAAGTCACCGTAAGATATTTTTTTCGTTCCCTCAATAAGCATGCGAATACGTTTGATAATTGGTTGGGTTAGAAAGAAAAAAAAGAATCCACCAGATAACAAAGCAAAAACAGCCGCAATGATAATTGTTTTCTGGGCTTGCCTTAACGCATCATTGTAGAAATAAACATCCTGATCGATGGAAAGGACCGCGACAACATTTCCATCCGTATCTTTGATGGGGGCAATGGCGGAGAGCCACGTGCCTTCGGTGTCGGTATATAACGAGGTGGTCACGGGTTGGCCGGTTTGATAGACCTTTTGGACATAATCTGTCATTTTAATATGATTGCCCGTGTACGGCTTGCCGTCTGGCCCCAGATCAGTCATGACAACAAATTCCATGTCATGGGATTTCTCAAAATCCTGCGCCTTGCGTAAGGTATACACCGATTTTTTTAGATTATTTT
Source organism: Candidatus Omnitrophota bacterium (assembly GCA_023247445.1). GTDB lineage: Bacteria > Omnitrophota > Gorgyraeia > Zapsychrales > Zapsychraceae > JAHFGL01. The sequence goes on along the minus strand of JAHFGL010000039.1, from coordinate 17,822 downwards.
CTTTCTGAATTTTAAGGAGGATATCTTTTAGCTGATTAAATGTTTCTTGTTTTTCAATCTCGCCTTGATTAAGACTATAGATGTCTTCATGGGCATCGGGATCAATTAATAATGTTCCCGTCACGGCGATCCCAATAAGTTCACGGCTAATGCTTTGTTCCAAATTTAAACGTTCATTTTGATATAAAAGAAATGATATGAGGCTAAGGCTTAAGCCAATAACAAAAACTCCCAAAAGAGGAAACCTAACAGCGATGCTGTTAAGTCCATACCCTTTGATTATTTCATCCTTTTTCAAAATCATTAGTTAATAGACCTCATAAAAAAATAGGGACATGTACTTTTTGTAAAAGATACACGTCCCTATTTTATCCCGATTTTATCTGTTGTATCGAAATACTTTAATTTTCTTTAAAAGTTAATGAAGCCGAATTGATACAATAACGTTTGTGCGTAGGCGCTGGGCCATCATCAAACACGTGTCCTAAATGAGCGCCACAGCGAGAACAATGAACCTCTGTGCGCGTCATAAAAAAACTTGTGTCCGTTTGTAACCCTGTATTTTCCTTGGCAACGGGATTCCAGAAGCTTGGCCAACCAGTTCCCGACTCAAATTTAGTTTCAGAACTAAACAAATCCGTTGCGCAGGCAATGCATTTATAAATTCCCTTTTTATGATTGTTCCAATACGTTCCGGTAAATGGGCGTTCTGTACCGTGTTTGCGTGTCACTTGAAATTGTTCAGCGGTTAACTGCTTCTTCCACTCTACTTCAGTCTTAACCACCGGACTAACTTCCTCGAAAGCTTTCTTCTCTACACTATAAATCTTAATCTTTGTTGAATCGTTTGCATTCATCTGGGCCCTCCCGATACTAACGAATAAAATTAAAGAAATTACAATAATGGTATACCGTATCATTTTAAATCCTCCTTATCTACGCCCAAAAATCATCAAATTCTTCATACATAAAACGCCTTAAGCTAAATCAAAAAGCAAAAATGTTGAAGGCTTGATCGCTGTAATACTAATTTTATTTTCTTCGCTTACAGCAACCCCATCACCTTGAGTTAGCGACAGTTCATTAATTTTTATTTCTCCTTGGACAAGTTGAATCCAAAGATGGCGATTAGCGCTAACTGGATGTTCAATTCTAAAATCTTTAGAAAAATTAGCGGCATACAAATCAACATCTTGATGAATAGTTAGCGAATTGCGGCGCCCATCTCTGGAAACGATCAAACACAACTGATTATTTCGCTTATCTTCGCCAAATGTCTTTTGCTGATAACTTGGTGTTAATCCTCTTTGCTCTGGCATGATCCAAATCTGCAAAAGATGAACCGACTCCTTTTTAGAATGATTAAACTCACTGTGGGTCACACCAGTTCCCGCACTCATTAGCTGCACATCGCCGGGATTTATAACGGAGCCGGTCCCCATACTATCTTTGTGTTCAAGTGCGCCCTCGAAAACAACAGTAATAATTTCCATATCCCGGTGAGGATGCGTATCAAATCCTTCGCTTGCCTTTACACGATCTTCATTGATGACTCTTAACTTACGAAACCCCATGTAATTGGGATCATGATAATCGGCAAAGGAAAAAGTATGATAGCTGTCCAGCCAATCATATTTGGCGTGTCCACGTTCACTGGCTTTACGGATTTTAATCATTGATTTTTTATCGTTTTCGCAATTTAAGATAAATTTTTTCTAATCCATCCAATGTCCCAGGAATGATATTAAAAATGACGGGAAAGGCGTAAAAGAAAAAGCTTAAAGAAATGTTGTAAAAACAAACAAGAATTCCAATAAGGGCAAACGAAGGCGTTAACAAAACGCGGATTGTTGCTTGAAGATATAATTTCTTGGGGAGATCTTCGTAAACCAATTCTTTATTCGCAATCACATAAAAATACATCAAACAAAATGTGACTCCGAGCAAAATAATGTTTATTCCATAAATGATGACCGCCAATTCATTGTCAGGGTATTGTCCGAGAAGATGAGAAGAAAAAGGAATTAAGGCCAAAAACATCAAGAATAAATTATTTTTGTTGGCAAAGACACGATTGATATTGCGGGCGAACAAATGAAAAAGGGCATGATGAGACATCCAATACATCCCTAAGATAATAAAACTAATCACATAACTTCGAAATAGCGGCCAAAGATCCCACAGCGCTTGCCACAATTCTTGATTACTCAGATGAACGCTGTGAGACTCCGGGACTTTGATCTCGATGATCAAAAGGGTCATCACGATCGCGAAAACACCATCACTTAAATTTTCTAGACGGGTTTTATTCATTTTAGATGGTAGCGACAGCTTCAATTTCAACTAAAGCATCTTTGGGCAAACGTGATACTTGAACCGTTGATCGCGCTGGCGCACTCTCGGCCTTAAAAAATTCACCATAAACCACATTCATCGCGGCAAAATCATTCATGTCTTTAAGAAAAACTGTTGTTTTAATAACCTTATCAAGAGAAGATCCAGCCGCCTCGAGCACAGCCTTCAAATTTAAAATGACCAATCTTGTCTGCTCAGCAATACCTCCTGGACAAATATTATTGGTCTTTAAATCAATGGGAATTTGGCCAGCGGTATAAACTAAATTGTTAATCGACACAGCCTGATTATACGGCCCGATAGGTAACGGCGCTTTTTCTGTGCGAATAATTTTTTTATTCATCATCTCTCCTCTTCCTTAATTATGTCTCAAATTATACTGCCGCAAGATCAAATGACAATGGTTTTTATTTACCGTTAATCTATTTGTAGTGGTTAAGCCATATTATTACAGAGCGAGTTCCGCAGCTGATCGACTACAAAAATTTGGTTTAGACATATGATCAGTCGCTCAAACATGCTCCCTTCGGTCGCAAACTCGCTTTGTGATCATATGTCTAAACCATTGAGAAAAGTCGATCGCGCGAGGACTGTTTGAGCGAATAATAATATGGCTTAACCACTACATCATAGCGATCTCGAATTCATGTTAACTAAACATCGTTGAACAAATATTTTTTATATGCGGAACCATTTTGATAAATCGGTGAATGGCAAAGTATCCTATCCCCGCCATCACTGGTCCCTGCAAATACCATCGCCCGGCTAGTGCTTTAACGACATAGATCGAAGATAAAACAGTCGCGATAATGCCAATCGGCGTTAGAAAAATAAAATACCGGCTGGCAATATGAAATCCTTGCCCTGGGACTGCCTTCATTTTAAAAATAACCATTAATAAGATGACAAAGCCAAGTGCTAAGAAAGTTAAGATGACATATGGCAACGGCTTCATTAAAAGATCATTTGCAAAAAGTTTCGGTTGGCCAAATTTTCTTTGGAAAAAATATAAAACAGAAAAAAGAGTATAAATAAAAATGATGTAGAAATAATCCCGAGCAATGCAATCACGAATCATTTGTTCTGGTGTCAGTCCAAATTGAAAAGCATATTTAGGAGAAAGAACGTAATACGTAAGGGCAATAAAGACTGGAATCGCCGTCAGCAAAATATAACGCTTCCAATTGCGTTCTAAAAAAATCCACAATAATAGAGAAACGATCATAATCTGCGCCAAACTAAAAATGACCGTCAAACTTAATAAAAAATGAACAACGACAAGCGCGATCCAGACTCTTGTCTTTGTTTTCTTTTCTTGAATTAAATACAAAAAAAGTAATGACTGGATGGTCGTCAGAAATACCCATAACGCATAATGCCTGGCCTCCGCCCAATACGCCCAAATCATATACGAAGAACCTGAAATAAGAAGTGAATAAAAAGCGCTGAACCAAGAATAAAATCGGGCAAAATAATAAAAAATCGCGAATACCGCTAGCGCCATCGCTAACAGAGGACTGATTCTTAAAATCATTTGCGTAAATGGATCAATAAAATCAACACCGGATTGCCCGGCTAGTTCTGGGAGATGATACCCGGTCAAATCACAAATAACTTTCTGCAGGGTATAAAAAAGCGGACAAACATTTCCTTCGGGAATACGACCTAAAAAAATATCGCCATAAGACAATTTGGCGATGCTATGAAGCTGGGAATAAATTTCATCTCCCCAGAGAGGTTTACTTTTGGCAAGGGATAATCCAAAATTAAAAGAGAGGATAAATAAAATAAAGCTGACAATAATCGCTGAATGCTTTTTCATAAGTTATATCCATCAAGGATATAACTTATTTAGCACATCGACTACATTTATACCAATTTTTTCTAGTGATTCTTTCTGCAAGCTAAAGCATTATACAGAATATATCTCCCTATTGTTATCTCCTTAACGGGGCTTCTTCTGGAATGACATAACGTGTTATCTTTTCAAAATTACGAATGATCGTTAATTCGATTCTTTTGTTAATTTTATCTTCGGCCAAAAGTTTATGTAAATCATCAATACTTTTTATCAATTGATCATCGGCCGCAATGATCACATCCCCATCAAATAATCCGCCCAAATGCGCTGGACTATTTTCTTCAACGACAATAACAAGCACGCCGCTTTCAACTGCCAAATTATGAAAGGATACAATCCCTTTTGGCAACATAACATCTTGCCCGCCAACACCGATAAATCCACGTCGTATTTTCCCATCTTTAATAAGGGCGCCAGCAATAAACTTGGCTGTATTAATCGGAATAGCAAAGCAAATTCCTTGCGCTGGTAAAATAATCGCTGTATTAACGCCAATTACTTTTGCAGAAGAAGTGATGAGCGGTCCACCGGAATTGCCCGGATTAAGCGCCGCATCGGTTTGAATAACATTATCAATCAGTCGTCCAGAATTGGAACGAAGTGAACGACCTAAAGCGCTCACGACCCCTGCGGTGACCGTGCATTGAAAGCCATAAGGATTACCGATAGCGATCACAACTTGTCCAGGGCGCAACTCTTGCGAATCACCTAAAGACGCCACAGCTAAATTCTCCGCCTGAATTCGTATAACGGCCAAATCCGTATGCGGATCATCGCCAATCACATGAGCCTCAAATCGACGGCCATCTAATAAAATTACTTCGATCGTATCCGCTTGATGAATAACATGACTATTGGTCAGAATAAAACCATCGGGCGTAAAAATAAAACCTGAACCACTCCCTTGCCTCTCTCGAGGAAAGCGTGGATCGATCCATGGCCCTTTTTGCCGGTGTCCAACATTAATTTTGACAACCGCGGGGCTCGTTAGCTCAACGGCTGAACTTACAGCCGCCGAATAAGCATCTAATAATTTTGTGTCATGATTTTCCATAATTCATCCTTTTTTGGATAAGGACAGCAACCCTTGGAATAGGATTGCTGTCCTTGTGTTTTTATCCAAATTACTTTTGTGTCTGACTAAGAGGACAATATTTAGCGGCACAAAGATTTGACTTACCGACCATAAAGCCTGCCCCGAAAAGAAGAAAGCTGACTAAGACTACAGCCAAAAGCTTTCCTCCACGGCAACAGCTTTTAGAATGGCAACTGGGTGATTCTTCTTTAGATGAACAACATTTTTCTTGTTCTGACATATGAACCTCCTTACTGTGTTTTTGGTTTTTATATACCAACCAGTTGGTATATATTTAATTAAAAAAATTTTATTACTTAAACAAGATCTCTAAATACTCCTTAAAATGCATCATGCTTTTCTCCACAATCTTTCGGTCCCGTTTGGCCTTCGCTAAAATCTGTGCGCCTTCAACAATCGCAATAAAATGATCAGCCAAACTCCCCACATCAAATTGAGCCTTCGGCGCATACTTTGCTTTTGCTTCGCTTAAATCCTTTTTAAACATCTTTGACCACTGATCAAACCCCTCTTCACACAACACTCTTATCTCTGGATGCGTCTCTGATAATTCTTGGGCAAACTTTCCAATCAGACATCCCTTATTGGCTTTAGAATCTTTTGATAACTCAACAACATGGTTGATATGCGCCATAACGCGTTTACGCGGATCATGCTCATTCTGTCCGCATTGACAATGATCTTTGATCCCTTCTTGCGAAGAACAACAAAAACGTTTTAAAACCGCCTTAGCTAAATCATCCTTACTTTTAAAATAATGAAAAAAACTACCCTTGGTTAATTTGGCAGCCTTGCAAATATCATCAACGGTTGTTGCCACATAACCCTTGGTCAGCATCAAATCTTGAGCGGCTTCCAAAAGTTTTTCCTTAGCCTTTGACTGTTCCTCTTTTTTTCGCATAACATACCGACCAGTTGGTTTAATTATAAAATCCCCGCGCTATTTGTCAAGCCCTATGTTTTTCCGATAACACTGATAATGGCTTCGCCAACCTTTTTCCGACGAAGTTTACGCACAATCACATGCAACCCATCACTATCAAACATCTCTCCTCCCACCAAAGGATGGGGAATCTTAAGCGCACACCAATCTGCCAATTTTAAATAAGTTTCAAGCGATTCATTGGTTAACGTTGTAATGCCGGTAGTCTGGACAACAACCTTCATTGGAACTCCACCACCAATGATCCAACCACCCCCATAAGGATGGATATGCGTTGGGAGGCGATCAAATTCATCTTCAATTTCTCCGACCATTTCCTCAATAATATCTTCCAGCGTAATCATACCAATAATTCGCCCATCGTTTGAACCAACCAAAGCAATGTGAAGCTTCTCCTGCATCATCTGCTCCAAAACCTGCGAAATCGGTGTAGTTTCAACAACTGTTTTTATAGGTCGAACAATTCCTTTGATGCTAGGTTCGTTGGGATTTAATTTAAGCGCCATCATAATGTCTTTAAAATTAACATACCCCTGAATCGTTTGCGGATCATTTTCCTTAACGCAAACAGGAAAACGCGTATGCATATCTAAATGAGCTTTAATTAAGGCATCCGCAAGCGTTGAATCAATAGGAATCATTGAAATATCGGCCACAGGGAGAATGATTTCGCGCACAGGCCGCACTGAAAGCTGCGCGGCGGACAAAACGATTTTTTCTTCTCGCGCGCCAATGAGCCTTGAGGTGCGCGCCAGTGAAACTGCGGCAATAAGTTCATGCAAATCAACCTGATCCTCAAGACGTGATCCGCGCAAACCCATTTTTTTATTAATAAATCCAACCGTTTTTTTAACAATTCGTTCGATAAGTAAAATGATCGGATAACCAACTCGAAACAAACCTCTCATAAAAGGCGCCAACCCCAAACAAATCCAAACTTTATTCTTTAGCGCATATGTTTTGGGAATCAGTTCAGAAAAAATAATAGTAAAAAGACTCAAAGGTATAATCAAAAATAATAATGACACAACATCTGCTAAAGTTTTTGACCACCCAAATTGTAGTTCTAAATAAGGTGACAATGATTTAGAAACCCCAACCCCCCCAGCCGCCGCGGCGATGGCGCCAAAAAAGGTAATCCCTAACTGAACAACAGCGAAGCTCGCCTCCATGTGATCTTTCATAAATAACGCGTCGGCCGCGCCTTTACGTTTGCTGTTTGATAATGACACTAGTTTGGATCGGGCGATTGAGGCCAGGGCCATTTCAAAAGCTGCAAAAATAGCATTAAAAACCAACATTGTAAAAATAATTAAAGCTTCCGAACCAAAAGGCATATTTCTCCTGATATAAATCTAGGTTTTAGACAAACGCAGCGATGCGAAAATTGAAATTCCCAGCGTTGTGATGATAAATAATAGTGTAAAGACAACGGGAACTTCAAAAAAATGATCCAGGAGCATCTTTGATCCAAGAAAAATCAAGATGGCGGCAAGACCAAAATGAAGATAATGAAACATTTTCATCAAACCCGCGACAGCAAAGAACAATGATCTTAACCCCAAAACGGCAAAGGCATTTGAACTATAAACAATAAATGGATCATCAGTAATCGCTAAAATAGCAGGAATCGAATCCATCGCAAAAATAAGATCTGTAATCGCAATTAAGAGAACAACCACAAAAAGCGGCGTCAAAAAAGTGCGATTATCCTTCTTAATAAAAAATTTATTTTCATGATATTCTTCAGTCACGGCAAAATGTTTACGGATAAATAACAAAAATGGATTTTTTGTAGGATCAATATCTTTTTCAACATTAAAAACCATTTTAAAACCTGTAAAAACAAGAAAAGCCCCAAGAATATAAATCACCCAATGAAAATACTGAAGCAGAGCGACCCCGGTGATAATAAACAGCGCCCTCATGATCAAGGCTCCACAAATCCCCCAACCTAAAACTTTGTGCTGATAGATGGATGGCACATGAAGCTGAGAAAAAATCAGAATAAAAACAAAAATATTATCAACACTTAAAGATTCTTCGAGCAAATATCCCGCTAAAAAATTTAAGGCCACTTCTCGCCCACGGACAAAATAGATACCAATATTAAAAACAAAGGCTAAGGCAATCCAAACGCCACACCAGATAAGCGCATCCTTAACCTTAACATCCTTGGCATGACGATGAAAAACACCTAAGTCGAGGGCGATAACTGTTACGATAAAGATATTAAAAACTATCCAAGCTAAAATTTGATTAGTCATCCATCAATCTCCCGAAGTTGAACAAACCCCTTGTAGAAAGCAGCACAAGGGGTTAAATTTAAAAACCTATTTAATGTTTACAACAACCACCACCTTCACCATGACTATGCCCACCTTTGGATTGATCGCCCTTTTTCATCCCGCCACAGCAGCCGCCGCCAAATTTCTTTAGAACCAATAAAACAATACCTAAGGCAATCACCGCTAATAAAATTGTTTTAACGTCCATGAACTTCCTCCTTTGTTATTCTATCCAATGGCGCATGGCCCTATTATACCTAGTCTAAAAGGAAATCATACCTGGATTTAAAAAATTTTTTCGTCTGAACCTTTTATAAAAAAATTGTTTCATAAAAATTAATTGATTTTCTAAATAAACTGACTTATATTAGGCCGTTCATCTGCCTACACCAAAATGTTTTCACGTTTGGCTTCGGCGGATGTTCGCCTTTTTCTGAAAAAGGCGGATGAACCCGGCGAAGCTCCCAAACATAAGTTTTGGAGCGAAGACGGGTTGTTTCGCAGAAACCATAATTTTAGTACGGCTCCATTTTTCCAAAGTATCCCTTGGGGATTAATCATTTCTTTAGTATAACTAACCTGGCTAATTAAAGAGTAATATTAAGTGCAGCAGGAATTCTTCCTTATGATTCGAAAAAAAATTCTACCCATTTCTGCCCTAACATTTCTAATTATGACTTTCCACTCGCTTGCCGCCGTTGCCAGCGAAACTGATCTTATCATTCCCGATTTAAGCTCTGTTCAGTTTTTTAATACCGACGGCCACACACTTCTTTTAGGTGGCCTAGTCATCTGCGTCTTTGGTTTTATTTTTGGTCTTATCCAATGTATACAAATTAAAAAAATGGCCGTTCATCCGGCGATGCAAAACATCTCAGAACTAATCTATGAGACCTGTAAAACCTATTTGATCACGCAGGGAAAATTTATCCTTATTTTGGAATTAGTCGTTGGGATTATTATTGCGCTCTATTTTGGATGGTTACGTCATTTTGAATTTAATAAAGTTTGTATCATTCTTCTATGCAGCCTAATTGGAATTGCGGGGAGTTATTTCGTCGCCTGGTTTGGCATGCGTATCAACACCTTCGCCAACTCTCGCTCGGCGTTTGCCAGTTTAAAAGGACTCCCCTTTCCCGTCTATGAAATTCCTTTAAAAGCAGGGATGAGCATTGGAATGCTTTTAATCAGCATCGAACTATTTGTGATGCTCTGCATCTTACTGTTTGTTAATCCCGAGTACGCAGGAGCGTGTTTTATTGGAACAGCCATTGGAGAATCTTTGGGCGCTTCGGTTTTACGTATCACGGGGGGCATCTTTACAAAAATTGCGGACATTGGCGCCGATCTAATGAAAATTGTTTTTAATATCAAAGAAGACGATGCAAGAAATCCTGGGGTTATTGCCGATTGCACCGGTGATAATGCCGGTGATTCAGTCGGGCCAACAGCCGATGGATTTGAAACATATGGCGTGACCGGTGTCGCCTTAGTTACTTTTATTTTACTAGCCGTCCATGAACCAGTCCTACAAATCCAACTTCTCGTTTGGGTCTTTGTGATGCGCCTGATGATGATTATCGCGAGCGGTCTCTCTTACTGGATTAACGCCATCATCGCCAAAGCCCAATACAGTAAAGTAAAAGAAATGAACTTTGAAGCTCCGTTAACATCCTTAATTATGATCACATCATTTGTTTCTATCGTCTTAACCTACATTACGTCATATTTCCTAATACATACGATGGGCGATGGATCGATGTGGTGGAAACTTGCGTCAATTATTACTTGTGGAACATTGGCCGCGGCCATCATCCCACAAATCGTTCGTATTTTCACATCAACTGAATCAGCTTATGTTGAAAACATCCTCAACTGTTCTAAGGTCGGCGGAAGTTCGCTTAATATTTTATCAGGATTGACGACAGGAAATTTCAGTGCTTATTGGATGGGGATGACGATCTTAGCGTTAATGTGGACCGCGTCGTGGATCAGCAGTTTCGGGTTTGACAAAATCATGCTCGCCCCCTCTATTTTCTCTCTTGGACTTGTTGCCTTTGGATTTTTAGGAATGGGACCAGTCACAATCGCGGTCGATTCTTATGGACCTGTTGCCGATAACGCTCAATCGATTTATGAACTTTCCTTAATTGAGCAGATTCCCAATATCAAAAAAGAAATCCAAGATCAATTTGGGTTTGTCCCCGATTTTGAAAATGCCAAACATCACTTAGAAGAAAATGACGGCGCCGGAAATACTTTTAAGGCGACCGCCAAACCTGTTTTGATTGGTACCGCGGTTGTCGGCGCAACAACACTCATCTTCTCAATCATTGTCATCTTAACCAACGGATTAACAGCAAATATTGATAAACTTTCGATCCTCTATCCCCCATTTTTCTTTGGCTTGATCGCTGGTGGAGCGATGATTTTTTGGTTCTCGGGCGCATCAATGCAAGCAGTTATTGCCGGGGCTTATCATGCGGTTGACTTTATTAGAAAAAATATCAAATTAGATGGAACGCAAAAAGCTTCAACCGAAGATAGTAAGAAAGTCGTCGAGATCTGTACCAAGTTTGCCCAAAAAGGGATGGTTAATCTTTTTGTGACGCTACTTTTTAGCACACTTGCCTTTGCCTGTGTTAATCCCTACTTCTTTATTGGATATTTAATTTCGATTGCGATCTTTGGATTGTTTCAAGCAACCTATATGGCCAATGCCGGTGGGGCATGGGATAATGCAAAAAAATTAGTCGAAGTAAAATATCGCGATAAAGGAACAGAGCTTCATGCGGCAGTCGTTGTTGGCGACACTGTCGGCGATCCTTTCAAGGATACAACCTCTGTGGCTATCAATCCCGTCATCAAATTCACAACGCTCTTTGGTCTTTTGGCCATCCAAATCTCTATGGGATTGGGCCAATCGTTTAGTTTAATTCTTGCCGCTGTTTTCTTTACCATCTCACTCTTCTTTGTTTACCGTTCGTTCTACGACATGAGAATTCAATCTTCCTAAAGCAAAAAAGCCACCATTTCATAAATGAAATAGTGGCTAATAAAATTGTACCGCGCTTTGTTCTTATTCAATAAAAGTCAACAAGGCCATGACGGCAACGCCTAAAACAATACAAACAAACTGCATCACAGACATCTTAACCGTCACGTCGCTGCCATGATGTAATTCAGGAATAAGGTCGGAGCCGGCAATATATAAAAATCCACCGGCGGTAATAGGTAAAAGCACCGCGCTGTAACCAGCCACATGCGGACCAATGGTTAACGAAATCACAGCGCCAAGAATAGCCGTTAACCCAGATAAAAAATTAAGCATAAGTGCTTTTGGGATTGATAATCCTTTAAAAATAAGAATTCCAAAATCTCCAATCTCCTGTGGGATTTCATGCAAGATGACGGCAATCGTTGTTGTAATCCCAATATGCGGTCCGGCGAGAAAACTTGCGCCAATCAAGATTCCATCCATCAAGTTATGAAACGCATCACCCACAAGATTAATTGTGGCGACAGGATGAATGTGCTCCTTTGAGGTCGGGATATGACAATGTTGCCAATGAAGGAACTTTTCTAAGATAAAGAACAAAAGGATTCCAACAATAATATAAATCGATGTGGCTAAACTTGAACCCAATTGTTCAAATGATTCTGGAATTAAATGAATCAGCGCATCACCAAAAAGCCCCCCAACGGCAAAGCTGACCAAATACAGAAGAATTTTCTTTAGACGTTTTTGATCAAAAGAAAGTAAGAATACCCCCACCAACGAGATGAGACTTACAATGGAAACACTGACTAAAGTATAAATCCAAACTTTCATATTTCACCATATCGTCATCCTGAACGAAGTGAAGGATCCCAGAAATTCTCAGAGTTCAGAGATTCTTCGCCCTTCGGGCTCAGAATGACGGGACTGTCATTCCTATTTCACAACGAACCAAAACAATAATACCAATACGATTCTATAAACGCCAAAGAAAATAAAATTGAACCGCTGAATAAAAAATAAAAGGAATTTGATGCTCGCGATGGCCACAACAAAGGATGTTATAAAACCAACCGCGAGAAATGAAAACTGATCACTAGAAAACGCATGAATGTTTTTCACCAGATCCAACGCCGTTGCCGCGGCCATGGTTGGCACAGCTAGCAGAAAAGAAAACTCAACGATCGTTTTTCGATTAATCCCTAGAATTAAACCACCAATAATCGTGGCGGCCGATCGAGAAACACCTGGGATGATCGCGATCGATTGAAACAAACCAATCAACATCGCTTGACCGTAAGAAATCTTCGTAATCTCCGATGTAGCGTTTTTATCTTCGCGATGCAGCAAGTCAAAAACAATAATAAAAATCCCCCCAAGAAATAACGACCATAAAACCACCTGATCATTGCCGAGTAACATCTTTTTAACAAGCTTATACAATATAAATCCAATAATCGCTGTCGGCAAAAATGCCGCCATAACTTTCTTTAATACTTCCCCCTTAATCAAAAATTTCCGCCCATACAAAACAACTACCGCCAAAATCGCCCCCAATTGGATAGCAATTTCGAAACTTTTTAAAAAATTGGTTTGAGCAAGGCCCAGAAGACGTGATGTTAAAATAAGATGTCCAGTGGATGAAACGGGTAAAAACTCCGTGACCCCTTCGACAATTCCAAAAATAAATGCATCAATCAAATTCAACGACATTTCCTTTTCTTATGTAACTCGGATAGGCATGATTAAGCAAGAAATTCCTTCTTGATAAAGTTTACGCTGAACAGCGAAGGTCGTGTGGTTATGAAGTATTTTGGTCAGGAGCGTATCCTTCGGGAACACTAATTGTCCGCCAAAAAATACGGACTGAGGAAAACGTTGATAGATATCGGTCGAAATTATGCGGATCTCCTCGATTAAATCCGTGCCAATAGAAGAAAACCCTTCGGCATAAAAACCTTGGCCCTGCATAAATTTAACATAACGATCCAAATCTTCTTTAATATGTTTATCGAGTCCATCAATCTCTTCAACTCCCTTAAAATTTCCAACATCGATAATTCCAACCTCAATAAAAAGATAATTCTTAAAATTATCACCAAATAAACGGATAACATTAAAAAGGGTGTGAAGTCCTAAACCGTTATAACCACTGACGAGAATAACAGCTGTTTTGCCCTGTGGGTCAAGTTTCGCGACAGGAAGATTGGGGCTAGTCGTCTTGGCAAGAAAATCAGTATTAGAAATTTCGGCGGCGTTAATTAATGTATCGAGACGTTTTAACATCGCATAGGTATTGTTGTAATGACGCTTAATAGCGATGGCTAAGATAATCAATGCGCCAGTAACTAAAAGTGTAATCCATCCGCCTTGATCAAATTTAAGACCGATCATCCCAATCAAAATAATCGTCGTTAAGAGTAGCCCAAACCCGCTGACACAAATCTTTCGTTTCCAATGGCCTACTTTACGTGTTTTCCACCAATGCAAAGTCATCCCCAATAAAGATAAAAAGAACGTGATAAAAACGGTAATACTATAAAGAACAACCAGAAATTTGACGGATCCTTTACTAAAAAACATAAAAAGTAACGAGGCCCCACCCATCAGCAATATGCCATTTTGAATAACATAACGTTCGCTAAGGATTGTAAACTGAGTTGGAAACCAACGGTCAAGCGCCATATTAGCTAAAACACGCGGACCACCAAAAAATCCAGTTTGAGCCGCGATAAAAAGCAAAAATGTTTCAGAAAGCAAAGTTACCAGCACAAAAATACTTCCCTGGGGTTGGCTCCAATTTGCCGTTGCGACTTCCAAGAGAACAGCATTTAAAGTTTTTCCAGGCTGATGGTCGAGTCTAAAAAATATATACCCTAACATAAGACCAACCGCCATAAAAGCGAGCGAGAAAGCCATATACGTCATGGTTTTTTTGGCGGTTTTGACACGCGGTTCTCTTAAAAAAGGCATGCCATTGCTAACGGCCTCAATTCCTGTGAAGGTCCCGGCGCCCATCGCATAGGCACGAAAAAGTAGAATCATCATGCCCGCAAACCCTAATTCTTTTTGTGTTGATTCCATATCCACCATTGTCGTTTGAGCCACAACACCAAAATCGGCAAAATGGCTAACCAAGACATAAACAATGATAATCACATGGGTAACAATAAAAGTTAAAAAAATGGGGACGAGGGGACCAACCGATTCCTTAACCCCCCTCATGTTAAGAATCGTAAAAAAAATAACCATAAAAAGAGCAAATTCTAATTTATAACCACTTAAACTTAAAGGGAGCGAACTAAAAAGAGCATCAACACCGCTGGCAATGGAGATAACAATGGTTAAGAGATAATCAATTAGAAGCGCGCAACCAGAAATCATCCCCAAGGAAGGCGACAATAATTTACTGGCGACAACATAACCACCACCCCCGGTGGGAAACATCTCAATGATTTGGGTATAGCAGGCACTAATAACAAAAATGGTGACAGCAGTTGCGATCGCAATAAAAATACCTAAGGAAATATGTCCCTGAAGAGCCAAAAAAGCTTCTTCTGGACCATAACAGGAAGATGAAAGCCCATCGGAGCCCAAACCAACCCAGGCAAAGAAGGTCACCAGAGATAGTTTATGGAAGAGTTTCGGGTCGTGAGGGTCTTGTCCCTTCCCGATAATCGTCGCTTTTACTTTTTGGAAAAATGTTAAGTTAGGTTGGTCGCTCATATAATATTATTACTTGTAACTAAGGGCATATTATATGGTGGAAGAATCGGAAATGAAAGCTTATTTTGCGGATATTTGGCTTCAACTCCATGAACACCAAGTTACGGAATTGAATTTATTGTTTTTGCCAAGAAACGGTTGATATAGACCATGAAGAGCTATTTCCGATTAACCCAGTGGGAAGATGATTAATGACATCTGGAACTTGATAAATAGATGGAACATTAGTCCCCATATCAAAATAATTAGAAACGATTGTTCCCATAATATCCGTTTGTTTCTCAACCTTAATCTGCCCTTCGGCATAAAACAAACCCATAACGTCACTGCTGGCTTGATTAAATCCAATGTTTCCCGGGGTCATAATCCCGACTACATTAGTCGGATATGAACTATTACCGCTCGTCACTAAACTCACATCAATCTGAACATTCCCGGTAACCAAAAGTGACCCTGAACCGGTGTACGTAATGGTTTTTTTACTGCCCGCCGTCGCCATCGATAAAGTACCTCCATCAATATAAACAGTTCCTGAAACAGCCATATTTCCGCTCCCATCCATACTAATACTGCCGTTGGCGCCGGAATACGAAAAACTGGAATTAGGCGTTATACTTGCAAACTTCGCAAGATCTGCCGCACTACTAATCACCAGTGCATTAGCTTTTAAATAACTCTGGTATGTCGAATAACTTAGATAAGCATCAGAAAGGCTTGGAAAAGTTACAGTATCTCCCAAATCATAGGCATTAGACCAACCATTATCGGAATGCACACTGCTTGTCCCTCCTGTTCCTGCAAATCCATCCGTCACATAAGAACCATCAACAGTTTCCTTAACTGAATTACCCGCGACGTTAGCATCTCCAACTGTGGAAGAACCGCTTAAACCAACTTTCCCTTGTTTAATACGTAAAGTTGCATTAAGAGTGGAAACCGTCTCTCCCCCAACTGATGTTGTGGGTAACGCAGGAACTTTGGCCGACAACGTCGCAGATAGACCAGTATAATTATTTCCAACCAACTCCGCCGTCCCTCCTAAATCAATAGCGTAATCTGAGCTTGTTAAGCCTGATCCTAAAACAATAACCGATCCTCGAATATCAACATTACCATTAACCATTGCTCCTGATGCCCCCGCTCCGGCAAAAATCGCATTATTCCACGGCGAATTATTGGTCATCTTGGCATAGACTAAAATTGTCTCTGTTTCATCGCCAAAAGTCCCCACAGATTGGATCCAAATATGTTGGGTTTGTCCGGCAACATTTTTTAATTGAACCGCATACGATCCGCCATTTAAAGTCGTTGAGGCGTAAGGTATTGAATAAAAACTAGCCGTATTTGGTCCAATTGAATAAGTATTAATAGTCCCGTCTGACCAGCTAGTGCTACCAATCGTCACAAAATCTTGTCGTAAATCGTACATAGCTCTCTCAATCCCCGCTTCTGCTATATTAAAGGCCAATGTCGTTCGTCTCTGCCGCTCAGCAGATCTAGCCTCATTGGCACTGACAATTGCAAACGCAGATCCTAAACCTAATAAAACCACGACCACCAGATAGGAGATGATAAAAACACTGCCTTTTTTATTTTTAATGTTCATAGTCAATTTAGATTATTCTTAATCTCTTAACTTAATTTTAAAATTGTAATTAAGAGTAATCGTAACCCCCCTTAACGTATTTCTTTGAGCCCTTAATGTAATCGTCAAAATATTTGGCGTGCTCGCAGATCTTACAATTTGTAATAAACTTATATTCTGAGCAATCACTTTAGTTGTTCCTCCCGAAATTCTTTGCAATTGATTCGAACTTGTCCCCCCTAAAACATATTGGGTTGTTGTTCCCGACCAGGTAACACTGCCACTAGTTACCCCCGAAGCTGTGTAGAACGTTATTGTCGTTTTTGTGCTCCCATCAGCTGGGACATTAGTAATCCCGGAAGATCCGGTTTGTCGTAAATCTTCCTTCATCCAATCAATCGCCTTTCGCAGTTCTTGCTGCAGCTCTGTTCTGACTTTATTCGTCTGCCATATATCTGAGCCTGACAACATGACCTGTAAAGAAGCGGCCATTAAAATAGTAAAAATAAAAACGGTTACCATGGCCTCAACTAATGTCATGCCTTTATTATTAAATAAGCTAGTTTTTTTAAATAATGAAAACATTTTTACCTCTGGGCTATTAAACAAATAATTGTTGCCGGTGAATCAAGTTGCCCGCTACTGTTAGTATCTTCGCCACCATCTAAAGCACCATCTAAATCCAAGTCTTCCCCAACGATACGCCGATTTCTATCACGCCAACTGACGGTAATTTTAACTTGCAGCAAACTAGTGTTAGAAGAATCAATATAAATAGCTCCTTTGCCAGTTGTCTGCGTTAAATCAAAAGTATTCCCCGAACTTCCCCCGGAAGCGTAATTTGTTGCAATCGTACTATAGGTTGAATTACGAATCTCATCCATTTTACTTTGGGCCTCACTCATCGCGATCGTTAAATTACCGGATGTATCTGTTAGAAGCGAACAATACACAAATAACTGTGAAACGC
>JAHFGL010000038.1 GCA_023247445.1 Candidatus Omnitrophota bacterium | reverse complement strand
ATGTTAGCCAGCGCCGCCGCACAGGCCAAAGGATTGCCGGTGTAGGTGTGGCCGTGAAAAAAAGTTTTTTGATCTTTGTAATCAAAAACAAATCCATCAAAAATCCGTTTCGTTGTTAGCGTCGCGGCCAATGGCAAATATCCGCCGGTGATTCCCTTTGACAGACACATAATATCCGGCGAAACGGCTTCATGTTCACAGGCGAACATCTTGCCCGTTCGCCCAAAACCGGTTGCAACCTCATCAACAATAAAAATCACATCATGCTTGCGGCAAACCTCACGCATCTTCCTTAATATGCCCTTGGGCCAGATGATCATTCCCGCTGCGCCTTGCACGATCGGCTCAACGACAAACGCGGCGATCGTTTGGTGTTTATCTTTGATTAATTTTTCAAATCCAATTAGATCCGTTTGAATCGTTTTGAAAATTAGGTTGCGGTAAACTTTATGAAAAAGATCAATGCCACCAACACTGACACTACCGAGCGTATCGCCATGATAAGAATTCACCAGATGAACAATATTTGTTTTCTTCTTTTGACCGATATTCTGCCAATACTGATACGCCATCTTAATCGCAACCTCGACAGCCGTGGAACCATTATCCGAATAGAAAACTTTTTCTAATCCCTTTGGCGCGATCTCAACTAATTTTTTGGCTAATTCAATGGCCGGTGTATTTGATAATCCCAAGAAAGTTGAATGACTTACCTTATTGATCTGATCTTTGATCGCCTGATCGATTTCGCGTTTACGATGCCCATGGACATTGACCCAAAGACTTGACACGCCATCGAGATATTTATTTCCATCCGTATCAATCAAATAACTTCCCTTGGCCCGATCAATCACCAAGGGTTCATCATTGAGCCAATCTTTCATTTGGGTGAAGGGGTGCCAGAGGTATTTTTTATCCAAACGACTCAAACGAACGGTATCTCGTTGTTCGTATCTCGCATCTCGATTCCCGAGATACGAGATACTAGATACGAGATACGAAACATCAACCTTACATTTTCGAATCACTTCCGCCCTATCCATTCGCCCAAAATGTGGAATCGTCCCTAAAACCACCTCACCAGACATCTGGCGAATTTGCTCTGGATTAGTTTTCTCCGGGATTCCACTTTTCTTTTGTGTTGCGTTAAACAAGAGGCCCTTGATTTTCAATCCATAATCACGAGCCTGCTGGATGGTTAAAAGCGTATGGTTAATTGTCCCCAATCCTAGTCGTGAAACAATGATAACTTCTAAATCTAAATCTCGAATTAAATCAGCAATAAAATAATTATCCCTAAGAGGAACCATCAACCCGCCCGCGCCTTCGACCAACATAATATCGTGTTGAGATTGAAGTTTCTGATAAGCCAACTTAATCTTTTCAATATCAATCTTCTTTTTATCACGTTTAAAGGCCAGATGCGGTGACAACGCTTCGCTCGCGTAAAATGGATTGATATCTTTAAGATCATCTTTAAGATTCAAAGATTTCTTTAAGAACGCGGCATCATCACCAGCGCATTGAATTGGCTTCATCACCCCGACATCGTGTCCTTGTTCTTGAAGCAAAAGGCCCAAGACATACGTGGCCACTGTTTTGCCAACGCCCGTGTCCGTCGCCGTTATGAAGAACCCTTTGCTCACTTTTTTGCCTGAATCCATATCACCTCAAAGGTCACTTGAACACCTAAATGATCTCTAAAATTCTTCTCATAATAATCATTGGCGCTTTTCATCCAATCGCGGCCGACATAGAAATTTCGTTCAAGCGCGTTGGCGCCGATATCTTTGATCCATTTTATTAAAATCATCATGTCGGGGAAATGGCCAGAAATGAGTTCTGACTTCATTTCGATTTCCCTAAAGCCAGCTGTTTGCATCGCCTCTTGAATTTTATTGTGATTGGGGAGTCGTTGAATAAGAAACTGCTTGTCTTTGATTTCTCGCGAACGTTCCAACGAAAAAAATAATTCATTAAAGGTATTGTATCCAAACATCGTAGCGCAAAACACACCACCATCTTTTAAACTTTGATGGCACGATGTAAAAGCTTTGTATAAATCTTCAACCCATTGATAAGATAAATTAGACGCAACAATATCGAAGGATTCTTTTTGAAAAGGTAAATAAGCAGCATCCGCTTGAATGATCTTAAAATCTTCATCTTCCTTCTTAACTTTATCAACCATACCTGCCGCGGAATCAAGACCAACAACATAACTTATCGGGAAATAACTTTTGAGTTTCTTGGTTAAATATGCGGTGCCCATCCCGACATCAAGAATCCGCTCAGCGGCCTCGACATCTTTGATCTTCGCCATTAACTCACGCGCAATTTCCTTGTGCAAGCCGGTTAAAACATCGTATTGAATGGCGGCATTTGAAAAAGCCTGACGGATGCGTTGGTCGATTGATTTCATCGTCGTATTAACTTTTCTTTAAAAAATTTTCCAGGATTTGGTTAAATTCGTGAGGTTTACTCAAGAAAGGAAAATGCCCGCAATTCTCAAAATAATCAAACCGTGACGTTGGACACAATGTCTTTAAAAACTCAACCGTTTGATGATTACAAATTTCATCGTGTGTTCCATTGATAAACTGCAGTGGAAGATTAGCGCCACGCAAAACCTCCCGCAGATCTTCATGCTCCAAAATATCTAAATATTCGGCAAGCGCCTGCTTCATGGGCACTTCATCGCTTTGACGAAACTTTTGCAGCCACTTAAAACGCCGGCTCTCGCGTTCTTCTTTCGTAAAAAGTGATCGAAAAAAAACATTAACAATCGATGGATAGGCCGTTTGCAACTGGCCTTCCAGCTTTTTCATCTGCGACATATCTAATCCATAAGGATATTCCGCTGACTTAGCAAACTTTGGCATCGAGCCAACAAAAATTAGGCGCTTAAATTTATTGGGCGAAATTTCATAGAGCTTAAGCGCCACCATCCCGCCCAACGAACTTCCCACGACGCTAAAATGGGAAAGCCCCAGGTAACTTAAAACCATATTTAAATCTTCACCCATTTCACTAAGCGTAATCTTCTTAAAACTACTTTCGCCATGTCCTGGCAAATCAATGGTTAAAACTTTATAAAACTGTGAAAAATATTTTGACTGCTGCCGCCATATTCGATGGTCAACGCCCCAGCCGTGAATAAAAAGAAGAATTTCCCCTTCGCCATCAATCTCATAAAACCATTCAATGCCGCTTTTAACTTTTATATGAGGCATAAATCCTTTCCAATTTCTGCAAAAGCTTTGAGAACAAAATCTAAATCTTCTTTTGTGTGCGATACCATGACCGTTAAGCGTAATCGTGCCGTATTGATGGGAACCGTTGGCGGACGAATCGCACTAATAAAAATACTGTTTTCAAATAAACGTTTTGAAAACTCAACTGCAAGCGCTGCATCTTTCGTTAAAATAGGAATAATCGGTGTTTGCGAGTTAAACGTATTAAAACCCAACTTATTCAATTCTTCACGCAGGTAATTTGTATTGTTCCATAATCGTTGACGCAAATCCTGATCGCTTGCGATGATCTCGACGGCTTGCAGTGAGGCGGCGGCCACCGATGGCGGCAGCGCCGTTGTATAAATAAAACTGCGCGCTTTATTGATGAGGAAAGAAATTAATTCATTTGAGCCGCAACAATAAGCACCAAAAGATCCCGCGGCCTTAGACAATGTTCCCATTTGAATGTCAATGTCGGCGTTAACGCCAAAATGTTCGGCAGCGCCTTTGCCACTTTTCCCTAAAACACCAAAGCCGTGCGCTTCATCAATCATCACCAGACAATTATATTTTTTGGCCAATTCAACAATACGATCAAGTGGGGCGATATCGCCATCCATACTAAAAACACTATCTGTTATAATACAGCGTCGTTTAAATCCTGCATTTGCTTTAATCATCTTCTCTAAAACTTGCATATCACAATGTGGATAACGTTTACATTCGGCCTGACTCAATCGAATCCCGTCGATGATAGAAGCATGATTTAAACGGTCAGAGAAAATAATATCACCACGGTCAAAAAGACTTGAAATAATTCCGACATTCGCCATGTAACCCGTGCTAAAAACCAAACAGTTTTCTGTTTGTTTAAACTCTGCCAAACGTTTTTCTAGTTGCTGATGTGCTGTCATGTTCCCACAAACAAGACGAGATGCACCAGAACCAACGCCTTCTTCTTCGATGGCTTTAATCGCGGCTTGTTTTAACCTTGGATCATCGGCCAGCCCTAAATAATTATTGGAACAAAAATTAAGAACCTTATGTCCGTCGACAATAATTCGTGAGCCTTGCGATCCATCAACAACGCGCAGAGATCGTTTTAGTCCTTTTTGTTCTAATGTTGTGAGTTCATTTTGTAAATGATTTATTATCATTGGGCCTTCAGCTATCAGCTATCAGTCTTCAGCAGCTGACAGCTACTGAAAGCTGACAGCTGAGGGCTGATAGCTAGATCAAAACAACATCCCCCGTCATACGTTTAACAGCAATGCCGGATTCATTTCGAATCATCAGTCCGCCTTGCGCATCTAAACCAATGGCTTCACCTTCAATGGCGCCAGATGGATCAACGATGCGCACACGCCGACCAAGTGTTGAAGAAAGTTCTTTCCAACGCACGAGCACTGGCGGAAATCCCTTAGCTTTTAAAATGTCATACCATTTTTCTAAGTGTTGCAAAATTTCTTGAATCAAATGAACTCTCGATATTTGTTTGCCTGTTACTTGCTTAAGTGATGTTGAGTTTGGTGGCAAATGATTAAGGGCCGTATTAACATTAAGTCCAAGCCCCAAGACGACAAACCGAACATTGTCCATCTGGGCGCTGGACTCCATCAATATCCCTGCAACTTTTTTATTATTAATGAGCAAATCATTGGGCCATTTAATGGAGGCCGCCACACCACAAACTTTTTTAATGGCTTCACTCACAGCAACAGCACTTAAGAGAGTTAACTGTGCGGCTTCATTGGGTGTCAATCGTGGCCGTAAAATAATTGAGAGATAAATTCCCTTTCCTTTCGGCGAAACCCAATCGCGTCCCAGCCGGCCGCGGCCTTTGGTCTGATTCTCGGCGCAAACAACCGTACCTTCAAGCGAGCCCTTCATCGCGAGTTCAAAGGCCACATCCATCGTCGATCCAATCGAATCGTAATGAATAACCTCTTTGCCTAAAATTTTTGCTTTTAAATTAAATTGAATCTCGTGAGGAAAAAGTTTGTCGGGGGCAGAAGCTAAACGATAGCCACGATGCGGCACCGCTTCAATGTCATAACCTTCTTTGCGAAGCTCTTCAATATTTTTCCAGATCCCCGCGCGGCTAATTTTTAATTGACGACTGATCTCTTCGCCAGAAATGTAACCTTCGCTTTTTTTAAGGAAATGTAAAATCTGATTTTGCATTTTATATTCTTAAAGTCTTAACGGTCTCAGGAAGCTTCGTTAGTAAATAATCAATTTGCTCATCTGTTGTCCAACGGCCAATGGTAATTCGTAATGATCCCAGCGCTAATTCATCAGAAAGTCCGATCGCCTTAAGCACATGCGATGGTGCCATTGCACCCGCAGTACAGGCCGATCCCATCGACGAACAAATTCCATTCATATCAAGAGCAAGAAGTAACGATTCTCCATCAACTTTTTCAAAAGAAAAGTGCGCATTGTTAGGCAACCGTTTCGTTAAATGACCATTAATTTTGACCCCACCAATGCGTTGCGGAATTTCGATCAACAATCTATCTCTTAACTTAGTTTGAAAACTCATTTCATCATTCATCTGACTTTGACAAAGCTCAATCGCCTTAGCCAAACCAACAGCACCCGCGACATTTTGCGTTCCTGCCCGCTGATTCTTTTCCTGATCACCACCGACAAGATACGGATCAATTTTTGTTCCCTTCCTTATATATAATGCGCCGATGCCCTTGGGCCCATAAAATTTATGTGCAGAAAGTGAAATGAAATCAGCACCTAATTCACCAACATTAACCGGAATATGGCCAACTGTCTGAACGGTATCGGTTAAAAACAAAATATTGTTTTCTTTAGCGATCTTTCCAATCTCAGCAATCGGCTGAATTGTTCCGATCTCGTTACTGGCGTGCATGACGGCGATCAAAATGGTCTTATCCGTAATTGCCTTTTTAATTTCCTGAGGATCAACTAATCCGTCACCCAAGACTTTAAGATACGTAATTTTGAAACCTTCTTTGGCTAGATGCTCGATCGGCGCCAGAACACTGTGATGTTCAATGGCGGAAACAACAATATGATTGCCTTTATCTTTGAGGCGTCGAGCGAGACTAAAGATCACATGATTATTGGCTTCGGTGGCTCCGGAGTTAAAAATAATCTCCTCCGCCTTCGCCCCAATGAAACGAGCTAATGTTTCGCGCGATTCTTCTAAAACCTTTTGGGCGTCACGGCCGATGGAATGTGGACTGGAGGCATTACCAAATTTTTCAAAAAAATACGGCGTCATCGCCTCGATGACACGAGGATCGGTTGGTGCCGTTGCAGCATAATCAAAATATATTTTTTTCATAACTTGCCTTTCTTAAGTCGGGTCAATTTTATCGTTTCAAGATTTCATTGTCAACCGATATTGAGCACTTGGTTGACATATACAAAAGTGGCCCGCGAGACACTTTTTGGCTTTCTACCGGTCTTGTTGACAACACTAAACACGAATGATATATTGGCGGAGATTTTTTTAAAATTGTTTTGGGGCTGCACTGACTTTTCTAAAATCTTTTGTAGTCAGTACTAGCCCCAAATTTCTCTGACATATAATTTATTAATTTTAGAAATTTGGGGCTGTAGCTCAGCTGGGAGAGCGCTTGCATGGCATGCAAGAGGTCACGAGTTCGATCCTCGTCAGCTCCACTTAAATTTGCTGCCCTGACTTATCTGAATAAATTATTGTAAATTCTACGCTGGAGTGGCGGAATGGCATACGCGCTGGTCTCAAAAACCCGTGAGGTCACACTCGTGGGGGTTCAACTCCCCCCTCCAGCACCAATTCTCCTAAACTAAAAACAAATCATTCAGAGAAAATTGGTGCAGTCCCGTCTTCCTTAAAAACATATAGAAAAGACGGGGCAGCATTTCGAAGCTCCCCGCAAACCCTCCCTCTAATATTTCTTTCATGACCCCATTTTTATCGTATGCATCAACCCAATAATAATGTTGTTGATTGCCCATAGATATTTTATACTTAGATCAGTGAGGGCCATAAACCATGAAAAATACTTACCTTAAAATCTTCATATTGATTCTTTGCTTATCTCTGTGCCGTGAGCTTTTTGCCGAAACAATTAAAACCATTAAGTTAAAAGATGGTTCGATTTTACGTGGGGAGGTCGTTGGACTTAAGGATCAGATTTATTCGATAAAAACCACGTATCTTGGAGAAGTCCAAGTCCCTGATTCAGAGATCATTAGTATAAGCTCTGAAGAACCCACTCATGCCCAACCATCGCAACAAAACCTATCAGCGGGTATTAATCTTTCATCCGAAAATACCAATTTAAAAGAAAAAGTCCAAGAACTTCAGGGAAGCGTTTTAAGTGATGAAGGTGTTATGGCCGATATTGCAAATCTTGCCCAAGACCCAGAAATCATGGCGATTCTCTCCGACCAAAACTTCGTTAACGATATTATGAGTTATGATCCTAACAAGATTGGACAAAATGAAAAAGCGCAAATTTTGATGCAGAATCCAAAAATAAAGGCGATGATGGAAAAAGTTAGCCAAAAAACTGCTAACCAACAGTAACTTCTTGACTCTCCATTCTTAACTTCAATTCCTTATAAAGAAAATAATAAAAGATTACAAAATAAATTCCCGCCCCGATTATCAGAAGACATTCCCCATAATAAATACTATGAGCAATAGAGAATTGTTCTTTGGATAGAAGTTGGTTGATCCATAAATCTAAAATAATAATCAAAGGTGCAAAAAATGAAAACAAAAGTAAGACCACGAAGAACAAATAATCAAAATATTGAATTAAGAACGGTTTAACAATTTCTTTGCTGAACCTTAAGGCCTCTTCCCCTTTTTTCCCATCAATTAATAAAACTAACGGAGCAAAACCATATAACCCAGCAAATATAATGCCAGGCAAAATAATTAGAAAAGACCAAGAAATTACTTTAAATAAATACATTAACTTGATCCAAAGATAATCTTTTAGCCTCTTTAAAGCTATCGAATAAATAGAAAAGACTCTTATAGGCTCAGCTGTATCCGCACAGTGGATCCCCTTTAAAAGGGCAAGAAAATATAGCAAAAAAAACAAAATCATAATCAAAATAATCAACCCACTTAAACATTGAACAAACATAGAAGAAAAATTAAAGGATAATTTCTGGATCAAAGCTGTATTGTTCCAAAAAAACGTATTAAGAAACTCAAGGGGGATAAAAAAGATAGCGGAGATCATTAAAAGCGGCAGAACATATCTCTTATAAAAAATAAGACTTTCAAAAAAGAGAACCAAAAATCTTTTATTTTCTCTTGGCATAGTAATTACATTTTAAACGTTATACATAAAAGCACCAATTATTATTAAAAAAATCTCTACCACTTACTTCACGGAATGTCGTAGCTGCCCACAGGCACTATTGATATCTTTACCACGAGGAGTTCTAATCGTGGCATGAATCCCTAATTTCTCCAAACGATCTCTAAAAGAAACCATTTCTTCGCTGGTCGGAGTTTTGTGATCAAATTCTGAAACAGGATTGTAAGGAATCAGGTTCATTTTACAAAGCATTCCTTTAAGCAAATGCCCCAACTCTTTAGCCGCTTGATCTGTACACGTCACACCTTTAATAAGAATATATTCAAACGTAATCTGCCGTTTGGTGGCCTGACCATATTCTTTACAAGCCGCAATGAGCTCATCCACCGGATATTTTTTATTAACGGGCATGAGGACATTTCGTGATTCATTACTTGAGCCGTGAAGGGAAACCGCCAGCTCAATCTGCAAGCCCTCTTGTGCCAATTTTTTTATCTTAGGAACAACGCCGCAGGTTGAGATTGTAATCCGACGGGCACCAATGTTGATTCCCTTTTTAGAATTAATTACACGGATTGCTTTGATAAGATTGTCGTAATTATCTAGCGGCTCGCCGACGCCCATAAAAACAAGATGCGACAAAGGATGCACACTGGCTGCTTTCTTCATGTAAAGAATCTGGTTTAAAATTTCCGCCGCCGTTAAATTTCGATTCCATCCGCCAATGCCGCTGGCGCAAAATCGGCAGCCAAACTTGCAACCAGCTTGAGTGGAAACGCAAACTGTTGCTCGTGTTTTCGTTGGAATTAAAACCGTTTCAACTCTCTCTTTATCTTGAAGCTCAAACAAAACCTTTCGCGTCTGATCATTCGAAACATCTTCATGGGCCACAACGGCCTCAGAAAACAACAAATCAGACGCTAACCGATCTCTTAACGCTTGAGATAAATTTGTCATCTGATTAAAACGGCTGGCCCCCTTTTGATAAAGCCATTCAAAAATCTGATTAGCCCGATAAGCCGGTTCGCCAATTTCATTTAGATATGAAACAAGCTCTTCAAAAGATAACTCGCGGATATCAGATTTAATTTTATCCATAATAGTTATCCCCGCAAAAGCGGGGATCCAATAACAACAATAATAATATTTTTTGATCCCCACTGAAGGTTATCCCGCTAGATACCCGCTTCCGCGGGTATGACACGCGGGATTGGGATGACAATTTCACGAGAATAAAAAACTATTCACTAGATTCTTGCTTCTCGATGAACGCGCCAATTTTGCGGAATTTATTGTAACGCTGTTCAAGAAGTTCTTCGGGGGTGAGGGCTGACAATTCTTTTAGATACTCCAATAAAACTTTTTTGAAATTATTCGCCACAATAACAGGATCTTGATGAGCGCCGCCTTGGGCCTCTGGGATCACTTTATCAACAATGCCAAACTTAAGAAGATGTTCGCTGGTAATCCGTAACGCTTCTGCAGCCTCGGGGGCCTTGGCACTGTTGCGCCACAAAATCGACGCACATCCTTCCGGAGAAATAACAGAATAATACGCGTGTTGCAACATACAAACTCGATCGGCAATCCCAACACCTAACGCGCCACCACTGCCGCCTTCACCAATAACGGTTGCAATGATCGGGGTGGCAATCCTAGACATATCACGTAAATTTTCTGCAATCGCTTGGGCCTGCCCGCGCTCCTCCGCGCCAACCCCAGGATAAGCTCCTGGTGTATCTATAAAAATAATAATCGGGAGGTGAAACTTCTCGGCGAATCTCATTAAACGCATCGCCTTACGATATCCTTCGGGATGGGCACAACCAAAATTGCGCATCACGTTTTCGTTGGTATCACGCCCTTTTTGATGGCCAATGACCAAAACTTTTTCACCCTCTAAATTAGCGATTCCAGCGACAAGAGCCAAATCATCTGCAAATTGACGATCACCATGCAGCTCAACAAAATCCGTCATCATCATCCGGATGTAATCCATGGTAAACGGTCGATACGGATGACGGGCAATCTGAATCCGCTGCCAGGTCGTCAAATTATTGTAAATATCCGTCTTCATCTTATCCAATTTTTGCTCGAGCTTTTTTATTTCTGGACCAAGAGTAATATTCTTCTCTGAACCAAAATTCTTCAGCTCTTCGATCTTTGACTCAAGCTCAAATATAGGACGTTCAAAATCAAGCATGCTCATTATTTCATTCCTTATTAATCAACAATGACAACCTGTGTGCCCATTGGAATCATATCATAAAGCTCTTCGACTTCTTGATTGCGCAAACGCACGCATCCTGCGGTAACTTGTTGACCGATGGCATCGGGTTCAACCGTTCCATGGATTCCATAACCAGGAATATCAAACCCCATCCAACGGGTCCCCAAGACATTTTGAGGACTCTCAGGGGGAACCACAACCCCATGATTAAACCAAACAGGATCAACAAGCTTTGAGACAATCTTAAATTTTCCAACCGGCGTGCTATTATTTTTCCCTGTTGATACCTTATAAATCTTTAAAATCTCATCACCTGTTTTAAGAAACAGGACATTTTGTGATTTGTCGACAAAGATATTAAACGGCGCCGTCCAAATGCGTAATTTCTGGCCAACCCGGATGACATTGCTGCTTAAATTGTTATTCTTCTTAATCAAATCAATGGTGGTTCCATATTTGCTGGCAATCTTACCGAGAGAATCCCCCACCGCAACCTCATGCATCACCGTCTGTGGCGTGACCGCGTTAGAAGAAATAATTTGTATATTCAGATTATTTAATTCGTCTTGAACAGATTCCATATTTTCATAATCTTGATAATCCGTTAAAATTTTCTGGTAAAGTTCTTTAGCCTTAAGTAACTCGCCATCTTTCCGTAAATTCATCGCCTCTTCAAATAATTTTTGAGCGGGAATATTGGCTTTGCTTACCTTATTAAGCGTCACCGATGGAATGATGGCCTTCGTTGTAGTATGTTTTTCCTTCGATAAAGCCACCATAACAAAAACAGCCAAAAGTAAAACACCACTAATAATAATAGTTCGTTTATTCACGCTTTATTCTCCTTAATTTACTTACCAAATTTTATATAAAATAAGAGATAAAATACATCCCAAAAGACCGCCGACAATAACCTGCAGTGGTGTATGACCAATAAGTTCAAATAGGCGTTCTGTTTCAATTTTTCCACGCCAATACATATCATCTAAAATTTGATTTAAAATAGCCGCTTGTTGCCCTGCGGAACGACGCACCCCTTGAGCATCAAACATGGTTACTAAGGCAAATACGGCCGCAAAAGCAAAACTGACTGAATCGAATCCGACTTGAAGGCCACTGACAGTCGCCAGCGCCGTTGCCCCGGCTGCATGGCTTGACGGCATGCCTCCAGTTCCAATAAACCATTTAAAATTAAACCTCTTCTCGCGGATAACGCCCAATACAACCTTAATGCATTGAGCGACTGCCCAAACGGAAAGTGTAATAAGAAGAATTTTATTTTGGAATATAGTATGCACGGGTTGATCGCTGCGATTATCGTGTCTTGACGGAAATTATGATTTATGTTAGCTTACATTATATTCTACGAGCTTGAAAAAGCAAGGTTCTTTTCTGAATCAAATCCTCTCGATCCCCTTTTAGGACCATTCCGGAAGCTTATTCCCCTTAATCTATCATCAACCAAGGGGATTTTATGTTTGCAAAAGTTTACAGTTTCGGAATAAGCGGTTTAGAAGCGTATCCAGTCACGATTGAAGTTCATATCAGTGGCGGATTACCGGTCACTCACATTGTCGGCCTGCCGGACAATGCCATAAAAGAAAGCAAAGAGCGTGTTCGTTCCGCGATCAAAAATAGCGGATTCGATTATCCGCATGAACGCATCACAATTAATCTCTCGCCAGCTGATACCAAAAAAGAAGGCCCGGCCTTTGATGTGGCCATTGCCCTCGGAATTTTAGCCGCCAGTGAACAAATAAGCGCTCTTTCCCTTAATCAATATGCCGTGGTCGGTGAATTGTCGCTTAACGGTCACATCCAAACGATCAATGGAAGTTTGGCAATGGCCTTAACCATGAATAGCGGCCCTCTTCTGGGATTAATCGTTCCGACAGCCAATGCCTTTGAAGCAGCGCTTTCAAAGAATACAAAAGTTTATCCGGTTAAATCTTTACAAGAGCTTGTCCATTTTCTTAACTGCCCGCAAAGTGTTATTGCCTTTGATTCAAACACCGAAGAATTATTTCAAAAGGCCAACGTCCATCATGTTGATTTTGCGGATGTAAAAGGTCAGGCCCATGTTAAACGTGGATTAGAAATTGCAGCGGCTGGCGCGCACAACGTGATTTTAATTGGCCCGCCGGGAAGCGGAAAAAGCATGCTCGCCAAACGCCTGCCCACGATCTTGCCGGATATGACAATCGAAGAAGCCCTGGAGACAACCAAAATTCATTCGGTCATGGGATTATTAAAACCTGATCAAAACATGGTCGCCACCCGCCCGTTTCGTTCACCGCATCATACAAGCTCCGATGTGGCAATTGTCGGTGGCGGTTCACTCCCTCGGCCGGGTGAGGTGACCTTAAGTCATAATGGTATTTTATTTTTAGATGAGCTGCCTGAGTTTAATCGCGACGTCTTGGAATCGTTGCGCCAGCCGCTGGAAGATTATTGTGTCACAATTTCTCGTGCTTCTAAATCGCTACGATTTCCGTCGAAGTTTATGTTAGTTGCGGCCATGAATCCCTGTTTATGCGGTTGGCTAACCGATCCCAAAAAACAATGCCGCTGTAACCCCCAGCAAATCGAACGCTATTTAGCTAAAATCTCCGGGCCGCTGATGGACCGTATCGACATCCATTTAGAAGTGCCAAGTCTTCCATCAACACAGCTCTTGGCCAACGCTTCATCAGAGCCGTCTTCTCTTATTAAGGAACGAACCAGCGCCGCGCGAGCGATTCAACATAAGCGATTTTGTGGACAACCCATCTTCGCCAACGCACAGATGAATCACAAACAAATTAAATCTTTTTGTCGATTAGATGACGATGGGAAAAAACTTCTTAAGATGGCGATTGATGAGCTTAATCTGTCAGCGAGGGCCTATGACAAAATCCTCAAAGTCGCACGGACAATTGCAGACTTAGCCCACTGCGATCAAATTCAATCAGAACATTTAGCCGAGGCGATTCAATACAGAAGTTTGGACCGAAACTGGTGGCAATAAACTTAACTCTAAGGTGCCACTTTGGCACCTTAAAAGAAAGGTAATTTTATGACAACAAAAATAATTCCTCAAGAAATCATTCAAAATAAAATATTTCTTATTCGCGGAAAAAAAGTAATGTTAGACAGAGATTTGGCGACATTATATGGTGTAGAAACAAAATATTTAACCCGACAAGTCCGTCGAAATAAAGACCGATTTCCTGAAGATTTTCTCTTACATCTTACACGACAAGAAGTCAGAAACTTGAGGTGCCATTTTGGCACCTCAAGTTGGGGTGGACAAAGATATCTACCCTATGCTTTCACTGAGCATGGAATTCTGATGTTATCGAGTGTTTTAAATAGCTCAAGAGCAATACAAGTTAATATCCAAATCATGCGCACCTTTACAACATTACGTGAAATGCTCACTGGGCATGTAGAATTACGACGAAAAATCGAAGAAATGGAACAAAAATATGATTATCAATTCAAAGTCGTTTTCAAAACTATTAAGAAATTATTAGATCCCCCACAAAAGCCTAAAAATCCAATTGGTTTTCATGTGCGATAAAATCCCTACGATGAATACGCTGGTAACGTTGTCAGACGATCATCCACTAAAGCGCCGCCAACCGTAAAATGATAAAGACTTTGAAATTGATTATCACGAAGGCCTAAAAGTTCATGCATAGGGTCGTCAAAGAAACATCCAATTCCGGTGGCAGAAATACCAATAGCCTCTGCTTCTAAATAAAGAAGTTGACCAACCATCCCTGTTTCCCAGAATAATCGTTTATAAAACCATGCACCGTGTTCCTCAAGCGCTTGAGCAAAATCAGCAATCATCCCTAAACTAAACGCACCATCGCCGGCAATATCTTGGCCACAACTAATGGCCTTAGATATTGAAATAAAATCACCTTCTACCAATAAAAAAAGATTTAACGAAGCCGGGCATTCCCTCGGCTTTTCCCATTTAAAATTCTGATCCATCGAATCGTGAAGTCGCTTTTGAGACATTTTATTTCGCACAAGAATATAAAGTCCGGGGGGCAAACCAACAACCCGATGAACAAATAGACACAGATGAATTTTGGCGTCCCATGGAACGCCATCAAAATCATCCGCCACCCTTAACAGCATTTGATAAAATTGTTCTTTGGTCATCGTCGTCTGGCCATCCATATCAACCGCGCTGCGACGCTTCTTGATCACTTGATACGCTGTAAAATCTTTTTTATACACATTCTCTAGGGAATTATGTTTTAACTTTTCTTGAGAAAAATTGGTTTCGGGCTTTTGACATGCCACATCCACTTGATCAATAATTTCCCAATGGTGATGATCACGACTTAATCGATTGGTCTGACCGTACCAATGACCCGAAATAACACTTTTAATAAAATCATCTGTTATTGATATCGAACTTTCGTGGTGCGGGTTCGTCACAACCATGGCTAACAATTCAGGACTCTCCTTTTCTTCATCAACAAAATCTTCTATTCGATTAAGCCCTAACATTTTAGATAATTGATCATCAGAGATATTATTTAACAAAACGATCTGCCATCCTAAGGTTTTAGCAGCGATATCAAGGGCCATATACGCATGCCCGCAATCATGCTGACAATAACGAAATCCTCGTTCTCCATATTTCCA
The DNA here is from genome assembly GCA_023247445.1 of Candidatus Omnitrophota bacterium. Lineage (GTDB taxonomy): Bacteria > Omnitrophota > Gorgyraeia > Zapsychrales > Zapsychraceae > JAHFGL01. The sequence goes on along the minus strand of JAHFGL010000038.1, from coordinate 5,782 downwards.
AACCTCCCGCCAATTAATGGACGTCAACCCAACAAAAAAGATATCCTTAGAAAAATTCCAAGACTCATCAGAGCATTCCGCCCGCTTCTCTAAAGCATGTTCTTTGGGAGCATAGTGATAAACCCCTGGCAAACTATTAACCCCGTCTAGTTTCGGCAAAATAATGTAACCTTCTGTTGGATGCAAATTTCCGCTGGATGGATTTATACGAAGCGCCCACTGAGCATCGACATATTTTTTCCACGCTGAAATCGCAAGCGAACTTTCCAAAAAATGGGCTAATGTTGATTTATTCAACAACTGGGCCGGCACTTTTTCTGGAATAAAAATGTCTTTATACAGTGGGGTGTGATCTTTTTCTTGAAGCGGCAGTGAAATTAACTCTGTGCCCAAAAAACGCCGAAACGGATCTGGCTGGCTATTCCAATCCATAAATCCTAGCGCATTTGCATATCGATGATAGTGGTGTTTTGTTTGCTGATGATACTCTTTGACAATGTCAAGATTATGACGAGAAATGTCCATTAATGAATGTTTGCGGCACGCAGCATGCTGGAAGGAATTTGTACGCCCATCTTTTTGAGTTGTTGAATATAGTTAGCCGCTTCCATAAAATTTCTTTGGTTCAAGTAATAAACAGCTAATTGTTTATATGCATCAATATATTTGGGATTAAGCTCAATGGTCTTCTTCCATGCCGCCTCAGCCTCTTGGAATCGTTTCTGCCTTAAGTAAAGAAGTCCTGCGTTGTAATAAACATTGTCATACAACGGGTTAATCTTCATCTCGAGCTTATATTCTTCTTCGGCCTCTACCAATTTATTTCGCGTTGCATAAATAAGTCCCAGATTATTATGAATCATGGGTTCACGAGCATTTAAAGTGCCCGCTTTCTTATACTCAACTTCAGCCTTATCAAAAGACCCTTCTAAATGATACATCGCGCCCAAATTTCGATGAGCCAAAGGAGAATGAGGCGATGTTTCAACCGCATTTCCCCAAAAAGTAAATCGATCTTTAAATTGATCGCTATGTCGAAATGTTATATTGGCCAGAAGAATTATTAAAACGCCAAAAAATACAATTAACTTTTGATTATTCTCGCCGAGTCCTTTAATAAAATCCATCTCGAGCATTAGGATTAAACATCCCAAGATAGGCACATAAACTCTGTATTCATGATTTAAAAAACTAAAAACAAAAGATGGCAACAAAAATAAAACAAACCAGCATAAACCAAACCACACGTAATTCATCCTTTTCTGTTTCGAGAAAAAAAGCCCTGCGGTCAAACAAACAACCGTGATAATTCCATAAAGCAGCGTTGTATCCCGCGCAATCGGCAACACCGACAAGTTAAGAGGCAAAAATATCTTCCCCACGTAAGAAATTAACGAGGGCATATTTTCAATAAACGATTGAATCGCATAGAATAAATCATAATTTTTTCTATCAATAACAATTCCAGCTCTTATCCACAAAAGAGCGCCGACAACAATTCCCCATCCCAAAGCGGCCTTAAATTGCTTCATATAAGGCCTCTTTGATTTAAAAATAAAATTCTCATAAAGAACGCATAACAGTGGCAGCACAATGGTTGTTTCTTTGGTTAAAAACGCCAATATAAAAAACAGTAAAGTGCCCAGGTAATAACGATTTTGTCTTGATTCTAAAAACTTGATAAAACAAACAAAGGAAAGAAAAATAAATAAGGCAAGCAAGCTGTCGGTCCGTCCAGGAATCCATACAACGGCCTGCGTTAGAACCGGATGGACGATAAATAAAAGCGTACACGCATACGATAAATTTCTTGGATATCTAAATTTCTTCAATAAAACAAAGATTAACCATGAATTAAGAATGTGAATAATTATATTCGTTAAATGATATAAAAACGGCGCGCTCCCTGCCCATATGGCATTAAGCATAAAAGACAAATTAAGGATGGGACGATAAAAAATACCGGTGATTAGATCCGGCTGAGCAAAAAGATGAGGAATATTCGAGGGGTTTTTTAAATACCAACCATAATCCAAAAGCCATACATTATCATCTAAATAAGTTACTTGGAAAAATAAACTTTTCTTATAAATTAAGAATCCAATGACAACAATACCTAGAAATAGGCTAATGGGAGAAAATATTATTTTTCGTATTTGATTCATCATATGAAATAATAATCACATTATATACAGAAGAACTAAAATGGCGTGTTAATTTTAAGAAATAAAAAGGCAACTTGTTTTAAAAGTTGCCTTTTTATTTTACTAATTTAACTTAAATTTATCGTCTAATAACCTGGTGGTGGTTGGCCACAAGTAACGGTGGTACAGTCATCAGGGCAACCTAACCAGCCTTCACCATTGTCACATCTTCCATTATGATTACATGGAAAAAGAGGACAATCTTGATTACACGTTATAAAAGTCTCTCCCGACAACTCACTACACAGTCCATCTCCACACAAGACATTTCGACATGAATTTGTACAAGAATCTGTGTTTATCGTATTGGCATCATCACATTGTTCACTCCCCGATTGAACAATTCCATCACCACATCGTGCATTATGACAAGAAGCTGTACAAGAATCTGTATCTACCGTGTTCCCGTCATCACATTCCTCGCTCCCAGTGCGGACAACACTGTCACCACATCGTGCCGTTTGACATAAACCTGTACAGGCATCTGTGGCTACAGTATTTCCATCATCACATTGTTCACCGGCCTCCACGCGAGAATTTCCACAAACAGGTGGTTCAATCGCACAGCTTGACGAACAACCATCTCCACTTGTTGCATTCCCATCATCACATTGCTCACTCCCAGCGCGAATAATACCATCCCCACATCGTGCCGTTTGACAAGAACTTGTACAAGCATCTGTATTGACAGTATTCCCATCATCACATTGTTCACCAACCTCCACACGAGAATTTCCACAAACCGCTGGCTCATTCTGACATGTCGATGAACAGCTATCCCCATTAGTTGTATTTCCATCATCACATTGTTCACTCCCTGCGCGAATAATACCATCGCCACATCGTGCACTTTGACAGGCATTAGTACAAGCATCTGTGTTTACCGTATTCCCATCATCACATTGTTCAGTACTCCCCGTGCGAATAACTCCATCGCCACATCGTGCACTTTGGCATGCATTAGTGCAAGCATCTCCATCGACACGATTACCATCATCACATTGTTCACCTGCAATCGTCTCCAGGCGACCGTTGCCACAAGCAGCTGGTTCGGTCTGACATGTTGATGAACAACCATCTCCATTTGTTGTATTGCCATCTTCACATTGCTCACTCCCGGCTCGAATAACTCCATCGCCACATCGCGCATTTTGACATGAACTTGTACAGGCGTCGGTATTTACCGTATTCCCATCATCGCATTGTTCGCCCGTCTCAATAATACTGTTTCCACAAACAGCTGAAGTAGTCCCTGAACAGCTCGCATTACATCTGTTTGGTTGACCATTTAAAGCCCCATCGTCACACTGCTCAACTCCACTTTTAATGCTTCCATCACCACATATCGCAGTTTTACATGAGCTTGTACAAGAATCTGTCGTGACAACATTCCCATCATCGCATTGTTCGCCGGCCTCAACAACAGCATTCCCGCAAATAGCCGCGGTAATACCTGAACAGCTCGGATTACATTTCGTCGGTTGACCATTCGAAGCACCATCATCACAATTCTCACCTGCCTCTACAGAACCATTGCCACAAACAGATAAAGTAGTCCCCGAGCAAGTTGAGTTGCACTTATTCGGTTGACCATTGGAAGCCCCGTCGTCACATTGCTCACTTCCCTCTTTAGCCCCATTGCCACAAACAGGCGCACACGATCCACAATCTGCGGCACAACTAGTACACGTTTCTCCTACTTCACAGCTACGATCCCCACAGACAGGTGTTGTTGGAGGTGGGCTAGCATCCAAATAACCCATTTTTGTGCACGATGATGTTGTAGATGTACAATAAATCTTTCCATCTTGCACAATCGAAAGATCATAAGAATTGTCTTTAGTCGTCACTTTGGCTAAATAAACTTCTGTGACTGTCCCATGAGTAATCGTCGTAGTATTATTTACAACTGGAGTATTAAAATGTTTGGAGGGCTGAATCTCTACCCCTAAAGAAGTTATGCTATTAGCAAAGTTTCCCGTTCGTCTTTTATAATCCTGCTGAGCATCAAAAAGAGTCAAAAGCGTACTAGATGCTTCTTGATTTTTAACTTGTTTATATTGAGCAATAAATTTGGGGGTGGCGAGTCCAGCAATTCCGCTGGCAATAATAACCACAGAAATAACCTCTACCAAAGTAAAGGCTCGAATTTTTCTAGGATGAAGCGATCTTGAGTTCATAGGATTCATGCACACTCCTTTTTTCCTTCAGTGCAAGTATAACATATGCCTCATTATAAATGCAAAACGATAAAAGCAATATAAATTATTAAAAATATACAACTAGAATAAACAGAAGAGTTTACGGAAAAATTAAAGGAGGGATCACTGGCTATTATTTGCGAATTAACCTACTCTATATTTATTGTCCCAGGCTTACTTGTTTACCTTATTTTGTAGAAATCTTAAATCAGCATCTTTGTCATCAATAAGCGCATCACGCTCTGAAATCTGATGTCGATATTTATCCGCAGTTTGATGAAGGTCAACTAAATCATCCATTTTGTTTAAAAGCGAATGCTGGGTGCGGGTTAAATCCATCTCTTTATAAACCAGCTGATCGGCGATATCGTTCATTTTTTCTCCACGCATATACAAATAATCTGCTAGGTTACGGATCAACTGATCTTGAGTTTTATGTCGATTATCAATGGTCCCTTTAAGCTGTCGATACTTTTCACTAAGCGCGGCCATTTGATCTTCATACAACAACGATTGATCTATAGTATTATTAAATTTAGAATTCAACGATTTAAGCTGCGCTTCTTTTTCTTTTAAGGCGACTTCCATACTATCCACAAGATGTTCCTTTTTAATGACAGATTCCATCAATTTCTGATCTTTATCTTTATACATTTCGTCAATGCGCTGCATTTGATCCTGATGAATATCCTTGTTCTTAAGTGAAGCCTCTTTGATTTGATTAACCTTATCGTGTAGCAAGTTCATTTCTAAATCTTTCGCCAGATTTGATCGATACAACTCGTTGCGCTCAGCCTGTAAATTATTAAATTTATCTTCAATATCTTTTTTCTGACGCTCTAATTCAACTATCTTTTGCTTATAAGTATTCACATGTTGAGATAAATCAGCGATTTGATCGGTTGATGTTCTTTTGGAAGTATAAAGTCCCTCCTCAACGCCCAACTTATGTAGATATTTTTTAGCTTCCGCGTTTTCTGGATCAAGAATCAAGGCCTTACTTAACTCATGAATGGCCTCAGCTTTTTGGCCTTTGGCATAATGATCCTTACCAACATCAACCAGAAAATTAGCTGGGGTGTTCTGTGGTTCAGCGTAAGATGTTTGAGAAAAACTAAAACTCAAGAAAAAAGCTATTAGGAATCTAATCGAAAATTGTTGTAATGTTTTCATCATTGCTCCCTCCATAAGGTCATTCAAAAAATCTTCCCATCTATTTACCGCGAAAGTATAACATCCACCCCTACGCCTGACAAGGTGCCCTTGGCCCCGGATATCCGAATAACCAGGTAGCCGGATATCAGGGCTGAGCCCTGTCCCAACGGTAAATTTTTCTATCGCAAAATTTGGGATTATCCCGGATTTTGCCATGGCATA
>JAHFGL010000037.1 GCA_023247445.1 Candidatus Omnitrophota bacterium | reverse complement strand
AAGCTAGGTCCCTGTTTGATTCGGCACCTGGCTATCCTTAAATTAAGGACCCTCTAGTTTTGCCCCGTCTCCGCCAAATTGCTTTCGCGTTTGGCTTCGCCGGGCCCGGCGAAGTCTCCAAACGAAAATTTTGGGACAAAGCCGGGGTCCCTACCTTACAGTAGGTTTGCCCTTTCGTCAAAACTCACATTCTCTGTTACAAGTATAGATCATTTCCATAAAGATAACCATTATTTGATCAACTTCCCAAACTCATCATATTGAGCTTCAAAGCGTAGTGTTCCATCTTGATTGTAGGATCGCTTATATCCTATTTTGCTACCTCTGGTAATGTTCCATTCATATTTTAATTTACCATTAGGAAAATATAATTTCCCGATCCCCACTTCTTTATCTTTAGGGTCCGCTGTATATTTCAGATCTTCGTAGCTTACTTCAAAGCGCAAATCCCCGTTAGGGTAATATTCTTTACTTTTGATTAACCGGCCATTTCGATACACGGACTCTGACTTTAATGCTCCCCCTTCAAAATAAACTTTAAATAAACCATGTTTTCTATTATTTTTATAAAACTCTTCTCCAAATGTCTTATCGTATTCATTAAAAAATTTGACCTTTCCATTGGGGATATCGCCATTTTGTTCAATGCGTCCATCAGCAAAAATCTTTTGATAAGCAATCTCTTGATTACCAATATAATAATTACTTTCGAGAAAATCACTTCCTCGTTGAACACGGATGCGACAAGTAACTTCACCCGGAGGCAACACTACCGACGGTTGTTTGGGAGTAATGATCTTCGCAGGAACAATAGCTTGAACTTTTGGCGGAGTAGGCGGCGCAGGCGGATTAAGGATAATAATGATAATAACCAAGGCGACCAGACCCACAAAAATCATCCCCGCCCAGTTGGTCGTTTTCAAATCTTTATTAATATCCATACAAGAAATCTAGGGCTTTCTTTAATAACTTTCAAGATCAATATCGGAAATCTTTGGCACGGGGAAACCGTCAACCTGACTTAATTGTTCTGCTTTCTCTAAGAGTTTAATAGAAACGCCGTCTTCTCCTAAAGTTTTATAAATAAAAGCTAAGATAACTAGGCTATTACATTTGCCCTGTCGAAATTGTTTTTCTAAAGAAAAATTAGAACTATTTACCCGCTCTCCAATAATAGGCTTATAAATTTGATTAGAAGAATCGATAAACATCAACGAAAAATCTGTTCTAGTTTTTAGCGCCGTGTTTAGTAATTCAACCGTCGTTTTATAATCGCCCTTTTTAAAATGAAGCAGTCCCAAGTTATAATAAAACCATAAAAAATGTGGATTGAGTTCAATGGCTTTTTGATAAGCGGCAATCGCCTGATCATAATCATTTAATCGATAAGAAAAATATCCCCAAAGACCATAGGCATCGGCATGGGTGGGAGAATATTCGGCAATCTTGGCATAATATTTTTTATAATGCGTCAGCGTTTCTTGATCTAAGGTTCGCTTGCCTTCAATAAAATCAACCATCTGCGGATATTGCGGCGTTAAATGATCCAAGTTGGTGGCATAGGCCGCGGCTTGAACTTGGGTTGGATTTGTTGTTAATGAAGGCATCCATCGCCCAGCCCAGAGATTGCCTCTGACCTGATCATAATCAAACTTTAAGACAAGAGCGACAATCACAACGATCGCCGCTAAAGCAAATTTATTCTTTGAAAATGTTTGAAACAGCTGCGCGACAAATATTGTGGCCGCGATAATGCTTAGCGGTGTCAAATAAATAAAATAGCGACTAGAAATTTCAAATCCTTGCGGCCCACCAGTATTAGCAATCTTAAAAAATACTAAAAGCGCCAATCCAGATAACACCATAAGGGTTGTTAACGTCAAAAACGATTTATTTTCTAAACGTTCATGGTTTTTATAAATAACAAAACAACCCAAAAGACCAATCATGAACATTCTTGGCAGCGAAAAGGCGGCGTAAACCAAATCCATCCAACTTTTCGTATACCAAAACTTGAACTGTGGTGATTGTGTATTATAAAAAATGCAAATGACCGTTGGCAAAATGGCCAGAACCAGATATCGTTGCCACTTCCTTTCTTTTTTAAAGATCCAAATCAGAAATGACACAATTAAAATTTGCATTAGGCTCGCCACCGCCGCAAATGCTAATACCCAATGAATAAGACTTAATTTAAGCCAATGTTTCTCTTCCATCTTTTTTTGTCTAATAATGTGGAGAAAAGATAGCGCTTGAATCGTCGTTAATAAAAACCATAAAGAATACGGCCGTGCCTCCACCCAATAAGCCCAAACCATATATGAGGATAAAGAAAAAAACAAAGAATATATTCCCGCGCCTAAAGAATAAAATCTTAGGAAGTAATAAAAAATAAGGACAACAGCTAAAGACATGAAGATGTTTGAACTAAAACGCAGGATAATTTGTGAACGCGGGTCAGCCACTTCCCATTCGCCATCCATCGTAAAAGGAAACTTATAACCCGAAAGTTGGCAAACGCCTTTTTGTATCAGATAAAATAGCGGTGCATTTCCCTTCTCTGGAATTTTTCCCAACATCATGTTTGGGAGGGACTGTCGCTCAACGCTATAGATCTGGGTAAAGATCTCATCATTCCAAAGGGGCTTGTGGAGGGAAAGTAAAATGCCGATGGCAAGTAAAAGGAAAAATAGAAACGCTGAAATGATTCTAGGTTTCATGATATATCGAATGATCCGGATGGATCAGCATCCCTTAAATAAACTTAATCTTCTTCATCGCGAACCAGCACATGCGTAGAAGTAATAGGCCATGACGGAAACGCTGAATTTGCGTTGTTCCATACTGACGACTTTTGTAGCGAATGGGTAATTCAATAACTTTTAAATTCAATTTAATCGCGCCAAAGATTAAATCGAAATCACCAAAGGGATCGAAATCACCAAAATACGACCTGTTAGCAACAATTTGGTTGTAATGCCGGCGAAACAAAACCTTTGTCCCGCACAAGGTATCTTTAAATTTTTGTCCCAGAAGCCAGGAAAAGAATATTCCGAAAAATTTATTGGCAATTAGATTTAAAAAACGCATCGCCTCTTTCTCCATGGGATAAATGAGTCGACAGCCATTGATAAACTCTCCCTTATTATCCACAAGCGCATGATAAAACTTCGGCATTTCTTCTGGCGCGACCGTCAAATCCGCATCCAAAATCATGAGCACATCGCCTTGCGCCTTACTAAAACCAAATCGCACCGCATCGCCTTTGCCTTTGCCTGGCTGTTTGAAAACTTTAATATCTTTGGATGGATACTTGGCTTTGACGCGCTCGATTTCTTCATACGTTCCATCTTTGGACCAACCTTCCACATAAATAAATTCTTGATGCGCGCCAAAAGATGGAGTCCGTGTAATCACCTGTTCAATATTCCCTCGTTCATTGCGGCAGGGAACTAAAATTGTTACCGAAAATTCTTTTTCATTCTTAAATAAAGGTCTGGCGACGATAAAATGATTCAAGGTGAGGGCATTGATAATAGGCAGCTTGGCAATATATCGATTTAAAATATAACTTAACCCCCATATCCCAACAGGAAAAATGATACTGCGCTCTTGTTTGATGGATTCAAAGTTGGAAAGCGTCAGAAAATTCGTGATATCTTGCGCCGTCAACCAATTCTGCATCTTCTGAGGAATCTTAAGATGCAACTTTTCCGCGATCTTCAAAAGATATTGCCAAAAATAACTGTAATACTCAATAACGATACGGGTGTCTGGATTACAGAAACGACGTAGCGAAATTAGAAAATTCTGAATATCCTCAACTTCACCGAGAACTCCTGACAAAATGATAAAATCAAAGGTTTCATTTATTTTTAAATCGAAGATATCTCCTGTCAAAAACTGCAGATGCGGATATTTATCTTTGGCGATCTTAACCATGGCCGGGCTAAGATCAACGCCTACCCCCAGCGATGGTTTGAGCGTGCTTAATAAATCTCCGGTGGCACAACCGATCTCTAAAACTTTCTTTCCTTCGGGGACAAAATAACGGTATTGCTTATTAAGCAGAGAGTAATAATATTTATTTTTAGCGCGATAATCATCACGCTTATGGGCTAAACGGTCATAATGTTCGGTTAGAATTGTCATTTTTTTACCAAATTTTATATCATCCCAAATTTTGCACGCACACATAATTTATGCACAAGAATGTGCGTCCAAAATTATGGGATTACCCCGCCAAAGTTGTCGACATCTCCAACGGCATCAACTTTGTCGGCCCTTTGGGCGGCACTGGTTTTCCTGAACATTAATTTTTGTAACCAGTACTACATTGACTTTTTCTACTAGAAAATGCCGTATTGACTACAATAAAGAATTTAAGGAAAGTCAATGCGGATTTTGCTATTGCAAAATCCGGGATCATTGTAATAAAAAATCTACCGCCGCGTTATTGTTTCTTTTAATAAATGCGGACCTTCATTTGATCCTCCAAAGAAGGATAATCACCTTTCATCTGATGCAACATCTGTGCTTCTCTTAAATTAGTTTGCGATAACTCAGCTTGACCCAGCTCTTGATAAACTAACCCCAAATAATGAAAAGCTTCATCATGGTCCCGCCGTTTTTCAATGCACGATTGCAAAGATGTGATGGCTTTTTCAAAATCTTTCAAATGATAAGAGGCAAGTCCTGAATAGTAATAAAAATCCGCAGGATACCCAACATTCGTGATGAGCGCACGCTGCGCCATGCTACGCATTTCGATAAAATTTTCAAGATGATAATAACTTAAAATAAGTAAAAGATAACTCTCCCTGTAACCATCTTTTATATTTCCCTTTAAATTACCTAATTGAATATTTTCTTGGGTGGCAATCGGAAGAAAAATTTGCTTGGAGCTACGAACAAACTCAAAAGTGTCTGGAGGCTTAGTCACGACGGCTTTCTTCAAATAATCTTTCGCTTGCGCAAAGTCCCCCTGCTTAAAATAAATGACACCGAGATTATAATAAAGCCATAAGACACGCGGATTGATTTCTATGGCCTTCTGATAGGCGGCAATAGCTTCCCGATATTGTTGTGATTGATAAAAACAAAATCCCAACATGGCGTAAGCATCGGCGCTTTGAGGATTAGCTTTAATAAATTGCTTATAATAACTGATATATTCATTTAATTTATCTTTTGGGATGGGCTTCTCTTCTTTTAAGAACTCAACCAAATCAGTAAAGGCGGCTGGATTCTGGTAATGCGCCAACTTCATTTTGTTTCCCAGCTCAAGTTTTTTATAATCGACGATAAAATAGGTTATCAAGAAAAGAAAAAGACACCAAACCATGCTACGCTTAAGGACAAAAAAAACTCCATTAAATACATAAACTGATAATTTACGCATATTTCAACCTCAAAACAATAAGCCCAATGAAAACCAAATAAAAAAGTGCCAAATAAATATATTTAAATGCGTATTGCCAACTGTCACCATAATATAAATAAAGTTCATGGACTCCCGCTGGAATCCACAAACCTTTAAACGCAATGCGAGCTCTATCTATCGAAACCTTTTTCCCATCCAGAAAAGCCTGCCAATGTTGATCATAATGATCGTTATAAACCAAGTATTGGCGTGAACTAAAATCCGTTTTTAATCGAATAGAATTGGCATTAAAAGAAAGCACTTTTACTTCTGGAGAATCATTGGTAATAATTTGCGGTGTCAGAAAATCATCCGGGCGCGTAATTGCGTCCGCCACAAGAATTTTTCCATACGTAAAATATTCTCCCGGGAATTGTTCGCGCAAAAGAATATCCCATCGTGTTGTCATGTACATATTTAATACAGGCTTTGTACTAGCAACAAGTGGCTCTTTAAGTCTTCTGCGGTCATATTGTTTAATGAGTTCTTCTTTTTGTTCTTGATTGGGAATATTCGGCGACATATAAGGCCAATCATAACGATAATACCCTTGGGCCTTGGGAGAATTCTTGGCCAGCGCCTGATAAACCTCTAGCGGCTGAAGAATAATCAGCGCCAGCATAAACAAAAGAAAGCTTACTTGACTCATTTTAATCTTGCCGCTTAAGTACATGATAAAAAACATCAAGCTTAAGCCGATTACCACGTAAGAAGAAAAAACAACATTAGGCGCTAACAAAAGTAAAATTAAAAGCCCACCATGAATGACGCCGATAAATGCCAACAAAATAATTCTTTGTTTTTTTGTATCTTTCTTAAACTCAAGAAACGATTTGAGCTGATCCACACAAATAAGGATGAAGATAGGCAAAATAAGAACCCACAAAAAGAATTGGAAATTGCGAAAATACTTAAAGAAAAAAACGTGATCATATAAAAAAGGATAAAGCGGCGTTGCGTCGTAAAGCGCAATTAAATAAATCAGAAACCCCCAGATTGTCAAAAATACGATCCGGCGGCTAATCGGGGTAATGATTCCCAACAAAAAAAGCACGTAAGCAAAAATGGGAATATAAAATTGCCCAACTTGAAGATCATCTAAATTTCCTAATATTCGTCCGCCAATGCTTGTTGCAGGGATCCCTCCCATACTGACCGATTGCATAGGAACAACGAGGGATTCTTCCATCAGCGATGCCTGTCGTTGAGGAAAGACAACGTCTCCTCGTTTCATCTGAGAAAAAAACAATAAGCCTGGAATAAGGGCGGCACAAACCAGAATCAAACAAACAAATGAGAATAATTTATTACTAAAGATAAATTTTCGATACCTATCCAATATCTTCTTGAGTTGCTGATTATAGAGAAGAAAGAAACAAAACAAAAAAATCAAAACGATAGTTAGAAAATAAAATGGAACATAGGTTGTGGCGAGAATCATAAAACAAAAAACCATTCCCCAAAGACGATCGCGTTTGGGTTCTCGGGTAAACATCCATAAGAAATAAAAGAACCATACCATCGGAACAAATAAAAGAACCATAAACGATTTAAAAAGCGTCGTCCCAAAAGAGGCGAAAAGAAATAATAAATACGCAACCCAGGCCAACCTTCGATCTTGAAAAATTTCTTTAGCCAACAGATAAAATCCGACAAGTCCGATGAAATAATAAACGGCTAAGAATGCAAGATAGGATTGTGTATAGGCAAGGCCCAACTTATTAAAAATAATGATGAGCGAAAAAAATGGGTTAAACTCTCCAAACCGACGCAGGAAAAATTCATTGGCAACGCCATTATCCCGCGTTGGATCCCACAAGGGAAATACGCCTTGCGTGATTTGATCAATAAAGAATTTAATATGTTCATAATAAGGAACGGCATCGTAGGTAAGGGCTAATTCTCCCGAAAAGAAACCTCGAAATAAGAATGCCCATACAAAGAAGGCGGCGAGAAGAAAAATATTGAACATAGGATTAGTTTCTTGGGCTTTTAAGATGGGGTTATTTTACAGTGCAGGTCTAATATTGACTAGATAAAATATTATCCCAAATTTTGCACGCACACATAATTTATGCACAAAAATGTACGTTCAAAATTATGGGATTACCCCGCCAAAGTTGCCGACATCTCCGACGACATCAACTTTGTCGGCCCTTTGGGCGGATTTTGCTATTGCAAAATCCGAGATTATTCAATAAAGAGGCCATCACATTTAACCGTGATGGCCCCTTTCTCAAACTTTCATTTTATTTTTTATGATGATCTTTATGCTCTGCTTGCTCACCGTCTTCATTCTCATCTTCGTCGTTTTCGTTTCCCTTCTTCCCTTTTCCCATAATTGGACACATCTTCTTCATACTATCCATGTCCATCTTAAGCTCGACTTCTTTGACAAGATTTAAATCTTTATCATACTTAAAAAGTTTGTTGCCCATCGCCACAATAATGCCGCCATCAGGGGTTGCTAGTACAGTTTTCTCCATCATCTGATGCATCATCATTCCGCCCGCCATCATCTCCTTACCCATCATAGAACCTTTGCCTTCTTTGGAGTCGCACATCATAGTCCCCTTCTTCCCTTCTGCGCTTGCCATCGAAGCAATGATCATGATAAATCCTGTTATTGATACGGTTAAAATAATCTTTTTCATTTCTACCCTCCCTTTTTTTATATAAATTTTATTATCTTTTATATCACAAAAGTCCAAAAAAGATATAACTAACAATGGCACCAACTAACGACATTGATAAACCAAATAACATTAACCGCTGAAACAGTTTAGTTTTATCCTCGCTTTTTGCAGCACTTGCCATGCATAAAGCTCCCAACGTAGACAGGGGACTAACATCAACCACATGGCTCCCAACATTAATCGCTGAAATAATGGCAACAGGATCGCCGCCCCCCATTTGTTTAACTAATCCTGGAACCAAAGGAATAAATGTCGGCATGACAACGGCTGAAGAGCTTGAGAAAGAAGAAATAACACCAACAATAAAAGCCATAATTGCTGTAACGTTGATAGGGTTTGTAATCTTCGCCAAGCCTGTTATCAAAATATCTAGGCCTCCTACTTTTTCAACGATTGTAACTAACGTGCTTACCCCACAGACCATCAAGACCACATCCCAAGGAATCTTTTTTAAAGCTTGTTCACTGTCAGCCACCCCAAAAACAGTTAATAAAACAGCTAAACTTAAAGCTAAAAAACCAACATCGACTTTAAAAAATATAGTCCCTACAATCAATATTGTGATGGCTAAAAGCGTCAGCATTTGTTTATGCGTCATCACATGAGATAAAACACCAATCGTCCCATCACCAGAGGATGGTTGTACAAAACTATTTTTCTTTTTGTAAATTAAATAGAAAATCGAAAAACTAACAATCGCAATAAAAGTTTGAGTCAACAGCACCGGAAAATATATTTGAGTCCATGGATTCATTGAAAGCCCTTGTTGAACAATAAGTCCCTTGGCAATAATACCTGTTAACGCAAACGGTGAAAAGGTTCCTGCGTTGGCTCCCAAAATTATCATAATTGTCATAAAAAACGCGCCTAATTTTGTTTTATCTGCAATCGCCATTGCCGCCGGGGCAAGAAGTGCCACTGCCCCAATATTGCCAGCACCCAATGTTGATAGAATACCTGCTAAAATAAAAAAAATAACTGGGAGAAATTTTCTTTGGCCCTTAGCTAACAAAATCATTTTATTTGTCACAAAATCTAAGGTCCCGTTGATATTAGCTATACCAAAAAAATAACTAATCGCAACCAACACCATAAACAAAGACAATGGAAATCCAGCCATGATTTCATTAACTGGCATCCCTGCGTAAAAATAACCCAAAAACCAAGCCATAACTAATGACAAAAGTCCGATGTTAACGCGCTGTGAAACGCTTATCAAAATGACGAACACAAGAATGGCTAATGAAAGAAAAGGAAGTTGCATAAAAGAGATTACTTCGAAAATTACTGCGGATTAACCGTCATGATGCTTTTGGAATATTATTTTTATCTTCTTTTTGAATTGTCTTGGATGATCCAGATTGATCGCTCTCGGTGTCCTTGGAAATTTGCGAAACTTCCTTTTTAAAGGCACGAATCACTTGACCTAAACTCTTAGCAATATCTGGCAAGGCTTTAGGCCCAAAAAAAATAAAAACAACCAAGAAAATGACAAACAATTCTCCAGCGCCTATTCCAAACATATTTACCTCCTAAGCATTGACGCTAATTTTATTCTTGCCTTCTTTTTTGGCCTGATAAAGGGCTTTATCCGCTTTATTAACTAATTCATGGGACGTTAACCCCAACGCGTAACCTGCGATGCCAATACTCACCGTCACTTTACGTTTAAATGGATATTGTTCAATAGCTTCTTTAATCTTATTAGCAGAATTTCTGCCTCCATCAACGGTTGTATCTGGCAAAATAACCGTAAATTCATCACCAGCATAACGACAAATAACATCTGTACTTCTTAGCTGAGTCTTTAAAATTGTACTAACATCTTTTAAAAGCGTATCGCCTTCTAAATGCCCAAACGTATCGTTGTACAATTTAAAATCATCGATATCCATCATGATAAGACTCAACGGATCTTTAGTTCTTTTTGAACGCTGAATTTCATATTCAAGACTTCGTGCAAATTGACGATAATTAAAAATTTGTGTTAATGAATCTGTAACCGTTAAATAATTTAATTCTTTATAAAGTTTCAAATTCTCAATGGCAACTGCCACCTCCCGCGCAAGAGCGCAAAGAATTTTTAGGTCAATCTCAGTAAAGATTTCCTCACGATTTGAAGATGGAATCTTGTCCGCAACATTAATAACCCCAATTAATTTCTGTTCCATCGTAATGGGTACAATCATAAAAGAACGACTTTGATAGTTAGGACGATTCGCTCTCTTAAAATGTTCATCATATTCAATGTTTTTAACTAACAACGGTTTTCTTTGTATCGCCACAACACCGGCAATCGGGTCTCCCAACTTTAAACGTGTTGTTTTGACAAGATCTTCTTGAAGGCCTTTAAATCCCTGAATACACAATTCGTTCGTATCCTCATCAAGTAACATAATTGAGCATTTCTCAACCTCTAAAATCTTTGTTGTCTTCTCCACGATAAAATCAATCAAGGTATCAAATTTACGAATAGAACCGATTTTTTCATCAAAACCTAAAATCTGCTCTAACTTTCGTTTTTCCGACATTAAGGCTTCTTCCAATCGTTTAGTTTCTGTAATATCCTGGACAATTCCTTCCACCCCGATAATTTCACCTTGATGATTATAGATATAGTGACTCGTTGCTGATAACCGAACGACGCTACCATCTTTGCGCCGATTTCTAACTTCATAGGCCAAGACAAATCCCTTTTCAGCCATTTTCTTTAAAAATATTTCTCTCTCCGCTGGATCAGCATACAATTCGTTCGTTAAATTCTTACCCAAGATTTCATCCTTGGTTTCATAACCTAAAATTTCAGCAAAGGCATGATTCACATACATGAGCTTTCCTCTGGTATCAACAACATACACACCACTTTTGACAGACTCAACCAATCGCCGAAACATGTCTTGAGACTCTGGGCACAAAGAATTTATTTCCTTATCAACACGATCTGGAAACGGAAAATCCTTGGCTTCATCTTGGGAATCATATTCTTGCATACAACATCCTCCAGAACTTAAACAGCTAAATCAAAACTATTCATATGACTTACGCTGTGTTTAATCCGTATCATTAAAACAGCTCAGAATCTTTAAGGAAAAGAACTTTATCCTCCCTTTAAGAATCTTACTTAAAACATAATTCAGTTTCAACTAATCTTTGAGCTTCTAACCAATCATCCAAATCATGTCCTTGCTGTCGGCCTTTTTTCTCGTAAAGCTCATAAGCCTTTTTCTCAACTAATTGGATATACGTTGAGAAATCAACGCTGGATTTAATCACCCTTGGGGAACGAGTTAAATTATCCCCCTTTCCTTTTACCATCTTTACCTCTTTTTTCTTCCAAACACTTCACGACAGCCGGAAGAAGTCGATCGTAAATTTCGCTCTTACCGATAAAATCCCTCACGTTTATTTTTTGAGCAGCGCGCTTAAAAACATCCACTTCAAACATCGTTAAAATAATCACATCGCAATAAGGATTATCTTCCATTATATATTTCGTTGCTTCCAAGCCATTAGCATGTGGCAGGCTGATGTCCATCAAGACCACATCTGGCTTAACAAAAGAAGCCTTCGCCACCCCCATCTCTCCCGTATTCGCCTCAAAAATTTCAGCATTGACATTATGCATTGTCAAATAATCTTTGACTGTCGATCGAAACCCGATATTGTCATCAACAATTAAAATCTTTTTTCTCATATCTTCTCCTTAACGTTTAAGCTTTTATCCTTCATCTCTAATGTAATTATAAATTAGAATAAAAAAGATTTAAATTAGAGGAAATACGTAAAAGAATACGTAGAACTACTTAAGAAACTAGGGAGAATTAGATAAGGCCCTTAGCCATAGCATATTTGACAAGATGGGCTGTGGTTTTAATGCCCAATTTAGTGGTAAGATGTGCCCGATGTGTTTCAACGGTGCGTATACTCAAACTTAGTTTAGAGGCGATATTCTTATTAGAAGATCCGTTAGCAACAAGCTTTAAAATTTGAAGTTCCCGTTTAGTAAGAATTTTGGGGGAAGATTGATCAGCCTCATCCGAAGATCGAATATAATGATCGGTGATAAGCGCTGAAACCGATGGAGAAAAATATTGCTTACCATTTAATATAACTTTAATCGCTAAAGTTAGCTGGTCATAAGCGTCTTCCTTAAGAATATAACCACTGGCACCACTAGCAATCGCATGACGAAAATGTTCGCTGTCTTTCTGCATGGTCAAAACAACGATTCTAACTTTTGGAAACTTACGATGAACTTCCTTGATCGTTGTCAAACCATCCATATTCGGCATGGACAAGTCCAGAACAACTAAATCACATTTGGTTAATTTGAGCAGATCTAGAAGCTCCTGCCCATCTTTAACCTGGCCGACAACTTTAAATAGATTATTCTTTTCGATTAAACTCTTAAGCCCCGCACGAAGAATTTCATGATCATCAGCTAAAATTATTTTATACCCAGGCATAACGATTATTCTTTT
The DNA here is from genome assembly GCA_023247445.1 of Candidatus Omnitrophota bacterium. Classification (GTDB taxonomy): domain Bacteria; phylum Omnitrophota; class Gorgyraeia; order Zapsychrales; family Zapsychraceae; genus JAHFGL01. The sequence goes on along the minus strand of JAHFGL010000037.1, from coordinate 9,285 downwards.
GTAATTGGGATATCCAAAATAATCTTTGTTCCCATCCCAACTTTAGAACTGATATTAATTTGACCTTTCAATAACCTCGCCCGCTCGCTCATCGTTGACAATCCAAGACCAGCTCCAGTTTTTGCACTGACACGTTTCTTATTCAAATTAAATCCCCTGCCATTATCTTTAATTGTCAATAATAGTTGATGTTGTGTAACTTTTATCTTGATGTCGACTTGAGTAGCATGGGCATATTTAAGAATATTGGTTAATGACTCTTGAATAATACGATATAAATTTATTGAATCTCCTTGCAATCGAACATTGTCTAAAGGATCGTAAATAAACTTAATCTTGAAACCTTTTTCCTTAAATTCATCAATAAGGGCCTTAAGTGTTGTGGCCAGCCCCAACACCTCTAAAGCCGATGGCCGTAATCTTGTGGTTAAATGACGCGCTTTATCGATGATGTCGTTTAAATTATGAAGAAGTTTTCCCACCGATTCTTTTTGTCTAACCGCATCTGGCTGTGAATGAAGCAGTGTTGATTGAAGAAAAATCTTAAAAGTTACCAATGATTGTCCCATATCATCATGAATCTCACGAGAAATACGTTCACGTTCTGCCTCTTGAGCCTGAATAATTCTTTGCGGCAAAACTTTAAGTTCTTCTTCTAATTCCTTTCGCTTAGTTATTTCATGTCGAATTGCTACATATTGATATGGCTTACCCTTTCGATTAAGAAAGGGAACGATGGTTGTGTCAACCCAATAATACGTCCCATCTTTAGCTTTGTTACGAATCTCGCCCTTCCAAACTTTTCCTTGAGCAATCGTCCGCCACAAGTCACGAATAAATTCTTTCGTATGATAACTGGAATTGATAATACGATGATCTTGTCCTAGGAGTTCTTCGCGAGGATACTTAGAAATCTCACAAAACTTATCGTTAACATAAATAATTCTCCCCATCTGGTCCGTCATCGCCACAATGGAGGATTCATCTAAAGCGAACTTAACATCGGATAGTTCTTTAAGCGACTTCGCCAACCCTATGGTAATACTTTTATTTTTTGTTGTAGAATTTTTAATTTTACGCATATAAAAATTGCTCTAAGATTATCTTTCGACACCAACACCATACTCATATACTAAGCGTCCGCCATTATAAGCCGTCAACGAAACGAATGTCACGAGCATTATTAAAGTAATCACAAAGGCTACTCTAAAGAACTTCGTGAACTTTAAATAAATTAAATAAAGAAACGGCAAGGAACCCACAGCGATCCACATCGTCGTTAATGCAAACCTTTGATGTAAATTTAAAACGGGATGATTAACTAAATGCCATTCTGCCGCTTCATCTAAACCCGTCCTAACAACCACGGGAGAAAGAATGGCCGCAAAGACATATAGATAAATAGCACTTTGATGAAAATCTTTATTTTTTAACAATAGACTTAAAATCTCTAAAAGTAATGCGGTGATAAAAAGCGCAATTGGAAAATGGACAAGCATCGGATGCAGATAAATATGTTCCATTACTCCCCCCCTTTTTAATTGAGGCGTTTTTGAAATCGCGCGATACTTAAGCCAACAATGATGACAGCCATCAGCGCCAAAGGCCATACTTGATCCCAGAGATCAAAAAATCCTAAACCTTTTAAAATAATGCCACGCACTATTTGAACAAAATAGGTAAGTGGAATTATATATCCCATGTAATAAACAGGCAATGGCATTGTTTCGCGAGGAAAGATAAAACCGGAAAGCAAGATTGACGGTGCTGCAAAAAACATAATGACCTGGGAGGCTTGCTGCTGATTCTCTGCAACTGTTGAAGCAAACAACCCATAACCTAAACAAACAATTAAGAATAAGAATGTGAGACCATAGAGCACCAGAGGATTTCCTCGGATCGGAATGTGAAATAAAAGATGTGAAGCGGTAATAATTGAAACCGAAATAAGCATTCCAATACAGATATAAGGAATTAATTTTCCAATCATAAGTTCGTGCGATTTAATCGGCGTGACCAAAAGTTGCTCGATATTGCCGCGCTCTTTTTCACGAACGATGGCGGTTGCGGTAATCATAGGAATAATGAGCTGCAACAAAAGTCCCACGAGTCCCGGCACCATAAAAAATGAACTTTTAAGATCTGGGTTATACCAAAGCCGCGGCCGAAAATCAATCGGGGATACTTGCACGGGAAACAATCCTTCCTTTTGTATAAACCCTGAAACAATCGCTTGGCTTGTGCTCAGCGCCACATTCGCTGGGTTTGAATCCGTTCCATCGATTACCATTTGCAAGTTAGCCCCGCGCCCCGCCAGCAGATCTTTGGTAAAGTTAACAGGAATAAATAAACCCGCCTTCGCCTTTCCCTTATCTAACGCTTCGCGCAGCTCGGCGCGCGAAGAAACGCGTTGCTTAATATCAAAATAAGCGGACTGCTCAAAACTATCCGCAAGCCGCCTAGTCAACGCGGTTTGATCTTCATCATAAACAACCGTCGCTAAATGTTTAACATCCATATTAATCGCGTAACCGTAAATCATTAGCTGAATAAATGGCATAAAAATAATCAGCATCAGCGTCCGTTGATCGCGAATGATATGAAGAATTTCTTTATAAGCGATGGCTCTTATGTTTCTCATTTATTTTCTTTCGTCAGTGTCGCAAAAACGTCCTCCAGCGATGCTGAGATTGGTTTCATCGAAATGATATCAATGTTTTGTTCCTTGGCAATTTTGACAACAGCTGATTGAATGTTCCCTTGATCCCTTACATTAAGATGAAGCGTTGTCCCATAAACGGTTATCCCAACAACTCCCGGCAACTCTTCAAAAATTCGTGATGCCTTCATCAGCGGACGACATTCGATTTCTAATAAACTTCCAGTGATGGTATCTTTTAGTTGATTAGGTTGACCGATCGTTAATATCCGGCCTTGGCTAATAAACGCGATCTGATTACAACGCTCCGCTTCTTCCATATAATGAGTTGTCACAAATAAAGCGACCCCTTCCTCCGCCATTTGATACAACAATTCCCATAATGATCGACGGGATATTGGATCAATGCCAGCTGTTGGCTCATCCAGAAACAAAATTCTTGGTTTATGCACAATCGCGTTGGCTAAGGCCAATTTTTGTTTCCATCCGCCAGAAAGTTCGGCCGACAAACGATGACGCCACGGCAATAATCCTGTCATTGTCAAAACCTCATCAATTCTTTTTTGCTCATGGCGATATTCAATCCCATAAATCTGGCTATAAAATTTTAAATTCTCTTCAACCGTCAAATCACTATACAAACTAAAACGCTGTGAGACGTAGCCAATGGACTGTTTAATCTCTTCCGATTGTGTTTTAACATCAAATCCAGCAACAGTTGCCGTTCCTGAAGTTGGCGCAAGAATACCACAGAGCATCCGGATCGTCGTCGTCTTCCCCGAGCCGTTGGCGCCCAAAAATCCAAATATCTCACCATACTTAATTGAAAAATTGACAGAATCGACAGCGGTAAAATTACCGAAATGGCGCGTTAGATTGTTTGTTTCGATGGCTAGATTATTCATAAAATTATTTATCTGTTTTAATTGTCACATCAGCAGCAACGCCGGGATGTAGCGATGCCGATGGATTATCTAGCGCTACTTTAACGGCGAATGTTTGGGTTATACGTTCTTCATGTGTTTGCACATTTCTTGGTGTAAATTCCGCTTTGGGAGAAATATAACTGATGTGTCCTGGTGATGATTCTTTGATCCCATCAAAATGTAACGTCGCCGGCTGCTGAAGTTGAATTTTGTTAATCACTCCTTCCGGGACATAAATTTTTATCCAAAAATTATTCGTATCTCCAATAACAACGATCACCCCACCGGCGGCCACCGTTTCTCCCACTTCATGAACTTTAACTAAAACAATACCATCGACCGGAGAAATTATCGCTTGATCATCTCGAGCTAACGCCGCATATTCTAAGGCCTGAGCTGTTGTCCCTCCTTGCTTAAATAACATCGCCGTGCGTTCATAATCTTTCTTGGCCTGTTCATAGCGATCAAGAGTGGCAATCACCTGACCAGCTTTAACTTGATCGCCCTCATTAACACCCAGACTTGCAATAGCGCCTGGAATCTTTGAGCCTAAAGAATATTCCGTAAGCTCAAGAGTTCCAGAAAACTTTAACGTTGCTGATTGCTGGCGATGACTGCAGCTAATCAAAAGACCAAATAAAATCAAAATTAAAAAACCAAATTTATTTCGCACGGCTAACTCCTTCACTTTCTTTAGTATTTAAAAAATAATCGATTCGCCCCAACGCATGGGCCAAATTAATTTGTGCCATTAAATACGTAGCAGCGGCATCTTCCTTCTGATCATTGGCTGATAGCTGTTGTGCCAGGCTATCAGCTAATTCCAAATCACTCCCGATGCCAGAACCAAGACGCTGTTGAGCAATCTTAATTTGTTCATGGGCAACCTTTAGCTCAGACTCACGCTGTCGAACAAAAGCCTTCGCCTGTTTAATTGTCTCAATCGCCGATAAAACATTTGCCTCTTGCCGTCTTTGAACATCTTTTAAATTAATTTCTTTTTCTTTAACCTGGCTTTGCGTTTCTTTGATGCGTGATGAACGCAAGCCCCCTTCCCAAATGGGAACAGAAGCCATAACACCAAGCGTATATGTTTCATTGGCATCACTGGGGCTAACTCCACTGGGGCCATAGTCAGCCATCGCAGAAACTTTTGGCCAATATTCTTTCTTTTCTACACTACGAAGACTTTGACTAGCTTTAAGTTCTTCTTCTGCAATTCTAATATCAGGAACCTCATCCAATCGTGTCAAAATTTCGTTTGGCAAGATCCAATTATGATCATCCTCTTCAAAAATAATTATGACATCCTTTTCAATTCCTAAAGCCGCTCCCAAATCTAGTCGACGTTCATGCGCTTCCTTAACAGCGGTATGCCACAAATACACACTCCTCTTATAATCAGCTTGTGCTTTTGTTAATTCTAACGATGAGCTCAAACCTAAGCGCGATTGACTTCTTACGACATTTAAATGTTTCATATCTCGCTTAATAAAACTTCTGGCAACTTTAAGCGTTTGAAAAGACCTTTTGGCCTCAATAAAAAGAGAAGCCACAAACGCCAATGTATCTTGCTGAATCTTTTTATATTGGGCAGAAGTAAGATCATGGGCATGATGCATCGTGCTTAAACGCTCCATCGCCGCCGCATCAAATAACGTCTGGGTTAACTTAATACGGGCATCATAAGAATTAAACGGCCCCACCAATGGATCGCTATTGCCCAGAGAAATTCCTGCTGATCTTAAATCTCTTGTTTGTCTTTTTTCTGATGCGCTCGCTGTTAACTGAGGAAAAAGCGTCGATCGGCTTTGACCGATACGGGCTAAAGATTGCTGAACACGTTCATTGGCCATGATCACCTGCGCACTACGTTCTTTAGCCATTAAAAGAGTTTGCTTTAAATTTAAATGCAGTTGGACAGGTATTTCTTCGGCAGAAACCTTCAGACAAGAAAGAATGACTGTTAGAAAGAGAATAATATTAAGTCGAATGACACATTTCATCTTATCGTCCTTGACGTAATGCTTGTGTTAATTTAACAACCACCTGATAAAAAGATTCTAATTCTTGCGCAGATAACGCCGCCAACACCTCTTGCCAGCGCTCGCTAACCGCGGCTTGAAATTGGAGAATCAATCCCTTGCCTTTAGCGGTAAGCTCTACCATTACTTGACGACGATCTTTTAGATCTTCAACCCGGCGTAAATACCCTGCGCGAACAAGGCGATCCACAATTCCAGAAATCGTTGGCATGCTCACTTTCATATTCTGAGCAAGAATACTCATCGGGGCACGTTCCCTAGAATGAATAGCTACTAAAACCAAAAACTGTGTCTGCGTGATTTGACGACTGGTAAGAAAATCCAGATGAACCCCTTGAATAATCTGGGGCATTAATTGCGCCATGGCTAAACTAACATCTTTTCGGCTGATTGAACCCATAGATTGCGATCCTCCAGTTAATTCGTTCTAGCAAATATTTAGCATATGCTAAGCAATATGTCAAGCCCCAGTCTTTTTTGTTACCAACAAACGCACAGCAACAAAAAATTAAAACATAATGAAGACTATTTCAAGATTTGGTCAAGTTGATAGGTAATTCCACCCACAATTTCTGGTTTAGGCAGTAGCATCTGTCTTGCTGAAACCGTTACTTGAACATTCCCCTCAAAGGCATTTTCTATTTTAATCATGATCTCAGCCCCTTGCATTTTTCCTTTAATAGTCCCGGCGGCTTTATTCTCGCTTTTTAATTCTCCCTTGGCTTTAATCAGATCCAAACAAGTGGCATAGACCTTATCAAAAGATTTTTTGTACTCAACCTTCGCATCGTCTTTCCCAACTAAAACGCCAACAATACCAGCCGGCAAAAACCCTACACCCAAAATGGTAGCGGCGGCATATATCTTGGCGCTCTTAATGGCCGTCGGGCCCATGGCTTGCACCATAACAAGCGTTATCATCTGCTCAACACTGGTAATATTTTTAAACGTCTTGTCTTTTAAAGCGACTTCAAAAACTTCAATACTCGGCTGATCACCTTTACTAAAATCTTTCAAAATAACTCTCTCGACATTAAGTTTCATGACATCAATCTGAATCGGCATTTGGGCAGGACCTTCTTTCGTATCCGACTTTTTCTTCCCCTCTTCGACAACTTTTAACGAGTCAACATTAAGCTTTCCCTCTTTATTTTTGATAACAGTCATCTCTTTAAGATTGACAACTAAAAACTTTAAATGCAGCTTACCGCTTAATAATGATCCCAGATCATATTCAACGCTAATCTCAGGCAAATCGATCATCGACTCATTAGGAAAGCCTTGGGGATTATAAAGTTTTGAATGACCAATACGTACTTTTTGCGTGAGGAGTCCAAGCCTAAATTCTCCAATGCGAATAGGAGCCCCCACAACGTTTGACCCTACAGAAGTAATGATTGTCTTAACCAAGAAATCCTTCATAAAACTTAAAACAATCAAGACCGCGACAGCAATCGCTGCTATTTTCTTCCAATTTTTCATAACTCACTCCTCCCTAGAAAACTAAAATGATGAATTAGGTTTATTTAGAAACTCTAGTTCTTCTCGAGATGAATTACGCCCTAAAATACTATTACGATGTGGAAAGCGGCCAAACCGTTCGATAATAGCCAAATGCTTTTGAGCGTAAGTTAAATTATATTCAAAATAAGATGTGTTGTTGGGGCATTGTTCTTGCGATGCCCGCACAAAATTCTCAAAACACTTTACAGATAATTTCTGAATCTCTAAATCTTCAGCATGCATTAATGGCATATAAAAAAATAATCTTTCGATCAGCTGCAGATTATTATCATCCTGCTCCTTGATTGAATGCAAGGCTAATTTTAAAGCTAATGGATCGGTGGCAAACATCTTTGGCGTGTTGCGATAAATATTGCGGCTAAATTGATCGAAGAAAATAACTAGCGCTAGTCGACCTTGGGCGGTATCTTCCCAACTTTTATATTCTCCGCTAGAAGCGGCCGTAAGATCATCTTCAAACTCGGCCTTGATTGCAGTGTCAAATTTCTGATCCTTGATAAACCATCGTTTCACGGTGGGAGATTTCTTATCGATCGGCTGGTTATCTGTTAGGCCAGAAAACCAAAAATCTAAAACCCTTTTTACCGTTGTCATCTCAAACATCCAACAGATAATCGGTTTTAATATTTTGTAAACTTTTGAAAATATTTTTAATAATCTGCGGGTTATCTTTTTCAAACGCGCGGAGCATCACTTTAATTTTCATCCGATGGGAAGTTTCATCATTAGCGCATTTGGATTGACCGCCAATGGATTGGATATCAAGTTTTTCCGCCAGGATTCGCATATTCTCTTCGCGTTCATATGCCAGCGGCCGGATGATCGTAATCTTCCCACCAAACAATTCTTGCTTGGGACGCATGGCCCCAATCTCTCCACGATAAAATTGATTTAGAAGAATAGTTTCGACAATGTCATCTAAATGATGGCCAAAGGCAATTTTGTTAAATCCCATTTTTTCGGCCAGCGCAAAAAGCGCCTTACGACGATTACGTGACCACCAGAAACAATCAATCTCTTCCCATTTTTCGCCTTTTAACGAATCCATCTTCTCAACGATATAAGGGAATTCTTCCCGTTCAAAATATTCGATTAATTTCTGAGGATTAAAATCGGCAAATTCAAAATCAACATGAACAGCCTTGAACTCAAAATCAATCGGGGCAATTTGCTGACGATGACGCAGAACATGTAAAAGCGAAATACTGTCCTTGCCCCCGGAAACGGCCACCGCAATCTTATCGCCCTCTTCAATCATCTGATAATCGCCAATGGCTTTTCCCGCACGTTTAGAAACGGAGATCAATTCAGGAATATTCATTTTTTGTTTGGTGTTAACGTTCATAGTTATTAATTGCGACAAACTAAGAGTTGAGTATTTTACTTCCGATAAGAAACAACGCAGGCTTTTTGCTAAAAACAAATTTACTTTTTTTCCACTCACTGATAGATAACGTACGAATACTCTGGGCTGCTCCAGTTAAATCATAGGCAATACATAATTGAGTTGCTAAAACGCAACACGAAAGGATATCCTCAAAGATATTTTGGTTGCGATAAGGCGTTTCCTTAAAAATCTGGGTTTGTCCCTCGGCCAAGGAACGTTTCTCCAATTGCTTAATTTTTTTAACCCGCTCTTCTCGCTCTTTTGGAAGATATCCATTAAAAGCAAAATTCTGTCCATTTAAACCCGAAGCCATAAGTGCCAAAAGAATCGATGATGGACCTACTAGCGGAATGATCTCAACATTGTTTTGATGCGCAAGTAAGACCAAATCCGTGCCGGGATCAGCAACACAAGGACAACCTGATTCAGAAATAATTCCGGCATCGCTGCTGGCTAAGAGCGCCAAATAATTTTTGATTTCCTGCGGCTTGGTATGTTCGTTTAAAGGATACCATTGGCATTCTTGTAAGGGAAACTGCGCGCTAATCTTTCTGATAAATTGACGGGCTGATTTTTCTTCCTCAACAAAGAAAATACGAAGTTTTTCAATAATCTTTGAATTAAAATTAGAGATAATATTGATAGGACCATCGTCACTAAGGGTAGTGGGGATAAGATATATCATGACTTCTTCGCATTAATTCCGTAATAAATACTGCGTTATTCGAGTTTTGTCCCTTTAGG
>JAHFGL010000036.1 GCA_023247445.1 Candidatus Omnitrophota bacterium | reverse complement strand
AATTGGAAATTAAATAATACGATTAAAGAATCCATTGAGCTCGTGACGTTACTTAAACGTGAATTAAGTGACGTAAACGAAATTGATATGGTTGTCTGTCCGGTTTTTACGGCTCTTTCGGAAGTCGCAGATCTTTTAAATGAATCTAATATTAGAGTAGGCGCGCAAGATTTATATTGGGAAGATTCAGGGGCTTTTACGGGCGAAGTTTCTGCTCCTCTAATTAAAGATACTGGCGCTGAATATGTAATCATCGGGCATTCAGAGCGACGACAATATTTTCATGAAACCAATGAGACCGTTAATAAAAAAATCAAGGCGGCGCTTAAAGTGGGTCTTTGGCCGATTGTCTGTATTGGAGAGACATTAAAAGAACGAGAGAGTAACGAGACCTTTAACGTTCTTCAAAACCAATGCGATGGATCTTTTGCTGATTTGACTTCGGATGAAATGACAAATTTGGTTATTGCCTATGAACCTGTGTGGGCAATCGGAACGGGCAAGACAGCAACTTCAGCTCAAGCCCAAGAAGTTCACAAGTTTATTCGAGCGTGGCTTGCAAAAAATTATGGCAGTGAAGTTGCGGAGGCTGTGCGCATCCAATATGGGGGAAGTGTCAAACCAGAAAACATTACGGAACTCATGCAGCAGCCAGATATTGATGGAGCGCTGGTGGGTGGAGCTAGTCTAAAGAGTGAGACCTTCGTAAAAATTATTAAAAATTCATGTCGGGTAACAACATAAAGGTGATGAAACTATGATGGGATTAATGATAGCGTTACATACAATTATTTGTATTCTTTTAATGATAATCATTTTGATGCAATCAGGTCGTGGTGGAGGATTGACCGAACACTTTGCCTCAGCTGAAAATATCTTGGGCGCTAAGACCAACAGCTTTTTGGTTAAATCGACAACGGTTTTGGCAAGCCTTTTTCTTATCTTGTGTTTAACGTTAGCGTTTTTATCAACTAAGAAGAATCAGTCATTAATGACGAGTACAGTTACTCCACCGGTGAAAAAGTCTTTAGCTGATGTAACATTGCCAACAGCTACACCAGAACCAGCGGTCGCTCCAACAATTCCTGTACCAGCAGTAACAACAAATACAGTAACTCAATAGTAGAGAAGAAATCTTTTCAAAAAATCCCAAAGTCACCTGTATGGTGCAAAGCCTTCCAAAGTATTTCGCGAAAATATTTAAAATAAAACTTTATTCTATTAATCGTCATCCTGAGCACCAAAGGTGCGAAGGATCTCAGTATTCTTCAAATATTCTGAGATTCTTCCACTTCGCTTCGCTCAGTGTCAGAATGACGATTTGTATTGGCATCTTATTATTTTCTTTTTCTTCCTACCTAGCTGCAGCAGTCTCGGATAAATATGGTGGGGAATTAATCCTGACGACGACCTCAGATCCAAAATCCTTCAACGATATTATCGCCAAAGAAACATCCACAACAGAAATTACAGAATATATTTTTGAAGGGCTGACAACGGTTGATGCCTTTACGCTCAAGGTCAAGCCACAACTAGCGAGCGCCTGGGAAGTTAGTGCCGATGGACTCACTTGGACATTTTATCTTCGGCAGGGTGTCGTTTGGAATGACGGCGTGCCTTTAACCGCCGATGATGTTGTCTTTACCTTTAACGAACTCATTTACAATGAAACTATTCCGAGCTCTTCGCGAGATATTTTTACCATTGATGGAAAATCTTTTAAAGTTGAAAAGGTTGATGATTACACTGTTAGGTTTATCCTGCCGGTTAAATTTGCCCCTTTTCTGCGAGGGATGGCGCAGGCTATTTTACCTAAACATAAATTAAAAAAAGCTGTCGATAGTGGAAATTTTAATTTCACCTGGGGGATTGATACGGACCCAAAGGAAATTGTTGGAACGGGACCTTTTAAATTGGCACAGTACAAACCAGGGGAACGATTAATCTTGGAACGCAATCCTTTGTATTGGAAAAGATCAGTGGACGGCGATCATCTTCCCTATATTAGTAAAGTCATTTATGTCATTGTTCAAAGTGCGGATGTTGAGCTACTCAAATTCTTAGAGGGGACGATTGATCTTTACACAATCCGCGGGATGGATTATGCGCTGGTCAAACCCTTAGAGCAAAAAAAGAATTTTACTGTCTATGATTTAGGGCCAGCGATGGGAAGTAATTTCATTACCTTTAACCAGAATCCAGACGTTAATTCAAAAACAGGGAAGCCTTTTATTGATCCAAAGAAATTGTCTTGGTTTATTAATCCACAATTCCGCCAAGCCGTGGCCCACTCCATTGATCGCGCCAAGATTATTGAAATCGTTAACAATGGTTTTGGATATCCTCAGCATTCTTCGATGGGCCCAGCGGCCGGATTTTTTTATAACCCCAACGTTATTCAATATGATTATGATTTAGATAAGGCCAAAGATATTTTGGCGCAGGCTGGTTTTGTTGATCGAAGTGGTGACGGCATACTGGATGATCCAGCCGGCAACACGGTTGAGTTTAGTCTTTACACTAATGCCGATAGCACGGAGCGGATGGATATTGCCGCAATCATCAGCCATGATTTAGAAAAAGTTGGAATGAAGGTCAACTTAAAAGGGATTGAATTTAATACCTTGGTTGGAAAATTAACATCGAATTATGAATGGGATGCGATCGTGTTGGGATTGACCGGTGGGGTTGAGCCTCATTTTGGCAAAAATGTCTGGACCTCCGACGGCCAACTGCATTTTTGGCATCCCAATCAAAAAGAACCCGCGACACCGTGGGAGAAACGCATCGATGAAGTTTTTAATCAAGGTGTGCAGGAGCTTGATGAGGATAAACGTAAAGTTCTTTATGATGAGTTTCAGTTGATCGCCTCCAAAGAGTTGCCGGTTGTCTACACGACGCTTAATGCGCGCCTCGTTGCGGTGCGCAGTAAGTTCGGGAATCTTAAGCCGAGTAATTTTGGTGGTGTTATGCATAACTTAGAAGAAATTTATATCAAGCCAGAGTATCGTTAACTATTTTTGGGCGAAAGATACTTTAGGCACATCGTCATTCTGAGTCCCGAAGGGACGAAGAATCTCAGAATACTTAAGATTTCTGAGATCCTTCGCTTACGCTCAGGATGACAAGTGGCAAGGATTACTATGTTGAAATATATTTTTAAGCGCGTGGCCATTATGATTCCGATGTTGCTTGGAATAGCGTTATTAACGTTTATGCTCATGCGTTTAAGTCCTGGGAATTATCTGGACACCATTCGCCTAGATCCCCAAATTTCCAAAGAAACAATTGCCTATTATGAACGATTGTTTCAACTAGATAAGCCACTGATTTATCAATATGTTCATTGGGTCCTCAATTTGCTGCGGGGAGAATTCGGCTATTCTTTTTATTACAACGTGCCCGTCGTCCAAATTATTTCTTGGCGATTGTTTAATACATTTATTTTAGCCTTCGCCAGTTTTTTAATGACGTGGTTGATTGCCATTCCCTTGGGGATTTGGGCGGCCGTTAATCGCAATCGAAAGACTGATCAGGCGATCCAGTTTTTTTCTTACGTTTTTCTTTCCTGGCCGAGCTTTTTTGTGGCGATGATTCTTTTGTTTTGGGCAAGTCAAACCGGCATCTTGCCGCTAGGGGGGATGCATAGTCCTAATTATGAAAATTTAAATTTATGGCAGCAATTCGTCGATCTAGTCAAACATTTAGCGATTCCCACAATAGCTTTATCGATTGGTTCGATTGCGGCGCTACAAAAAATTATGCGGGGCAATATGCTGGAGGCCTTGGGACAAAAGTATATTTTGACCGCCCGCGCCAAAGGTCTTCCCGAGAACAAAGTGATCTATCGTCATGCGCTACGTAATGCCATCAATCCGCTCATTACATTATTAGGTTATGAATTCTCTGGGCTTTTAAGTGGCGCGGCACTTATTGAAATTATTTGCAGTTGGCCGGGCCTAGGGTCGCTTATGCTCACCGCCGTTCGATCAAAAGATATTTATCTAGTTATGGCCAGCATGATGATGGGTGGCATTCTTTTTATTGTTGGAAATTTGCTCGCTGATATTTTTCTGGCCAAGGCTGATCCAAGGATCCGTTATGATAAACGATAAAGATAACTCATCAATTCCAATCAATGAGTTTCAAATTGGCTTACGTAATTTTAAACGTAATCGTTTGGCCGTTATCTGTGTTGTTATCCTTTTTGTTTTGTATGGGATCGCTGTCTTCGCTGATTTTCTTTCTCCGTATTCTTATCGTAACGAAAATAGAAACTACTCTTATTCTCCACCGACCGCCATCCATATTGCTCATGACAATAAGTTATCGTGGCCATTTATTTATGGCACGCAGTTGACCTTTAACGATTTTCATAAACGTGAATATGTCGTTAATAAGAGTCAACGATATCCGATTCAGCTTTTTATCAAAGGGGAGGAGTACAAGCTTTTAGGCATTATTTCGTGTCAGTATCATCTTTTTGGCGTCCAAGAGCCCGGACGATTATATTTGTTGGGGGCTGATTCTCGTGGACGTGATTTATTTTCGCGGATTCTTTACGGCAGCCGAATTTCTTTATCGATTGGTTTAATTGGTGTTTTTATTTCCTTTACCATTGGACTGATTGTTGGCGGCATCTCCGGCTATTATGGCGGGCGCATTGATGATTTTTTGATGCGTTTATGTGAAATGTTTATGATGGTTCCGGGATTTTATTTGCTGCTCGCTTTTCGCGCGGCGGTGCCGGATAACTTTAATTCTGTGCAGATTTATTTTGCCATCGTCATTATTCTTTCCTTTTTAGGCTGGGCGTCTTTGGCGCGCATTATCCGTGGGATGTGTTTGTCACTAAAAGAACGTGAATATGTTCTGGCGGCAAAAACATTTGGTTTATTGGATATTCGAATTATTACGACGCATGTCTTACCGCATACATTATCCTATTCAATTGCGGCGATTATGCTTTCCATTCCCGGCTATATTTTGGGAGAGTCCGCGCTTAGCTTAATTGGATTGGGCATTCAAGATCCTTACGCTAGCTGGGGGAATCTGCTCTCGGATGGGATGAGCATTGTTCGCATTTATTTTGCGCCGTGGATTTTATGGCCAGCTTTTTTCATCTTCTTGACGGTCATTTGTTTTAATGTCATTGGCGATGCGCTACGCGATTGTCTGGATCCTTTATTAAAATCAGAGGGAAAAGAATAATGGCTGAAAATTTACTGAGCATTAAGAATTTAACCGTCACCGTTAACGATATCAATATTGAGAAGAAACTTATCAATGATATTTCGTTGGAAATTCCAGCGCTTTCTATTGTCGCGCTAGTTGGCGGATCAGGAAGTGGTAAGACAACGACAGGGTTATCGATCTTAAGGCTTTTGCCGCCGGCGCTTAAAATATCACAGGGTGAAATTATTTTTAGTGGCATAAATATATTAGAGAAGACAGAAGATCAGATGCGCGGCTTGCGCGGCAAAGAGATTGGTATGGTTTTTCAGGAACCGCTGGTTGCTTTTAATCCCGTTTTCTCGGTTGGTTATCAAATTAATGAAGTTTTAGAATGTCACACGACTCTTAACCGACAACTACGCCAGGCAAGAATTCTCGATCTTCTTCAAAGGGTTGGTATTGATGATCCCAAACGTGTCGCACAAAATTATCCGCATCAGTTAAGCGGTGGACTTCGTCAGCGCGTCATGATTGCGCAGGCTATTGCGGCGAGCCCCAAGCTCATCATTGCTGATGAGCCAACGAGCAATCTGGATGTGACGTTACAAGCAAAGATCATGGATTTATTTCGGACGCTGCGAAAGGAATTAAATCTTTCTATTCTCTTGATCACGCATGATTTAGGCCTTGTTAGTCATCTGGCTGATCAGGTGGTTGTGATGCAACAAGGCAAGGTTGTTGAAGCCGGCGCGACCGATCAGGTTTTAACACACCCTAAACATGTTTACACGCAACAACTTATTGAAACGGTGAAGATCTAATAATGTTACTTCAATTAAAAAATATCAAAAAATATTTTCCGATTGCTGGCGGATTTTTAAAGGCTCCAACTCGTTTTGTTAAGGCGGTCAATGATATCAATCTTGATATTCTTGCCGGTGAGAATATTAGTTTGGTGGGAGAGTCTGGTTGCGGTAAGACGACTTTGGCGCGATTGGTTATGCTTCTTATGCCGCTAGATTCGGGATCAATAATTTTTGATGGACAAGATATAACAAAATTTTCGCCAAGAGAACTACGAAATTATCGTAAAAATGTTCAGCTTGTCTTTCAAGATCCTTACAGCAGCCTTGATCCCCGTTTTACGATTCGACGTGTGATGAAAGAAGCAATGACGTTAGATGTGAAAAATTATAAGTCAGAATCAGATAAAGAAGCGCGGATAGAGGAGCTACTAAGGGCTGTTGGTTTAAAAGCAGAAATGCTTAATCGTTATCCGCATGAGTTTAGCGGCGGAGAACGACAGCGTATCGCCATTGCCAGATCTTTGGTCCTTAATCCAAAATTATTGATTCTTGATGAGGCAGTTTCTTCTCTCGATGTTATAATCCAAGAACAAATTATCCAACTACTCAAAAAATTGCAGCAGGACTTTGGTCTTACATATTTATTTATTTCGCATAATCTTAAAGTGGTTAGAAAAATCAGTCACAAGATTGCGGTTATGTATCGAGGGAAGATTGTTGAGCTGGCGAAAACGGATGAATTATTTAAGAACCCACTGCATCCCTACACGAAAGAATTATTATCCGCCGCGATTAATTATAAATCGATTTTAAGAGATAAAGATATTGATGTTTCAAAACGGACTGAATTGATAGAAAAAATACCGGGACATTTTGTACTTATAAATTAGGGACAAGTAGCATGGGTCATGGGTCAAGGAAGTCCTTGCTACTTGCCCCTTGACCCTCTTGTATAATTATGACCGATTGGTTTTGGAAAAAGTTAAGTTTTTTGGCAGGACTCGCGGCTACATTTGCGCTTTTTGCTTTTGTCATATTTTCAGCCAATATTGAGATGAAAGATCTTGATTTGTGGCTGCATCTGGCGACGGGCAAATATATTCTGCAGCATCAAATAATTCCTCAAGTCGATATTTTTTCCTGCACCATTGCTGGAGCCCCGTGGATTAATCATGAATGGTTATTCCAAGTTATTGTTTATTTTCTCTACAGTTTGTGGGGCATTGATGGTCTTAGTTATCTGCAAATAGCCTTAGTGACGTTAACATTTCTTTTTCTTTTATGGCTTGGATACAATAAAGAAAAACAACTAGGGCCAATTTTTATCCTTCTTTTAGTCCTTTTGGTTTATCAAACGCGGTTAACATTTCGTCCGGATCTTTTTAGTTTCCTCTTCTTGGTTTTGTACATTTACATCTTGGCGTTGAAATTGGGAGAACGGAGTTCTCTCTGGTTGTTACTAATCTTGCAGATTCTTTGGAGCAATATTCATGGATTCTTTATTATTGGCCCAGTTTTGATAGGACTTGGATTTATTTCCGAGTGGATCAAGCGGCATATTCGAATGCCCTTTGAGTGGAATAGTGTTGGACGTTTAACAGACGAAGAATATACAAACCTTAAACAAGCTTTTTTTATTGTTCTGTTGGCCTGCTTGGTCAACCCTTATGGACTACGCGGAGCGTTGTATCCATTTAACGTTCTTTTTTCTATCTCTGGAAAATCAAAGTTATTCTTTAGCGTTATCGGTGAGTTGCAAAAGCCCATTGCCTTTAACTTTAGTAGTATTTTTTCGATAAGCCCATACTCAGAATTTAGATATTTGATCATTTTATCTTTGGGCAGTTTTGTTTTAAATTATCGGCGTTTTGATGTTGGGGCGTTTTTACTGTGGTTAGTTTTTCTTTGTTTCTCTTTAAACGCCGTCAGGAATTTAGTCTTCTTTGCCATTATCGCGTATCTGGTCTTTATCATTAATACACAATCATTTTCGTTTGAAAAGATTCTTCCCGCTCGACTTAAAAATTTTAAATTACGATGTTTTGGTTCGATAGTTGCCAAATGTATTTTAGCGGCCTGGATTTTGAATCAAATCAGTTTATATGCGTTAAGTGGTTATTATGATTTTGATAAGTTTGAACGAAAAAGCGAGTATGGGGGAATATCGCTGCGTAATTTTCCTCAAAAGGCGGTTGATTTCTTGGTCGTTAACCGCGTTAGCGGTAACTTTTTCAATGATTTTAATTCGGGGGCTTATTTGGTTGGACGCGTTTCGCCGCGCATTAAGGTTTTCATTGATGGACGAACGGAACTCTATGGCCCTGACTTTTTTGAAAAGTATCAGAAAATTTGGATGGGAGATTCAAAGGCCTTTGATGACGCGGTTGAAGAATATCATTTAACAGGATTCTTTTTAAACTCTGTTCGCGTTTCAGCGCCTATCGACACGATTAAACATCTTTATGCCCGTCAAGATTGGGTCCTTGTTTATTTTGATTATGACGCGGCCATATTTTTGCGTGATATTCCAGAAAACAAAGAGTGGATCGATCGGTTTAGAATTGATTTATCAAAATGGCAGGCGCCTAAGATGGATTTGATGAGATTGGGCGTAACCAGTGTCACGCCCTATCAGCATATGAGTCGAGGACAGACATTATTTAATCTCAATTTCTTTGATCAAGCGAAGGAAGAGGCCCAAGAAGTTTTGCGTATTGAACCCACGAATGTTAAAGCCTATAAGTTGCTGGGGAAAATTAATCTAGAGAAGAAAGAATATGAAGCGGCTTTTGAAAACTTAAGAAAAGCAAAGTTGTTAGATTCCTCCGATATGGAGATTCGCTATAATTTAGCGGTGTCTTTATATTATTTGAAAAATTTGAAGTTAGCGAGAGAACAATGTGATAGAGTTTTGGCTGATAATCGTAAAAATGCAAAGACCTTGTATCTTCTGGCTTTGATTAATGCTAACGAAAAAGAGTATGAAAAATCGATCGAGCTATTTAAAGAAGCTCAACAAATTTCTCCAAAGCTTATTGATGATATTTTAAAGATAGGCGATTTGTTGTTTGATCAGAACGAATTTGGTCGAGCAAAAGAGGTTTATAAATTAGCATTAGAGGCTGGTGCTCAACTCGATTACGTTCACCAAAAGCTTGGGGAATGTTATCAAGAATTAGGGCAAATTGATTTGGCCCAAACCGAATTTAAGAAGGCCCAGGAATCAAAAGAAGTCAATAAAAACAATCCTTATAAATTATGAGCGAAAAAGTTTGGCAAAAAATTAGTTACTTGATGGGGCTCTTGCCGTTAGGGGCCTTGTTTGGCATTGTGGCCTACGTTGGAAATATTGAAGTCAAGGATCTTGATCTTTGGCTACATATCGCCATGGGCCGTTTTATTACCGAACACCATTATGTTCCTAATGTTGATATTTTGTCGTTTGTCATTGCCGGCAAGCCATGGATTAATCATGAATGGCTCTTTCAAGTGATTGTTTACAATATTTTTAACAACTTTGGTCCGGATGGTCTTTTAAAGATGCAGGTTGTCGTTGTTGTCTTAACGATGATGATCCTTTTGTTACTAGGGTATAACAAAGATAACCAGCTAATTGTGAACATCTTTTTGATTATGGTGTTTATGGTTTACCAGCAAAGATTTACGATTCGTCCTGATATTTTTAGTTTGTTATTTTTTGCCCTCTATATTTTTATTCTGGCCCTGCATATTGATAAGAAGTGGGCGGCTTGGGCGCTATTTTTTATTCAGATTTTATGGTCCAACATGCACGGATTTTTCTTTTTCGGACCACTATTTATTTTGATTGGCATTGTTTCGGAATCGATTAAACGTCACGTTAAACTTCCCTATGAATGGAACGAATCTGGACGCTTAACCGATCAAGAATTTTCGCGTCTGCGAAAAGCATTTATCTTTGTTATTTTGGCTTGCTTGATTAATCCTTATTTTCTTAAAGGAGCTTGGTATCCGATTGGAGTTTTCTTTTCTCTATCTGGAGAAAATAATATTTTCTTTGAATATATTCAAGAACTGCAAAAGCCAATTGCCTGGTCAACGCTTTTTGATCCAGGGCCATTTGTTTATTATAAACTTCTTATTTTAATTTCTATTGTTTCCTTTGTTTTTAATCGTCGAAGAATTGATATTAGCGCATTGTTTTTTTGGGTGGTTTTTCTTTTGTTTTCTCTTATCGCCGTACGCAACACGCCCTTTTTTGCCTTTGCCGCGTATCTTGTTATTATCACAAACATGCTGACGGTTTCTTTTAAAGATATTGTTCCGCTTCGATTTACGGCAAAGAAATTTCAATATCTTACATCCACGATAGCGAAATTCTTATTACTCTTATGGCTTTTGGATTATAGTCACGTATTTCCTGAGCAACGTTATTATGATTTTGATAAGTATGATTATAAGAGTGAGTTTGGCGGAATTTCGCTACGAACATACCCTAACAAAGCCGCTGACTTCTTAGTTAAGAATAAAATTCAAGGCAACTTTTTTAATGATTTTAATTCAGGGGCATATCTTCTCGGCCGATGTTCTCCTAATATCAAAGTTTTTATCGATGGCAGAACGGAAGTTTATGGTGGTTCTTTTTTTAAGTTATATCGAAGCATTTGGGAGGAGGGCGATACCCAGGCTTTTGAAAAAGTTGTGCAGCAATATCATATTACAGGGGCTTTCTTAAACTCTTCTCGGCAACATATCCCTAAACAAATCTTTAAATATCTTTATCAGCATAAAGATTGGAAGGTTATCTATTTTGATTATGATGCTGTGATTATGTTAAAAGATATCCCGCAGAATAAGAAAATAATTGATCAGTTTGCCATTGATTTAACAAAATGGCAAACGAAGAAACATGATCATTTAAAATTGGGCCCAACACGGGTGACCCCGTATCAAAATTATTATCGATCTTATTCTTTTGAATCTCTGGATTTAGATGACCTCGCTCTAAAAGAAGCTCAAGAGGCCATTAAGGTTACACCTGCGTATCGTGAACCTTACGAAATAATAGGGAAGATTTATGGTAAGCGCAAAGATTATAAGAATGCCTTCAAGAATTTTCGTCTTGCGGCCATGATTGATCCTGGCAATAAAGATACGCGTTATAATTTAGCGTTATCTTATTTTGATATGGGTGAATATGAAATGGCGCTTAAGCAATATAATGAAATCCGCGCGGCCTGGCCGAAAGAACCAAAGGCAGCATTTTTCGTAGCCAAAGTTTATGCTAAAAGCAAAAAGTATGACGAAGCCCTTAAAACCTTGCGAGAGGCCCACGTCCTTGATCCAAACGATGCGATGGATATTGTGCAAATAGGCGATGTCATTTATGAGCAAAATGAGTATTTGAAGGCAAAAGAGGCGTACACCTTAGCGTTATCAACGAAAAAAGAGATGTCGTTGATTCATAAAAAGTTGGGACTTGTTTATGAGGCCTTAAAAGACATCCCCAATGCCAAGAAAGAATTTGAAAAAGCTTTAAGTATCTATCCAGAAAATCAAGAGATTAAGAATAAGCTGAAGGCTTTGGAACAGATACAAAACAAGGTTGAAAACAAAATTAAGTGAGCTATCCCTCGATTCATTTGGTTTTAAAATGCGAGGGATAATACAGCGTTTTTCTAAAAAATATTGCAGATTTTTTGAAACGCGGTATATAATACGTCTCAATTAAAGACTTGATAAAAGGAGAGTAATGACGTGCGTGAAGTTTTGACTTTTATTTTAGCGGGTGGACGAGGTGAGCGGTTGGATCCTTTGACACGCGATCGCGCTAAACCGGCCGTTCCATTTGGCGGTATTTATCGTATTATTGATTTTACGCTGAGCAATTGTGTCAATTCGGGCTTACGTCGGATTTATGTTTTAACCCAATATAAATCATTTTCTCTTCAGAAACATCTTCTGTCTGGATGGGATATTGTCTCGTCACAGTTGGGAGAGTTTATTGATGTTATTCCTGCCCAGCAAAGAATTAATGCTGATTGGTACAGAGGAACGGCCGATGCCATTTATCAAAATATCTACACCATTCAAGATTTAAATCCGGAGTTTATTCTTATTCTGGCGGGGGACCATGTTTATAAAATGGATTATCGTAAGATGATTGCCTTTCATCAGGAAAAGCAGGCGGATATGACGGTTGCCTGTGTTCGCATGCCGAAAGAAACATCGACGGATTTTGGTGTTATTGAAGTTGACAAGGATCAGCATGTTCGTGGATTTCAAGAGAAGCCAGAAAAACCCAAGACCATTCCGAATAATCCTGGAGAGATTTATGCATCGCTGGGGATTTATCTTTTTAGCCGAGACGTGCTTTTAACTGAGTTAGAGATTGATGCCAAGACAGCGAGTTCGGATCGGGATTTTGGAAAAAATGTTATCCCACAGATGTTAAAGAATAAAAAGAAAGTATATGTTCATAATTTTGTTAACAAAAATGATGAGCCTGAATACTGGCGAGATATCGGAACGCGCGACGCGTATTATCAAGCCAATATGGATTTAATTGGAGAAAATCCAAAATTTAATTTATTTGATAAATCTTGGCCGGTTCGTACGTATCATGAACAGTATCCCCCGATCAATGTTATTAAAGTAAGCTCAGAGACTGGAACAGTTATTGATTCGATGATTTCTGGCGGCTGCGTTATAGAAGGTGGGGCTGTTGAGCGATCTATTCTTTCGTCAAATGTAAAGATACATTATAAAGCACAGGTTAAGAATTCGGTTCTTATGGAAGGCGTTGTCGTCGGAGAAGGAGCAAAGATACAAAATGCGATTATTGATAAGGAAGTGATTATTCCGCCAAAATCCAAAATCGGATTTGATTTAGAACTCGATAAGAAGCGATTTGTCCTTACGCGATCAGGCATCGTTATTGTTCCTAAAAAAACATCGGTTATAGATTAAAAAGAAAGAGGGTTGTGTGATTATTCATCCTAAGATTCGCGGTTTTATTTGTACAACCGCCCATCCTGTTGGTTGCGCCAAACATATTCAAGATCAAATTGATTATGTCAAAAGTCAAAAACCAATTATTAGCGCTCCCAAAAAAGTTTTGGTAATCGGGGCTTCGAATGGTTATGGTTTATCATCCCGCATTGTTGCTGCCTTTGCCGGAAGTAAAGCGTCAACAATTGGTGTTTCTTTTGAAAAGGAACCAGAGGAAAAACGTACCGCAACCGCAGGTTGGTATAACACCGCCGCCTTTGAAGAAAAAGCCAAAAAAGAAGGATTGTATGCGCGAAGTTTTAATGGTGATGCTTTCTCTGATGAGATGAAAGAAATCGTTGCTAAAACCATTAAAAATGATTTGGGTCAAGTTGATCTTGTGATTTATAGCCTGGCTTCTCCCCGACGACAACATCCCAAAACAGGACAATTGGCAAAATCAGTTTTGCGACCAATCGGCGCCCCCTATACAAATAAATCGATTAATATGGAAACTGACAAATTAGAAGTCGTTAGTCTTCCTCCTGCAACTGATGAAGAAATTGTGCAGACGGTTTCTGTTATGGGTGGTGAGGATTGGGAAGTGTGGATCGATGTTTTAGAGAAAGAAAAATTGTTAAGTCAAGGGGGCAAGACAGTGGCCTACTCTTATATAGGGCCTGAGGTCACACGTGCTGTTTATCGTAATGGAACAATAGGCAAAGCCAAGGATCATTTGGAAGCCACGGCTAAAAAACTTGATGAGCGGTTAAAGAAAATAAATGGACGAGCTTTGATTTCGGTTAATAAGGCGCTTGTAACTCAGTCGAGTTCTGCGATTCCATTTATTCCATTATATTTTATTGTTCTTAATAAAATAATGCGCGAAAAAGGAATTGATGAGGATTGTATTCATCAGATTTATCGACTCTTTTCAGAGCGACTTTCCGTCGGAAATGAAATTATCGTTGATTCTAGCGGCTTTATTCGTTTGGATGATTTAGAAATGCGCGAAGATGTCCAGGTTAAAGTTAACGAAGTGTGGGCTAAGCTTAACGACGACAATCTTAGGCAATTAACCGATTTGGAGGGGTATCATAAAGATTTTTTAAAATTATTTGGATTTGGTCTCGACGGGGTCAATTATGATGTAGATGTCGACCCTAACCTTAGAATTCCTTCCTTGGTGTAACCAATATTTATAAGAAATTTCATAAAAAATGTATAAAATGTTAATATGTGTGGTTATATGATATTAAATGTTAGTATGTGTTGTATATGTAAATAAATGTTAATTAACGTATATTTATGTATGAAAAACATTCATTATTAACTTATAAGTTAATACTATGTAAATATATGAATAATTTGAATAAAAATATTGACAAAGGATAATTGATGTAATAAAGTGGTGACAAGTATTTAAGGAGATTTTATAAAAATATTTGATCGACACAAAAATGGCTTACGAAGTTTTAATGACAATTGAAGAAGTCGCTGATTATCTTCGTGTAAAAAAACGAACGATTTATGAGTGGCTTAAGAATGGCAAAATCCCGGCGATAAAAACTATCGGACAGTGGCGATTTAAAAAAGAAAAAATTGATGCATGGTTGGATAGTAAGCAGTCTTAACTATCCATATTTAAGGAGGAGTTTATGGCTGATGTAAGTACTAATCGAAATGTGGAAGATGATGTTCGCGCGTTGGTCGCGGAGATTCTTGAGACAGATCCGAAACAGATTTCTGCCGACGCCCATTTCGTCAAAGATCTAGGGATGGATTCAATGATGGCGCTCGAAATTTTAGCAAGTATTGAAAAGAAATATCGTATTGTGATTCCCGAAGAGGCGTTGCCGCAATTTACAAATTTAAATAAAACTGTAAGCATTGTTAAAGATATTCTTCAAAAGAAAAAATAATTTTTTTAAAGGCCAAACGACTAGGAGAGGAGCTGTAAATGTACTTTAAGAAATTGGAATTGTTTGGTTTTAAATCATTTGCCGATAAGACAGTACTCAATTTTGAACCTGGAATTACAGCGGTTGTTGGGCCCAATGGTTGTGGTAAAAGTAATGTTTTTGATGCGATTCGTTGGGTTTTGGGGGAACAGAGTATTAAGGAACTGCGCGGTTCCGCGATGGAAGATGTTATTTTTAATGGAACAGAAAAGAAACCCTCCTTAGGTTTTGCGGAAGTAAGTCTTACCTTTTCAAATACTACCAGAGCCCTTCCCATTGAATACGATGAAGTAACTATTACTCGACGATTATTTCGTTCTGGTGAGAGTGAATATTTACTCAACAAAACTGTTGTTCGATTGAAAGATATTAATGAGTTATTGATGGGAACAGGTATTGGGGCTGAGGCCTACTCTTTGATTCAACAGGGAAAAGTTGATTTGATTGTTAATGCAAAGCCGGAAGATAGACGAATGCTTTTAGATGAGGCCGCTGGCATTACAAAATATAAAGCAAAAAAGAAAGAGGCTTTAAATAAATTAAAGGATACAGATAATAATTTACTGCGCGTTAATGACATCATCATTGAGGTCAAACGACAGATTTCTTCTATCGAACGTCAAGCCAATAAAGCGCGCAAGTATAAGGAAGAGTTTGAGAAATTAAAGGATTTAGAAGTTAAGTCCGCCAAATATCAGGTGGAATCTTATACAAAGCAGAAAAATACGATTGATCAGTGCATCGCTGATTATCAAGCTAAGGAAATTAAACTTAATCAAGAGTTGGAAGAGATTAATAATCTTTTAACTAATGAGATTAATTATTTGGGCGAGATTGAACAGAAGATAAATGATTTGCATGCTGAAGAAATTAAATTGGGTAGCCAAATTGATTTAAACAATCGTCAAATTGGATTTAGTCAAGAGCGATTAGAAGGCTTGACGGAGAATGAGCGAAAACTTAATGAACAAAAAATACAACTTATTAAACGATGCCGCGAGCAGCAAGAAAAGATTGAAGCTTTAAAAGTTGCTTTGGTAAATATCACAGAGGCCATTGCGGCTAACGAATTTGCTCTTAATGAACGACAAGATGGAGTCGTAAGTTTAGAACGTCTTCTTAAAGAAGCACGTCAGAAAATTAAAGATCATGAAGAAAAAATTCTAAATTTAACATCGCAGCAGGTCAATATTCGAAATGAACTAACTGACATTATGAAGGAAGTGCAGGGGGCGTTAGCCAGGAAGCGTCGTCTTGAGATTGAAAACGAAAAAGTATCGTCAGAAAAACAGGAAATTGATCAGAAATTGCAGAATGTCGATGGACAGATTAGTGCTCTACAAGTTTCGATAAGAGATTTGTTGACTGATAAAGAGAATCGAAATCAAGGCCTGACGACATTAAGAACAAATCTGGAACAGCTTCAAAAAACAATTGATGATTTAGAACGAAAGAAATTGTTTTTAATTTCACAGAAAGAATTTATCGAGAAAATGCACACGCAGTATCATGATATCCCTGATCCTGTTGTGGAAGGGCGTTTTATCACAAGTAGTAAACCAATGGATCATCATACGGGGATCATTGGTAAGGTCAAACAGGTTCTCTCCATCGATGGCCAGAATCTTTTTGAAATTATTTGTGAGACAAAATTTATTGAATTAGATCCACAGCAGATTTCATTAAAGATTGAGGAGATTACACAAGAAGTCAATGTTCTTACGCAACAAGAGCAGGAGTTGACTCTTAAAATTCAGGAACAATCAGATGGATTTCAGCAGGTTGAAGAAGAGATTCGACATAAAGAAAAAGCATTCTCGGTTCTTGAAGCTCAACGCCGAGATATCATCGAAGAAATTAAGAAGATCATTGGTGAGTTAGAATTTGTTACCATTGAGTTGGATGAAATTAAGGGTTCGTTAGGTGATGTTAAGAAAAAGGAAGACGAGCTTAATTACAAACTGGATACAATCAACCAAGAAATTGCTTGGTGTAAGAATGATATCAAGGAGCGTCAAGATTGGATTACAGTGAAGCTGCAAGAAAAGGAAGAAAAGATCATTGCCATCACTCAGCTGCAGGCTGAAATTGAAGCGAACAAAGAAAAGTTTAAGAATCAACAAGAAAACCTTACGATGTTTTCGGAGTCGTTAGATCAGTGGTTAGAAGAGATAAAAAGAATTGATGACGAGTTAACTAGCCAAGAAGACAAACGAAGACAATATGTTCAAGAGATTGATGATTTAACTAAAAAGAATGAAGAAGTTAAAGCTACGCAAGAATCGTTAAAAGGTATTCTATCTGATTATGAAAATCAAAAATCAGATTTGGGGGCTAGGATTAATAGTTTGCGTGCTAATACGTCATCATTCGATGATGAGATTGAAAAGATTAAACAGGACATTCATGTCCAAGAATTGAAGCAGCAGCAATTGGGTTTTGGTGAAAAAGAAATTAAAGATCGATTATTGCAAGCATATAAACTTAATTATGAAGAGATTGTGACAACACTACCGACGGCAACAGAAAATCAAGAGGAAGTAAATTGGGATCAGCTAATGCAAGAGATTGAAGTCTTGCGTAAACGTTGTGATTCTTTTGGCAGCGTCAATCTTGTTGCGATCGAAGAGTATGAAGAGATGAAGCAACGGTTTGAATTTTTAACCAAGCAGCAAAGTGATTTGTTGGAAGCCAAATCGCAACTGATGAACACGATTACCAAGATTAATCGCTCCACCCGTCAGATGTTTATGGATACCTTTACCAAAGTCAGCGAAGAGTTTCGTATTTATTTTCGAATGCTTTTTGGTGGAGGAGAGGCTCAACTGGTTTTGTTGGATCCTGAAAATGTTCTTGAATCAGGGATTGATATCATTGCTCGGCCGACAGGGAAGAAATTGCAAAATATTTCACTTTTGTCTGGTGGCGAGAAAACCTTAACGGCCATTGCCTTGATTTTTGGGGTCTTTAAAGTTAACCCAAGTCCGTTCTGTGTTCTTGATGAAATTGATGCCGCTCTTGATGAATCTAATGTTGGTCGATTTAGTTATTTGCTTCAAGATTTTTCTAAGATCGCCCAATTTATTGTGATTACTCATAACAAGAAAACAATCGCCAGCGCAGATGTAATGTATGGCATTACGATGCCAGAGACGGGAATCTCAAGAATTGTTTCTGTGAAGTTTTCGGATGAAAAGAAAAATAAGGAACAAGAGGTTGTTGCGGTTGGGGCTTAAGGGATGGTTTTTAAGCTAGGCAGGTTCTATTTTTGCCACTAAATTTTGCTATGTACATGGCCTTGTCAGCCAAATTAATTAATTCTTCTTTGGTGTGAGCATCTTGAGGGAAATCTGCAATACCAATGCTGACCGTCGTTTTTAGATTTTGATCGGCTGAAAATTTAGGAAAGTTGTACGCTTCAATTTTTTGTCGAATTCTTTCTGCAATTGTGTAACTCTGATCTTTACTGGTCTGATTTAAAATCATCGAAAATTCTTCTCCACCGTAACGACAAACATAATCATTCTCTCTCGAGGACAATTTCAGGATATTCGCTAACTCTTTTAAGATCACATCTCCGTTTTGATGACCATAGGTGTCATTGAATTTCTTAAAATTATCGATGTCAATCATCATGAGACTTAAGGGTTGAGTATTTTTTTTCGCAAATTCAAGACCTTCAGTTAACTTGTTTTGAAAAAAACCATGATTCCATAAATTTGTTACGGGATCTGTATGGCTACGGTATATAACGAGCTCATAAAGCTGAGAGTTTTCAATCGCAAGCCCAGCTTGGTTTGCCAACATGATAAATATTTTCATATCATTTTCGGTGATTGGTTTTCGTGTGAAAAGATTGTCGGCAATAATGATTCCATTAACTTTATCTTTGGCCTTAAGGGGCATAATCACGAGCTCATTGGTTTTAAAAACTTGTAGAAGAGGATCATTCGCGTACTGTGCAATCTTATCTTCAGTAATATGCATGGGCATTCCAAAATGAAAGGCTTCTGCTAGGAGGTTCTTATGTCCATCACCAAGAGGGATTTTAAGATTCTTGATGGATTGATAGAGAGCGGAAGGGTTGGTGTTTTGTTCTATCTTTTCTTCTTTGATTAGATCATCCAAATGTTGGTTTGATTTTGATATGTATTCCCAAATTCTTTGGGCATGCTCTCCAGACTCGGGACCAATCGCTAGTTTTGGTTCCAAAGAGCGATTCTGATTTAAAAGAAAAAGGACCGCGCGGTTAAAACCCAATCCAACGTGTGAGGTAACGCCTGTTAGGATGATATAGAGGATACGATTTAGCTCTAGAGTCGTCCGCATGGCGTTGCTGATCTCATAGAGCACAGACATTTCACGCTGGGCGCGATTGATCTTTTCGGCTAAATCATCTTTATCTACTGTTATAT
This sequence comes from Candidatus Omnitrophota bacterium, assembly GCA_023247445.1. Lineage (GTDB taxonomy): Bacteria > Omnitrophota > Gorgyraeia > Zapsychrales > Zapsychraceae > JAHFGL01. The sequence goes on along the minus strand of JAHFGL010000036.1, from coordinate 4,578 downwards.
CTTTATCCATATGTATAATATGAGTTAATTATAATAAAAGGTTATGTGTTGAAAGATATCATTTCCAGTGTTCATTGTCAAGAGATAGGAAAAAAACAACAGATTCACAGGAACATAAGCTTATTTCTATCAATTAGTTAGAGATCATATGGGAATTGGGGCGGATGGGAGCGCTTTCTTGACATCCTATAAGGTGCATGTTATACTCTACCGTTTTATAGCAAGTTTAATAAATAATTAGGTAATAGTTATTATGCTCAGTTTTAGTTGGGTGGATATTCTCATGGTCGCTATTATAGCGATGAGTGTTTATTTTGGAAAGAAAAGCCATCTTCTAGCTGAGCTTTTTAAATTATTTGGCATTTTTTTAGCAACTTTTATTACCATTCATTACAATCCTGCTTTAACAAGATTTTTTAGTGCGCAGCACATATTTCCTGAAAGTTTTCAGGCTGTTATGGCTTTTTGTTCTTTGTTATTTTTGATTATGTTAATTTTTTCTTTATTATCTGAAGGGTGGTTGATGATTTTAAAGGTTGAATTTGAAGAGACTATCAATCACTGGGGAGCCATTATCCTTTCTTTTCTTCGTGGATATTTTCTTTGCAGTTTGATTTTTTTAGCATTGTTACTTATTGGTAATGAAGGAATAACACAAAGCACAAAGCATTCAGTAACGAGCGTTCTTGTGAAAAATACAGCTGTTGGAATTTATAAGAGTTTTTACTATGGTTTCGTCAGAGTTATTTTCCCTAAAGAAGTTATTAATGAACAAATGATCGCGTTAATAGCGACAGATAAAAAAGAAAATAAATAATTTTTTGATTTTTATATCGAGGTTTTAAGTTTTGAAGTTAAAAGAGATTTATGATTTTTTTGTTGGCGAAGGCATTAAGCTGGATTTGCGTACTAAAAGTCAGATAGTTTCCAACCTTCGTAGCAAGCAGGCAGAATATAAGAAGCTAAAACCTTCTTTAAGAAAGTTCTTTGATAAAGAAAATTTTAAAAATCCTTTTGCGGATACTCGCATCCTTTATGGTGATCCAAAAGCGGATGTTGAGCGCATTCTTATTGGTATCGATATTGAAATCGGGGAGCTTCTTTTAGCGGATCACTTATCGCACAACGGGAAGAAAATTGATCTTATCATCGCTCATCATCCAGAAGGAGTTGCTTTAGCTGGATTACATGAGGTGATGCATTTACAAACGGATGCTTTACATAATCTCGGTGTTGATTTAGCGATCGCAAAAGATCTAATGACCAAGCGTATCGAGGAAGTTTCTCGGCGACTACATGGGGCGAATCATACCCGAACAGTCGATGCGGCAAAATTGTTAGATATTCCTTTGATGTGTTGTCACACACCAGCGGATAATCATGTGGCACAATATTTGCAGCGCTTAGTTGACACAAAGAAACCAAAGACGTTGCAGGATATCGTTGATCTTTTGCTTAAAGAGCCGGAATTTCAAGACGCAGCTTTTAATAAAGCTGGGCCACAAATTTTGATTGGAAAAGCAAAAGATAAAGCTGGTAAAGTTTTGGTGGATATGACGGGTGGAACGGAAGGATCAAAGGAAATTTTTGCTCGACTCTCCCAAATCGGGATTAAAACGCAACTCAGCATGCATTTATCAGAAGCACATTATGAAAGAATTAAATCGGAACATATGCATGTTGTCATTTCCGGACATATGGCGAGTGATAATTTAGGAATGAACTTATTGTTAGATAAGTTAGAGCGAAAAGGACGTTTAGAAATTATTGAGTGTTCAGGATTCCGGAGGGTGAAACGATAATGGCACTCATTTCTGATGAGATCATTGCGCAAGTTATTGATCGCTGTGATATTGTTGAGGTTATATCGTCATATACTCCTTTAAAGCGGACGGGACAGAATTTTAAGGCAAATTGTCCATTTCATAATGAGAAAACACCCTCATTTGTGGTGAATCCCAACAAGCAAATTTTTCATTGTTTTGGATGTGGAGTGGGTGGGAATGTTATCAGTTTTGTAATGAAACATGATCATCTGGAATTTCCAGAAGCCATTCGAATGTTGGCGGCAAAAGTTAATATTGTTATTCCGGAAGATGATTATACAAAATCGCCGTCGGTTAGTGCCCGAGAATCGATTTTCAAAGTTAATGAATTGGCCGTACAATATTTTCATAACATTTTATTGTCTGATAAGGATCCATCGGTTAAAGTTGCTCGTGATTATTTGAAAAAACGCAGTGTTACGCTCGAGATGGTTCAGCAATTTCAATTAGGATTTGCGCTGGATAATTGGAGCGGCTTGTTAGAATATTTAAAAAGCAAAGATATTCCGCTTAGCTTGATGGAAAAGGCAGGGCTTATTATTGCCCGTGAGAATCGCGATGGTTTTTATGATCGCTTTCGTCATCGTATAATATTTCCGATCTTTGATACCCGTGGGAATTGCCGAGCGTTTGGGGCCAGAGCATTAGACGAAGCTGCTGGGGCGAAATATATCAATTCACCGGAAACCCCTGTTTATACCAAAGGGCATCACTTGTATGGATTTCATGCCGCTAAACAATCCATCTTGCAGAATGATGCGGTTATCATTGTCGAAGGATACATGGATTGTTTGATGCCACATCAAGTTGGGGTCACGAATGTGGTTGCTTCACTGGGAACAGCGCTCACCGTTGAGCAGATTCGGTTGTTACGACGATATACAAAGAATGTCATTTTTCTATTTGATATGGATGCGGCCGGCGAATCAGCAATGCTGCGTAGTTTAGATATGTTGCTAGAAGAGGAAATGAATGTTATGGTTGTTAGTCTTTTAGAAGGAGAAGATCCGGATTCATTTATTCGAAAGTTTGGTGTAGAAGCTTTTAAAGAAAAAATTGCTCAAGCCAAATCGCTATTTGATTATAAGTTAGCTGTTTTATCGAAAAAATTTGATCCTAAGATCATTGAAAATAAAGCTAAGATTTCGGCAGAAATGCTAACGACGATTAATAAATTTCAAAATGCCATTGTCCGCAGTGGTTATCTAGAACGTCTGGCGAAAGAACTTTTGATTCCACAACAAGCATTGCAGGCAGAAATGAAGAAGTCAGAAGTTAAGGAGGAGGGGAAACCTTCTCGTGATTTAGATGTCCACGCAACTAAGCAGGTTCATCAGATTCGAACGGTTGAGACGGATATTTTGAAATTATTGTTGCATGAGGGTAGCTACATTGTCTCGACAAAAGAAGCAATTTCTTCGGAAGACTTTCAGGATACACATATTCGTGAAATAATATCGAAAATGTTTGAACTATGTGATCAGGGAAGAAAAGTTGATATTGGAATGTTGATGGGCTCCTTTGATGATTCAGAGAAGCAAAAGATTATTTCAGAATTAGCGGTGCAAGAAGGAGAATTCATCGGTGATAAAAATAAAATGCATCGTGATTATATAGATCGAATCAAAAGTTACCGTTTAAAATCACAAACCAAATTTTTGATGCAACAGATTAAAGAGGCAGAGAATTTAGGGGATCATTTAAAAGTTGAAAGTTTACTCAAAGAATTTAACCAGTTAATTAGAAAATAATTATAGGGAGATGGAATGAAACCACCGACTAAAAAACATGATATAAAGCAAGAAATTGACAAGTTAGTCGTTTTGGGAAAGAAAAAAGGATTTTTGACTTATGAAGAAGTCAATGAAGCCCTTTCCGACAACGTTGAATCTTCAGAGGAGATAGATAAGGTTTTTGATATTTTAGATGGAAAAGATATCAAAGTTATCGAGTCAGACGAAGAATCGGAAGCCCCTGCGGCGAATAAGGTTGAACAACAAGAATCTCGCGAACAAGAAATCCGTCGTCTGCGTGAAGAGAGCAAAGAAGACGATGTTTATTCAGATAAGTTTATTCCGTTGGATGATCCCGTTAAGATGTATCTAAAGCAAATGGGATCTATTCCCTTACTTTCTCGTGAAAATGAAATTAATTTGGCCAAACGTATTGAAGAGGCGGAAATTAAGTTTGCCGAAGCGCTTTATAAATCAGCTTATGCTCGTAAAGAGGCTTTACAAATTATCAGCCGAGTTCTTAATGAGGAAGTCAACGTCGAAGATGTTGTTAAGGATGAATTGGAACGACGTCCGAAACTGATCAAAGACCTTAAGTCAATTAAAGATAGTGTTGCTCGTACAAAAGTTGGTTCACAAAAGTCAGCGGAAATTTTAGCTCAATTTAAGTTAGTTGCCTCGTACAACGAGAGAATTGTTGCCAAGATTGTTGAATTCCTTGACCATGTTGAGAGAATAGATAAAACATTAAAGGGGAGAAAGAAACCGGAAAATGTTAAACAGTTAAAAGTTCAACGAATCCAATTAATGCGTGAATTAGGACAGCCTATTGGAGTTGTTAAGGAATTGTTGCGGGTCATTAAGATGCGTCAGTCTAAATTTAATAAGGCCAAGAAACTTTTGGTTGAAGCAAATTTAAGACTGGTTGTTAGCATTGCTAAAAAATATATTAATCGTGGGCTTTCATTCCTGGATCTCATTCAGGAAGGAAATATGGGGCTTATCCGCGCGGTTGAGAA
>JAHFGL010000035.1 GCA_023247445.1 Candidatus Omnitrophota bacterium | reverse complement strand
TTTAATTCCTTTCTGCATTAAATCTAAAACACGCTGTGAACCAGATTCAGCCCCAAATTTTAAAGTGTGTGCCCCTGCATCTTTTAAGACTTGAATATCCTGGTCGCTCGCCTTCATAAAGACATCAGCGCGCGTCCCAGAAGTATAAAAGCTAACGTTAAATTTTCTATCAATAAATCCTTGGCAAATGTCAGTCGCTCGTTTGCGATTAATATAAAACTCATCATCGCGAAGCCATATTCCATCTAATCGAAAACGTTTAATTTCGTCTTCCAATCGATCTAATGTTTTATTAACAGAAATCGCGCGCCATTTTCTTTCCCTAAGAGAAGCACTGCTACAAAATCCACAATTAAACGGACAACCACGACTTGTTTGACCAACATCTAAAACTCTCTTTCGTGAGCTTACATACATATCATGATGAATATATTTCTCCACATCGATCAACTCCCAAGGTGTTGGCAACAACGTTTCCACATCCAATAAGGCCCTGGGTTCCGTCTTAACAAACTCCTGACCATCCTTATATAAAATTCCCTTAATATTGCGTAAGCTACGTTTGTGATCTAAGGCTTCTACAAGCTCAACAAACGTTTCATCCCCTTCTCCATTAACAACAATATCGACATTCGGATGTTCTAAGGTTTGTTGTGGCATAACTGAAGGATGGCATCCACCCCAGACAATGGGGACTTTAGATCCGACAAGATCTCGGACGTATTGAGCTAATTTTAAGGCATGCAGAATTTGTGTGCCTGTCATGGCAGAAATGGCGACACAAATGGTATCCGTAGATAAATAGTCTTGAATGACATTTTTCGTGACCGACTCAACACGCTGATCAAGAAGTTTTACTGTATACCCTGCTTTTAAAACAGGAGCGGCAACCGTAAGTAATCCATGCGGCGGGGCAACCGTTGATCCCATATCCATACCGGTTTTGGGGTACAACAGCAAAACACTTGGTTTTTCTTCTTTTTTAAAAGCCATTTATTATTTTTACAGCTAAAAATAAGTTTTTAGTAAATATATTCACTTATCACGAATACATCTTACCACCACTATAACAGACTGCTAGAGAATCTTTTGGTTATATGATTATTTTTGAATTAGTCTACATAAAAACCCATAAAAAATAAACATTTCCTTTAATTTGCTTTTTAAAAAATATAAACTACATATAATTAACTTATGATTTCTTTAATAAAGAAATATATAAATTTATTCACTTTAATATCAGTTGGTGCCTTAGGAATCGTTATCTTGTTTCCTGACACATTTTTTTGTCCCAGCCTTTCACAAGGCGATCATGGCTTAAACCTTTATGCCGCTGAAGCTATCCTCCAAGGTGAAAAGCCTTATCGAGATTTTATCTGGTTTTATGGACCTTTGATGCCCTATTATTATAGCCTTTTTTTAAAAATTTTTGGATCCAATATTAAAAGTTTACTTCTGGGCTTGATTTTCTTAAGATTAATTGCTGGTCTTCTTATTATGGCTCTTCTTTCCCGCTTTGTTCCGCTGCTTCTTGCCTTTAGTGCTACTTTTTGGTTCTGGGTATTCAAATATGATTTCTTCTACACATTTAATCATCTTGGAGGGATCACTTTAATTTTAGCCACCTTATATTTCTATTTATCTTATATTGATTCTCAAAAAAAAATCTTTATTAATTCTTCTCTCGTAACAATTTTTATTTTATCTTTTGTTAAATTAAATATCGGCCTAGCTACCCTTGCCGCTCTTATTATTTCGCATTTATTTTTAACATCTACGAACAAAATCATTAAAGAAAAAATTAACATAAAATTCTTTCTTATTGCCACAATACTATTGCCTTTAATTATTATTCTCTGCCATATTATTTTTTTAAATGGTGTACCTTTTTATACCATAAAGCAATGTTTTCAATATTTTGGAACCGACCCCTACCAATCGCCCAACTTGACCTTTAAGATTACCCAACCCTTATTCTATCTTTTTGATTTCGCGATGTCGTCCTGGTATCAACTTTGTTTATCTCTTATAACAATTTTTTCTTTTTTGAATCTCCTTTACTTGCTCTTTAAGAATCGTTTTCCTTCACAAGAAAAAAACACAATTATTTTCAGCTTAATCACTATTACAATTTTTTGTATTTTTATATTTCATGAATTCTTAATTAGTGGGGTATCTTATCGAGCCACATGGACAAGCTCTATTGGTCTTATAGGAATATTTTTTATTATAGGACTAGGAACAAAAAAGCTATCGCCATTTCTTCAAATCATTTTGGCTTTAATAATTACCATCTTACCTTTAAGACAGTTGCATACGAATATCAAAACGTTAGAACATTACACAATGTCAAAACATTTTTTATCTCTTAAAAAAGCCAAAATTTATTCAGAAAATCCTTTGCCCTGGATTGAAACTGTATCAAGTGGGACTCACTTTCTCGAAACTCATTTAAAGCCTAATGAACTTTTCTTTGCATTGCCCTACGAACCACTTTATTATTTCTTAACAAACCGACCAAGCCCTACACGACAATTAGCCTTTTTTGAATTTATGAAAATATCCGAAAACGAAGAAAAATTGACCATCAAAGAATTGGAAACTCACAAGGTAAATTGGATTCTATTAAGCAACCGGTCTACTTCTAGTGAAGTCGGTCTTGGAAATTTAGGCAAGACTCATTGCAAATTATTGAAAGACTACATAAATAGTAATTTTAAAAAAGAAATCCAACTTGGGGACTGGGAGAATGAAGCGGAATGGATCAACAATCACGGAATTGTTATTTTAAAAAGAATCCAACCTTTGTAAACGATATTAAATCAAAGTCTGATTCATATTTATAATCACAAATCCATTAAATTAAAATAAAATCCTTGCAGCAAAGTGTTTACTTACTAAAATTAACATAATAAACGTAACGATGGAGTGGTTATGGCTAGAAAGCAAAAATTTGATATTGTAATCGTCGGTGGGCTCGGGCATGTTGGACTACCATTAGGGCTTTCCTTTGCCAATCAGGGATTAAATGTTTGTCTATATGACATAAATAAAGAAAGAGCTGAGCAAGTTCTAAGCGGTCAAATGCCTTTTATTGAATATGGAGCAAAACCGATCCTAAAAAAAGTCCTTCGCAACAAAAATCTTCATACTTCTTTAGATATCAGCGTGGTTTCTCAAACAAAATATATTATTATAGCGATTGGAACGCCTATTGATGAGTACCTTAACCCTAAAGTGAGAGCTTTTCTTGAATTATTTGCTGATTTAAAAAAGTTTATAAACAACCAACAAATTATTATTATTAGAAGTACGGTCTATCCTCGAACTTGCCAGCAATTAACGAATATCTTAAACAAAAAAAATGGTCCTTGGCACATTGCCTATTGCCCTGAAAGGATTGTTCAGGGATATGCGATTAAAGAACTTAAGGAATTACCGCAATTAGTTTCTGGCTTAACACCCCTAGCCCAAGCCAAAGCTGCAAAACTATTTAGTCTTCTCTCTTCAAAAACAATTAAAGTCTCGATTGAAGAAGCAGAGTTAGCCAAACTTTTCTCTAACGCCTGGCGTTATATACAATTTGCCATCGCCAATCAATTTTATATGGTTGCGCATGATTTTGGAGTCAAATATGATCAAGTTCGACAAGCGATGATCGAAGGTTATGGACGTGCAGCCACCTTGCCTTCTGCAGGATTTACAGCTGGTCCATGTTTATTAAAAGACACCATGCAACTAGTCTCGTTTAATCGTAATAATTTTCTTTTAGGACAAGCGGCCATGATGATTAATGAAGGGTTACCAAATTTTATTGTGGAAGAATTAAGAAAAAAACATGATTTAAGTAAAAAGAAAGTTGGAATCTTAGGAATGACATTTAAAGCAGATATTGATGATATTCGTGATTCTCTTTCTTATAAATTAGGAAAAATTTTAAGATTTCATGGGACAAAAGTTTTTTATTCTGATGAATTTGCTAAAGATCCGACGTTTATTTCAAAAGAAAAACTTATTGCTTCGAGTGATATCGTCATCATAGGAGTTCCCCACTCTAATTATAAGAAAGTTTCTATACCCCCTAAAGTCCATGTTATAGATTTATGGAATATCATAAAAAAAGGAACCAAGTAACATGGTCGCAAAAATCTCTCCCAACTGCCGAATTAGATATCCAAAACATTTTAAAGTCAGCCACGATTCGATCATCGATGATTTCTGCTATTTTTCAACAAAAATTCAAATTGGTGAATTTTGTCATATTGCTTCAGGCTGTACTATTGCTGGAGGGAAGAATTATTCATTTACGTTAGGAAATTTCTCCAGCATTTCTTCTGGAGTAAGAATTTGGTGTAACAGCAATGATTTTGTCAACGACTTGATTATTCTTAAAACCAAGAATGTAGCTATCGAAGATGCCCCTATTACCGGAAATGTTACATTAGGAAACATGTGCGGGATAGGTGCGAATAGTGTTATTATGCCTGCAAATAATATCCCCGATGGTGTTGCCATCGGAGCTTTAAGTTTTGTTCCCCCAAGATTTAAGTTTAAATCGTGGTCAGTATATGCGGGGGTGCCAATTAAATTCATAAAAAAAAGAAATAAAAAAACTGTCCTAAAACAAATTCAGAAAATTCAATCACAATCTTAATAATAGATTCTATGAAACTTAATAAAGCAATCCCTTGGTGGAAACCTCAAATAGGGCCTCAAGAAAAAAAGTTTATTAATCAAGTCCTCGCCAACCACTTCCCTAATGAAGGAAAATTCACAGAACTTTTTGAACAAAAAATATCTAATCTGCTTCATTGTAAATATGTGGTTACCGTCACCAGTGGAACAGCTGCCATCTACTTGGCTCTAAAAGCCATTGGCATACGCAACGGCGATGAGGTCATCGTTCCCAACATAACTTTTATCGCGACGGCAAATGCCGTAGAAATGTGCGGAGCAAAACCTGTTCTTGTTGACATAGATCCAAAGACAATGAACATCGACCCTCAAGCATTCTCAAAATCTATTACCAAAAAAACCAAGGCTGTAATTGTTGTTCATGTGAGTGGCCGAGCAGCGGCCATGAAAGAAATATTACTGATAGCGAAGAAAAATAATGTTGATGTCATTGAAGATGCCGCGGAAGCATTTATGTCAAAACACAAAGAAAAATATTTAGGCACCTTTGGTCAAGTGGGATGCTTTTCTTTCTCCGCGCATAAAACAATAACAACGGGGCAAGGAGGTGTCATTATTACAAATAATAAAAAAATATATCAAAGATTAAAAGAGCTCAAAGATCAGGGTCGTCCTCATCGAGGCACGGGAGGCGATGATAAACACAACGTAATTGGATATAATTTTAAATTTACAGATTTGCAGGCCGCAGTAGGGTTAGGACAGCTTTCTTATCTAGCTTCACGCCTTAAGCGCATGAAAAGAACTCATCAGCTTTATCGACGACATTTAATTAATATTGACGAATTTAGCTTATTTGATTTCGACATTGCGGGAGGAGAAGTGCCCCAATGGACAGATGCTATTGTCAAAGAACGAGATCAGTTAGATATCTTTTTGAAATCAAAAGGTATTTTCTGCCGAAAATATTGGTTTCCTATTCACACCCAAATACCTTATCGATTATCTGGAAAAAATCTTTATCAAAGCACACGCCTCTCATCTGAAGCCCTTTGGCTCCCCTCAGCCTTTACCATGACCGATAACGATGTGCTGATTGTCTGTAACGCCATTAAAAAATTTTTTAAGAAAAATGATAGATAACGAACAATTAAAATTATCCATCTTAATGCCCGTTCGCAATGAAGGCGTTAATATAAAAATCATGCTAAAAATCCTAGAAGCTGTCTTGGAAGTCAAACATGAAATCCTTATTATCCATGACGATCCTTCCGATGATAGCATTGATATCATAAACCACCTGCACTCAAAATATCCTTACGTAAAACTAGTTTTAAATAATCTAGGCAAAGGTGTTGTCAATGCGATTAAAAAAGGAATTGAAGTTTCTAGCGGAGAATACATATTAATTTTTGCGGTTGATGAAGTTGGGCCTGTATTAGCTATTGATGATATGATTGCTCTTCTTGATGATGGTTGTGACTTTGTTAGCTGTACACGTTATGCTTACGGAGGAAGACGCTTAGGAGGATCATATATCGGGGGGGTTTTATCGAGATATTCCAATCGAATTTTTCGTCTTTTATCAGGCACCGCCCTCACAGATTCAACAACAGGCATCAAGATGTTTAAAAAAAATATTATGAATAGAATCCAACTCGAAGCAAAACCTGTTGGCTGGGCCGTTGTCTTTGAGCTGGCCATAAAATGTCAACTCCTAGAATTCAAATTGGGCGAAGTTCCCATCATTTCTATTGATAGACTCTTTGGTGGGAAATCCACTTTTAAATTGGGGCCCTGGGTTAAAGAATATTTAAGATGGTTTTGGTGGGGTGTGAAACATTTACATAGCATAAAAAATAAACAAAAAATTATCATCAAACATCCAACACAATTTAATTAATCTTAAATTCATGCCATTCAAAAAATATCTTGTCACAGGCGGAACCGGCTTCATCGGAAGCAACCTCGTACGACGTTTAATCAAAGAAGGACATCATGTACGGGTTTTGGATAATGATTCTCGAGGGAACATTGACCGCCTAAAGGATGTTTCTTCTGATATTGAATTCATCACATCCGACATTCGCGATGCAGTAAAGGTTGAATCAGCTTGCCGCGGAATCGATAGTGTTTTCCACTTGGCATTTATTAATGGAACAGAATTCTTTTATACTAAGCCTGACTTGGTTCTTGATGTTGGTGTTAAAGGAATGGTCAATATCCTTGACGCTTGCATCAAAAATAAAATTAATGAACTGTACTTAGCCTCAAGTTCTGAGGTTTACCAACTCCCCCCCCTTGTTCCCACAGATGAGACCGCCCCCCTCTCCATTCCCGATCCCTTAAATCCGCGGTATTCTTATGGGGCTGGTAAAATCATTAGTGAAATAATGGCGATTAATTATGGACGGAAACTTTTTGAACGCGTTGTGATCTTTCGACCGCACAATATTTATGGGCCTAATATGGGGTGGGAGCATGTAATCCCACAATTTATTCTGCGAATGAATAAAATTTGTCGAGCTACAAATGATCACACCATTAAATTTCCTATTCAAGGCACAGGACAAGAAACACGGGCCTTTTGCTTCATTGAAGATTTTGTGGATGGTCTAATGATCCTTAAAGACAAAGGTGAGCATCTAGGAATTTATCATATTGGGACTCAGGAAGAGCTGACCATTGAAAAAGTAGCCAAAGAAATCGCCAGATATTTTAATAAAAATATTCAAATTGTTTCTGGCGCCTTGGCCAAAGGCGGAACGCCTCGACGATGTCCAGATATTTCTAAAATGCAAACCTTAGGTTATCAACCTAAAATTAATTTTTCACACGGGGCACACTTAACGGCTCAGTGGTATGATCAAAATGCTGACAAAGCCCCCGAACAAAACAAAATAGTGTCTGTATAGAGATTAATGTTATTAAAATAAAAATTTGAAAGGAGCTGTTATGAAGGCGCAGATGGCGATGAAAAAAGCGGCGGGCACAAGCAAGACCGTAGAATCTTGCCAAATTTGCAATTCCGATAAATTAAAAAATATTTTATTTTTAGGATATTTACCGCCGGTCAATAAAATGCCACCCATTGGCGAATTTCCTAACGAGCAATCGAGTTATCCCGCTTTATTTCTTCATTGCCCTCGTTGCCAACTGGTACAACTAGGATTAATTGTAGATCCTAAAGTTCTTTTTCCCGCGGAATATCCCTATACTAGCGGAACAACCAAAGTCTTACGAGATAACTTCGCCAATTTATATCAAGAATGTTCTAAGTTAATTCCACTAAAAAAAGAAGATCTCATCGTTGATATCGGTTCTAATGATGGAACGCTCTTAAGCAATTTTGTCGCACATCATCAAGTTCAAGGAATCACGCCCGAAGACATTGGAGAGCTGGCCAGACAAAAAGGAATTCCAACGACCACATCTTATTTTAATCAGCAAGCCGTCGAGCAAATTTTACAAAAAAGAGGCAAGGCCAAAATTGTAACAGCCACCAATGTCTTCGCTCATATTGAAGATGTCCATTCCGTTATCGATTGTATTTTAAATTTATTAAAAGATGACGGTGTATTTATTTCGGAATCTCATTATTTAATGGATTTAATCGAAACGCTCCAATATGACACAATTTATCATGAACATCTACGCTACTATTCCTTGCATAGTTTGCAATACCTATTTAATATGCATGGCTTAGAAATTTTTCATGTCAAACGTATCCCAACGCACGGTGGATCAATCCGCGTCTATGCCGCCCGCAAAGGAAAATTTCAAAAACAAAAAAGTGTTGGGATCTTATTAAAAGAAGAAGATACGAAAAAGCTAAATAAAAAGTTGTTAGTTGAATTCAAAGCCAAAGTTGTTTTATCCAAATTAAAAACCCACACCCTTTTACTAAATTTAAAAAAGAAAGGCGCGCGCATCGTTGGCATTGGCGCTCCATCACGGGCTAGCACATTGATTAATTATGTTGGAATTGATGATGGAATTTTCGACAGTGTTTTGGAAATCAAAGGATCTTATAAAATTGGCAAATGCATTCCTGGAACTTTAATCCCTGTGGAAGAGGAATCCAAACTTTACCAAGACCAACCTGATTATGCGATGTTATTGTCCTGGCATATTGCCGATGAGCTGGCTCCAAAAATCAAACAAAAAGGATTTAAAGGAGATTTTATTGTTCCTCTTCCCGAACCACGAATCCTAAAGAATTCAGATGTTTAGAAAATACCGGTAAAGCATACGCCTTCATCAGAAATAAATGATCGCGATCAAATACCATGTCGGATATAAACAAATTCTTTAAAGAAAATCTTAAACTCATCTTCCTCCTCCTTACTCTCGCCACAGGAGCTGTTCTTCTCTTTATTGTTTCCAACTGTCAGTCTCTTTTAGCCCAAGGGGATCATGGGCGCGACCTGTACGCCTTTAAAAAAGCCATGGATGGCGCCGTTACCTATAAAGATTATTGGTGGCCCTATGGACCGTTGATGCCTTATTACTATGGTTTATTTCTAAAACTGTTTGGCATTAGCATCAAAAGTATCTTGATAGGAAGAGCCGTATTAATTCTTGGGATTAGCTTATTTTTTTACTTAACTTTAGCTACGTTAATTCCGCCTTCATTCGCATTCATCGCAACCATCTGGGCTCTTAATTGCTATCGTGATTTCTTCTACACCTATAATCACATTGGCGGACTTGTCACAATCTTGGCCTGCGTCTATTTTCTTTTTTCTTATATGCAGCAACAAAAGCTAAAATATTTATATCTTTCTTTATTGTGCATTTTTCTCACATCACTGATTAAAATTAATTATGGCTTTGCGTCGTTATTTAACTTTCTTATAGCCGTATTTCTCATCGATAGTGTCTACAAAACTCCCTTCAATCGCCAAAAAATAAAGTTTTATTTATGCGCGCTAATTATTCTCCCCATAACCATCTTAGCTGTTTATTATTTCTTACTACACGAGTTGCCCATCTATTACATCAGACAATGTCTACCTTATTTGGGAGGAGATCAGCCCCACGAAGTTTCCCTGCAAACCTCATCAAGAATTCTTGTTCAATCCATCTTTAATAATGCCCTGATTGGCTGGCCGAATCGTTGTTTCGCCATTTTAATTTTGCTCTCGCTCATACAAACGATCACTCTAATCTTTAACAAAAAAACTGACCGCGCCCTTAAATCTAAAATCATCTTAACGCTAGCAATCCTCTCTATTTTCTATCTGGTCAATTTGCATGAATTTCTTAAAAGTGCTGTTTATTATCGAACGTTTTGGTCCACTTCATTTAGTATGATGTTAATTTTTATTGTGATTTATTTTGGTGTAAAAAACCTTTCACGATCTATCCAAATCCTTTTTATTTTCACTATCTTATTTACAGTGACTATAAAAATGATTGAAGGGACTAAAAATTTAAGAAATTTAAAAACTCCTGAACACTATATCGCACACCCACGAACCCAGATCTATGTGTCTAATCCGCCGCAGTGGATTCAAACCGTCGTTGCAACAACTAACTATCTGGAACAAAACGTAAAAAAGGATGAATTATTCTTTGCGCTTCCCTACGATCCGCTTTATTACTTTTTAACGGACAAAGATAGCCCCACGCGTCAACTAATCTTCTTTAATCACATAAAAATTCCGACAGAACAGGAAAAAACAATTATTGCAGAGCTAGAAAAAAATAACGTCACCTGGGTTGTTATGTCTAGCCGCTCTCAATCCAAAGATCCTACCTTAGGAGTATTTGGTGAAACATATTGTCCTTTATTAGGAGAATATATAAAGAAGCATTTTGCAATGACCATTGAATTTGGCGATTGGAAAAATGAGCCCGGCTGGATTGGAAATCATGGAACGCGGATATTAAAACGAGTTTCTAAATAACTTTTCGATAAAAACAAAAAAGCACTCAAAATAATGAGTGCTTTTTTATTAACAATTTAAAACGGGCCGCCAAAATTTATTTTGGCGAGCCTCGCCATTTACCTTAGGTAAATGGCGGGGTCGACGAGATTTGAACTCGCGGCCTCCGCCGTGACAGGGCGGCGTTCTAACCAGTCTGAACTACGACCCCAGCTTTCCTTAATAAAACTTATTGTAGCTGGGACTGCGCAGACTAAAGTCTGCGCTGCCCCAAATTTCTCTTATATTGAGATAAAGCTGGGGCAGTCCTCATTTCCACAAAACATTTAGAAAAGTGAGGGCGACCCCAACTAAATCTTTCTTTAAAGAACCAAACAAGAACTGAATTATAATTTATCCACTCAAATTGTAAAGCAATTTCTCAAAGATGGTGGGCGGTGCAGGGATCGAACCTACGGCCTATTGAATGTAAGTCAATTGCTCTACCAGCTGAGCTAACCGCCCAATGTTACCACTACTAATATATTTTTTATCCAGAAAAACATTGGGCAGTCCCAACTACCATTAAAAAATTTAGAATAGTTGGGGCCGCCCCAAATAAAACGCCCATATCCTAATACATCTATTTCCTTAAATCAACACTTAAAAACTTCAGCTAACCCTTCTCAATCTCTTTTAAAATATCCTTCGCCGCTTTAAGCGGATCCGCCGCTTTCACAATGGGTCGGCCAACCACAAGAAAGTTACTTCCATTTAAAATAGCTTCCGCTGGCGTAGTAACTCGCTTTTGATCTCCCGCTTCCGAACCTGCCGGACGAATTCCTGGCGTGACAATAATAAAATCTTTTCCTAAATTTTTTCGTATAAGCGCCGCTTCTTGACTTGAAGCCACAACACCATCAAGCCCTGATTCTTTCGCCAGCTTTGCCCTTTCTAAAACAATCGCAGAAGTATTATCTTTTTGATCATCACTTGTTAAAACGGTTATCCCAACAATCAATGGTTTTAAAATTCCCCAAGACTTGGACTTTTGTTGGGCCGCTTCTTGTGCGCGCATCATCATCTCTTTGCCGCCGAGCGTATGGATCGTCAACATAAAAACTCCCTTAAGCCCCACGGCTGAACTAACCGCATTGGCCACCGTGTTGGGAATGTCATGAAATTTTAGATCTAAAAAAACCTTTTTCTTCTTCTCTACTATATATTGCACAATCGATGGTCCATAGGCCGTAAAAAGCTGACTGCCAACTTTAAAGGTATCCACAACAGGGCTTAACTTTTCAACAAGCTCCTTGGCCTCTTCGATAGTCTCAACATCTAAAGCGATAATTAATGGATTTTGTTTCATGATTGTTGCCATATTAACACAACACAGGAAAAACAGTTAAAAAAATATTTCTAGAATTTACAATGGAAATGTTTTGTTTCCTAAGCTTTGGCCAGTGGCGCGATCAACGTACTCAACATAGCCCGTGTAAAGCTCCTTGCCTTTGGCTTCGATAACCGAATTGTCTACAAAACGAAGATGCGCACCCCAATTTTGATATCCTGAATGTGCCACATCACCGACGCCTTTTAAGTTTGATCGCCAAAGCTCTTTTTTAGCCGACAGATCATAAGCAACCAGCGTCATCCCCGTCGAAATCTGACTAAATTGTGTGTAATAAAGCATGTGATCATTGATTAAAAAAGCCCCTTCAGTGACAGTCTCCCAAGAGTAAACGGTCTTGCCAGCATCTTTAATCTCAACCTGCGGGGCATTATACGATTCGTCTTGAGCGTGATCTTGCGAACTGTTAATGACAATAGAATACTGACCGTGATAATTCAAAAAGTAATCAAGCAAATTGACGTTCTGCTGCCAAAGCCATTGATATTGCGGGATGACTTCAAAATTAATATCAGCTTCCCGTCCCGTATGCGTACGATATTCATTATTTTCCCAGACAACATAGATGGATTTACCCACCTTAAGCGCGGGATCAAACCATTGCAGTCCGTCTCCTTCGGCAATTTCAATCAAGGCTTGCAGCTTCCCTCCTGAATCTGTTGATTGAACAATTAATAATTTACGGCCTGTATCATCCTCAACTAGAACCGCCACCTCTGGTTCACTATCACGATTAAAATCACCATCCAAATAACACCCATTCGTCTTCGGCACCTTTAACTGACCCTCTGCCCACATCTTATGAGCCACCTCAGTCAAATTCACTAACCTAGGATTAACAAGTTGAGGAGCTGTTGAAATGAGATTCTTAAATCGAGCATAATCGAGATGTGGTTCTTGAGCCCAACTTAAAGTTATTAAATTAGAAGAAATTAAAAAAACAAACAAGGCTAAAAATTTTTTTAAAAAAATCGCGGTTCTCATAAATTTTTTCCTTTCCCATACAAATTTGTATCATTCAAAATCAATCAAAACGCTTAATGACAACAATGGAAATACCCTTCTCATCTTCCTCATAAATAAGATGCAACCCATCTGTCTTTTGCGGGCCAAAATGAAACTCCATTTCTTTGTATTTCCAGATGCACGGCACCTGATGTTTTCCCATCAGCCCGCCCATGAGGTCTGGCTCTCCCAAACTCAACCTGAGATCCTCTCGCGTCATCCCAAGCCGAAGAGGACAAATATCCCCCGTGCTTTTAAATTTTCTCAGCCAATTATGAAACTGCTTTGTTGCCATCTGATCAGCCTCCAACTATTGATCTTCAACGACCACAATTAATTTCGTTTTCCTTCAACTTATCACATTTGCCTTCATTGAGAAGTTTTGTAAATTGATCAATATAGTAATTCCAGGACACTTTACCTGATTCCTTAATTAATTTGGGAATTGTGTATTGTGTCACAAACTTTTCTGTTCGTTCTCTACTTATATTTACTAAATAATTCAACAACATCTCTATACCCCATCTGACTTGCCCACTCCCTGGGGGAATAACCAAAAGATCCTTTATAATCTGCTGATGCTCCATGATTAAGTAAATACTCAATGATATCAAGAAAACGACCATTGACAGCTCGGTGGAGAGGTGTTTCGTTCATCTCATCACAGCAATTGACTTTAACCCCAGCATTGATAAGAAGACGAACAGCTCTCAAATCCCCTAAAGTGGTTGCAACATGCAGAGCAGAATCACCCTCAGGTCCTTGTCCATGAAGATCCATTGTCGGATTATCTTCAACCGGGAATAAAACATGTGCTGCATGGTTTAAAGTGGCCTGCAAATACTCTGAATCCAAGGTAGTTTCAGGTAGGCTACATAAAATGCCAATGGTTAACCTTGTTTGTTTTACCATGCTTATCTTTCAATATAATTCCGTGACATTTTAGCTATTCCTTAATTAATTTTGGAATCGTTTATTGTGTCCCAAATCTCCTTCAGGGCTATTTTGAAACATGATTTGTTCGTGACGAATAATCTCTCGAATCTTCCCAGAGATCTCATAAAATTGCGGCGTATCCGCGCCTTCGATGGCCATGATGGTAATTTTCAAACGACCAATTTCGATACGCCTCGTATCATTAGGGCCAAAAAACATTTGTGTCACCGGCCAATCGTCCAAATGAAAACTCAGGCTTAAAAAAATTCCATCTTCCTTATTATACAATGGGGGCGCAGAAGGTGGCCCATCCTTACTATTAGGAATATCAGAGTATGTCACCCCGTGGCTATAGACAAAACTCCTTCCTCTAAAGGCTTTATCAATATCGACAAAATGCGGATATTCATCCTTTAACGCGTAAATTTGATCAAGGATATGATCAACGATCTTTTGATACGATTCCGCACTTTCTGCCAAACTGGTCTCGACAGTAAACTCATCGGAAATAACGTGAAAAAAGCGCGGCTCTAATCCGTCGATGGGCGCCACAATAGAATACGCGGCTTGAAACTTATAAGTTCCCGTTTCTATTCTGAAATATTTATGTTCAAACCAATCAAAACTTACCTCTTGCTGAATCGAGCTGTTGGCTTTTACTTCGTCAAATGATCCCTGACAAAGTTTAGCAGGAAATGCATCTTGAGATTCCCATTGTTCAACATTTTTCTTAAGGATGGCGTTGACCAAAGAAGAACATCTCCTCCCTATCCAAACAGACTTATCTGAGATATTTTTTATAGTAACCACAACCTTTTCTTCCCGAGAATACTGATTCTTATCTAATGAAACAACAAGACTGTGAGGGTCTTTCATTACCGCGAAAACATTCGAGGCCAAGACGCAATTTAAAGATACCATTGTCATTATAATCACAAAAAAATTGTGCCTCATTGAACCTCCAAGATAATAGCTAAAATTTTATCCGCCGTCTTTTCAGCTTCTTTAAAACGCCCGGCGGCAAGATCCTTCTTTAAACTTTCTCCCAAGAACTCAACTTCTTTCATTGAACCGCCATTCCCCGACCATCGTCCATCATTGTCTTCAATCTGTTGAAATTTACGCTTAAGTGTTGCCGGCAACATTTGATCAGGTTTATAGCTAAGGGCGATCCATTCTAAAGTTTGAATATCCTTTTCGTCACTAATCTCTGCCCAAAAATTAGCGGGATACCTCCAAGCTGTTTTATCCAAAGGATTAGTAATGGTCAACACCCATTGTTTCTTCCTATCAACCTCCAGTAACCCCTCCGCAATGTTGGGCCCATATTCCTTATACCAAACGCACGTGGATCTTTTATGTGGCCCCATGTGCATGCCGGCCATCATTCCGATATCGTAATACATCGTTAACGACCCATCTTGACTAATGACTGTGCCAGCGCGGGAATCTTTTGTCATCCTTGGCTGATGGACAAATCCCTCTGGCAAGGTTAGATAATCCACGGCCGAATGAACAGCCTCCTGTGTCAATCCTCCACCCAAGTTTAGCCCTACCATCAATAACAAAAATATAAGAAGAATTTTGTTCATTTTTTCCATCCTAAATAAAAATATAGGAAAATAATTCCATAAATAACTCCACCACAAAGAAGAAAAATATAAACCAACGGTTCGGGCATAATACCCTTTAAAAAAGTCAGCGGCCAAACAAAGACTAAAGAAAGAACATAACTGATCCGACCAAGAATTCTCAGCCACATACTTCCCCCAGGCGCATCCAGGTAGCACCCAAATAAAAGAACAATCGTCAAAATGACATGAACGAATGGATAGATGAAAAGAAATTTTTTTGTCGTTGGCTTAACTTAATCATCTAATTTTGTTCCTTGGTCTTTCTTATTTTTCTCCTGCTTCTTTACAAAAGCCATCCACGCATCGAGCATAAAAAGGCCGGCAAGCCACCTGGCAATCTTTGGGGACGGGCAAACCCAAACGGCACTGGGCTAATAATTCTTCGTAATGTTTTACAAATTGTCTATTCACGCCCAACCAGGGACCGCAGCTACAATAATTCAAACAATCTGTTTCAACGACTGTACAACCTTGATCCGCGTTGCAGGCCTTATGTTCGGGGTTGATCTCAATGTACTTCTGCGCTTCTATGGCTGGACGGACCAAGTTCACAGCAGCCGGCCTGCCTTCGGCGATTCTTAATAAATAATCACACACATCTTTAAAGCTGCCCTCATCAGGTTGCCAGCGCTCGACGGCATGATATTGGCCCTGATTGCTGGCTTCCAACACATACGTCGTGCCATCGAAACCTATTTTCGAATAATCCTGCTGTGCCATCTTCCAGAATAAGGCTTTATTTATCAGATCAAAGAATTGATTCCATTCCTGGACCGTTATCGTCCGTGTTGTCTCAACAAAGTTATATTTACCCCCGCCAGTTGATTTCTTAACAACTAATTGATACTGCTCGCCAAGTTTTTCTATACGATACATTCTTGTATCCCCCCACCCCGAAATAACGAAAAGGCGGTATTGCTGATCTAAACGATGCTCACCATCCTGAAAAAATTTTTCTTTCATTTGCTTAATATGCCAGCTATGCGCTCCTTGCGCACTCTGTGGATGTCTAGAAGGATTGATGTTTACTTGCGACACCACACAAAGATTATCAACACATTGAGAAGATAAATTCTTAAAGCACTGATTATCACAGATTCCCGTAGGATGATCTTGGCAGTATTGGCGGGCTTGGGATTGATATTTTTCTTCAAAAATTTTATTCACCGCCACTTCTTCGCAAACGCAATCCCCACAATTAAGATAGACTACCTTACAGTCTGCATCCTCCCTGCAAGCCCGATCTGATTCGAGGATATCAAAGTTTCCCGCCCACGAAGGCTGACCCATGATCAAAATAATAAATACAAATAAATATTTTTTCATGCTGATCTCAGTGGGGAAATTTTTCTCCGGGATGATCCTCTTCATCTTTAATTAACTGGGCATCGATGATGTGGACACCAACCGAGTAACTGTCCATATACTTATATTCCTCAGAGAAAGACAAAGGGCTAGGGATATAAATGAAAAATTTATATTTTTTGTTCTTTTCAAAATGAATTGGTTTGTTGGGGGTGGGAAATAAAATAAGCTGTTTATTAGTTATCCTGCTATTAGTTAAATCCGACCATTGAAGATTTTCGGAAATGCCAATATGATCTGTTAAACAAGTCTCACAAACAGCGCCGTGAGGACATGGGCTGCACTTGGATATGATTAGCACATACCCCTCAGTCACATAATTTCCCGGAGGAAGATTCTTTGTGTTGATGTCATGAATAACATAAAAAGGATCTGTCTCTTGTTTCTCAGTGTCGATCATCCTTACTTTCGCATTTAAACTTTCCGGCGAAAAGTTTGTAATAATCTTTGAGCCGTCATCAAAATACCAAGTGATCGTGCCTGTGCCGCTGCCTTGAGGCAAATAACCAGGCCCTAATATTTTCACGACATCTGAAACCGTGCTATTTTCATTAAACTGTTTTCTTAAAAAAGCGGAATGTTTCTTTTCACCACCTGAATCACAAACCACCATACCCTCAAGCGTTAAGATTGCTCCCGATAAATCAAGCATCGATTCTTTTAAAAGAATAAATTTAGGATCATGATCCTTTGCCTCGCAATGATAATAAAATCCATCCAATGTCTTACCGCATTTACTTGGGTCAAATGCATCACGGATATATACCAATTGACCCACCAAAGCCTTAGTTTCTTCATCATAAATAAAATCATACTCGACCTTTCCATTCTGAGTCAGCAGTTGAAGATTATTATTCGGCCCAATTCGCCAATGTGTCATAAACGCTAAATTCTTTGTCTGGACGTCACCATTGGATAAAAATGTGATTGGAAAATCATCTCCTGCTGCAAAAACAACAGAAGAAAGATAAAAGGTCTTATCCGCAAAAACCTCTTTCGTCAATTTGCCGGCAAAGATGGAAATCTTTGGATCCGGGCAGTGGGGCTCAAGACAGAGGCAACGAACATATCCGGGCACCGTCCGGGTCGTCGTGCACATAGAATTTTCAGGACACTTAAAATAATCGCAGGGACCAGTTCCTCCACCACGCTCTGCGCAACGAAAACCCATCCCGCGAAAATAATAACATCCTAAATCCTTTGGGCAGGAATTCTCTTGGATAGAACAAGCTGTCGTAGAAATTTCTGAATACTCAACATTTTCAACAGGAAGAACTTCCTGTCCGAGATGTATCGGCTGAGCATATAGATTCGATCCTGTTATTAAGAAAAATAATAAAAAAATATAACTACTGAGCTTATCAATTCGCATTTATTGATCTCTTAAATTGGGAATCCAGCGTGGCGCAGTCGCGCCGGAATTGATCCGCCGCGGAATCTGTTCCGCACCTTGAGCATGAACAAGGGAAGCACCCATGTAATGATCTTTCTCGCTTAGATCTTGATACACAATCATATCGTCTTTC
The DNA here is from genome assembly GCA_023247445.1 of Candidatus Omnitrophota bacterium. Lineage (GTDB taxonomy): Bacteria > Omnitrophota > Gorgyraeia > Zapsychrales > Zapsychraceae > JAHFGL01. Next base: position 6,046 of record JAHFGL010000035.1, on the reverse strand, counting down.
CAATCGGGGATGATGGAAATAGGGCCGGGCTGATTAAGTCTTGTTAAGGTATTGCGCTCACCGCTAACATCCATCGACCAAATATCGTGGGCAGTGTTAGCATCAGGGTTGTGAGGCCAATTGGGTTTAACTTTATTATTCACAATACTAAAAACAACGTAACTGTTATCTGGTGAAAGTTCAGGGTCATGGGCACTCGCGATTCCCGTATTTCCTGCCTTATAAATCCGTCGCTGATTAGTGCCATCAATATTAGCCATCCAAATTTCTGTATAGTTGCTGCCTTCGATAAGAGGCTGAGCAACATACGCCAAATATTGTCCATCTTCAGAAACCGAAACATCAGCCTCGCCATAATCTGGGGTATTAACAATACGTTTTAATTCAGAGCCATCCGGCTTAACCCGATAAATATCATTAGCGCCGGCATTCGCTATAAAATCTTTTGGAACTCTAGGATTTTTAACTTCATCTTTTTTTCGAGCTGCAAAATAAACAAATCCATCTTTATCCCAATCCACACCGCCATTTCCTGCCATATCAAACTGTGGCAACAATCGCTCTTGGGTCCCCTTCTTTAAATCATATATCCACAAAATACTCATTCCCCCAATCTTTCCTTGAGAATTTGGTTTCTGTTCATTGGCCACAACATATCGATGATCAAACGACACGGCGACATGCTCAAAGGGATGCGGATTTTCGAAAGTGATCTGAGTAATATTCTTACCATTTCGATCCATCGTATAAATAAAACCATTTTGATGATAAACGATTTCCGCCATTTCAGGAATACGGCCCAATTTAACTTTCGCAGATGAAGATGGTTTTTCACCAGGAGATTCGACAGATATCGGTACTTCATTATTAAGAAATTTTTGATAAGCATCAATCGCATCTTTACTCCATAAAGACTCATTCAGAGAATTTCCTAACCCACCCACTGCACCAGCATTCATCACAACAACCACCGCCCCATGATCATAATGCCAACTTAAATATTCATGCATCAAAATAGATTTTCCGCCAAATTGAAATGGGCTCGCTTCAGATGAGGCCCAATGCGGATCACCATGTTTCTTTAGTGCCTTATAAATAGGATCAAATCCATTTCTTAACGCCTCCCATGGATACGTTGTCCAACCTGGACGAGAATAATCATTAAAGGCAATATCAATAGGCGCATTCATAAAATCTTCAATAGGTGTATTTTCAGCATTTGCTGCAATATGAGTATATAACTTTGATTTTGACATCCCTGCGTCAACCAAATTTTCCGCCCAAAAGGAAATGAATTCTTGATTAGCCTCAGCCATGGCATTTTTAAAATCTTTCGGAGGATTCTTTTCACTATAACCGCTGTAACTTAACGAACAATAACCCAAACTGATTTTGGGCACACCGTCTTCCTCAAGAAGCTTGCTAATGCCTGGGTTTATTTGATCAATCTTTGTAAAATCATCCAATCCGGGTTCCGAGCCGACTGTCATCCCAGCAAAAAGATATTCTTTTCCTTCCTCCTTTAATTCCTCTAAACCTTCTAATATCGGCGGGACAATAAAAGTCCTGGCCAAACGTTCTATCTCCGAACGAATCTGCGGACTCGCGTAACACATATGCGGCGCACCTATCCTCTGAGGTGTTCCCCAGTCGACATAACGCACACGTGCGTGCGGTTGTTTAGTCCAACTAATCCATTCAACATTGTTAATATTCTTAGAATTATATCCTGGGCCCTTCGGATCAAAATAATTCCATAAGTCTGGCCTCGTATCCCAAAAATAATGTGTCTCAATACTAAAATATACTGCTAAATTATTTTTTTCAGCCACTTGAAAAGCTTGACGAACAACAATCGGCCATTTTCCTGGTCGACCTTTTTCAAGGATCCAAGGAGGGATCATAAGCCCAAACCCTAATTGTCGCGTCTTCCCATCTCCAACAGATCCAATACGATTAACAATTTTTGAAACCGTTTGATCCAAAATTTTAAAACTATCCGGGGCATCGTAAATTTTTTCCGCATCAAGCATAAAAATTAAATATTGAACCTCATCCGTTGTGGCGATTGATTGTTGAGAAACAATGGGTCTCGAAGACACCGTTTGTTTTTGGTTAATGATTTTTAAAATTTGATCCGCCACCGCTTCGGCCTCTTTAAGCTGACCTTGTTTCATCAAAGCATCGATCTGCTGGCCGAGAGGACCAACTTTCCTCTGATCACCACCCTGGGTGACCCACTGTGGCATGCGCTGCTGAATTTGTTGAAATTTTTCTTCAAGAAGAGGTCCTGGCCTCAACTGAGTTGATGATACAGATACGGAGGTTTTAATAATTGCCAAAATCTGATCTGCTGTCTGTTCTGCTTCCTTGAACTGGCCAGCTTTTAAATATTTATCAACCCTGTCGGCTAATGGTCCTATTTTTTTCTGGTCCCCACCATGGTCAATCCACTCGTGAATTTGTCGGTCAATCTGTTGAAGTTTTTTTTGAAGAGATGCGGGAGGATTGTTGGCGTAAAGTATGCTGGCAAAGATTAACCCAATACTAAGAAATAAAACAACAAGAATAAATAACTTTTTCATACGCTGCTCTTTAATTTTTATGCAAATTTCCAATCAACTGTTTAATATCATCTATTTTATTCTCTTTCATATACTCTTTAATTCCTTGTAAAACTTCCAACGGCGCGCGAGGATTAACAAAATTCATTGTCCCAACGGCCACCATGCTGGCGCCAGCAATCAAAAATTCTAACGCGTCGCTAGCGGTGGCAATGCCCCCCATCGCAATGATGGGAATATTAACCGTTTTCGCGACTTGATGAACCATGTGAACCGCAATCGGACGAATCGCCGGACCGCTTAAGCCGCCGGTAAAATTCCCTAAAATTGATTTTCGTTTTTTTACATCAATAACCATCGCCGTAAAAGTGTTGATCAAACTAATGCCATCAGCTCCGGCCTCTTGCGCTGCTTTGGCAATAACCGTAATATCAGTAACATTCGGCGACAATTTAGCAATGACAGGAACCCTGGAAAGACTCTTAACAAGTTTGACCACACGAAATGTCGCCTCAGGATCCTGCGCCACTAAAGTTTTGTGTCCTAAATTCGGGCAAGAAAGATTTAGCTCTAAGGCCGCGATGCCATCAACCGCATTAAACTTTTCTGTAAGGATTCGAAATTGATCGTCATTATGACCCAAAATACTTATGATCAGCGGAATCCCAATTTTCTTAAACGTTGGAAGTTTCTTTTCAATAAATCCATCGACTCCCGGATTTTCAATACCGATCGCATTAAGCATCCCCGATGGTGTTTCGATAATACGCTGTGGAGGATTTCCTGTCTGAGCCGGTAAGGTAACCGTCTTGGGAACAATCGCCCCTAATTGTTTCACTTCATCAAGATTATAATATTTCTCGGCATGACCAAACGTGCCAGAAGCCACGGTCACGGGGTTTCTGAATGTGGTGTTGCCGATATTAATTGATAAATTCATATAGTATATCCGTAGAGGCACGGCGCGCCGTGCCTCTACACGTTAATGAAAAATAACCTTATTCAAATCAAACACCGGTCCGTCATAACAAACTGTTTTATAACCTTCCGTAGTTTTTATCGAGCAACCTAAACACGCACCCAACGCGCAGGCCATAACTTCCTCACAAGCAGCCTCACCTTGCAAATTATATTTCTTTGCAAACGCCTGAACAGCCGCCATCATCGGAGTTGGTCCGCAGGTATAAAGAAATGTTGTCTTTGGATCTGTCTTAACTTTAGAGAAAAGTTCGGATACACGCCCCTTTGCTCCAATACTACCATCATCCGTTGCGACAAGAATTTTTACGCCATTTGCTTTAAACTCTTTCATCGGATACACATGCCCTTTAGTGCGTCCGCCGTAAAGAAGGATTAACTCAAGATTCTTTTTCTTTTTTAAAATATCTGAAAAGGCAAGAAAGGGCGCAATACCAATGCCGCCGGCAATCATAACAACTTGTTTGATATTTTTTGAAGGCAAACTAAATGGTGTTCCAAGTGGACCAAGGACATCGATATCATCACCCTTTTTCTTCAAGGCCAAATTCTTTGTGCCCGGGCCAATAGGCTCGTAAAAAATTTCCACATACTTCTGCGCGCGATAAACACTAAATGGCCGACGGAAAAAGGGTTCCAAGCCATCGGTGGCACGGATATGAATAAATTGCCCGGGCTGAATCTTCTTTAAAATCGATTTGGCATCAATACACAACCTAAAAAACCGTGGACAAAGTTTCTCATTGGACACAACTTTAAAAATATTTTGAATCTTGCTCATCGTGATCTTATCCAATATGACAAAGTAAATCCCACAACATAGGTTAAAATGGCGCCAACAAGAATAAACATCATTAAATAAAGATCAACCACATGATAAAGAATCCATTGCTGCACGCATGATAATAGTAAGGCAAGTAACGGCCAAGAGATTAGCCCCCAGTTTTCCTTGGTACTAAAAGTCTCTTTCAAATTGAAAATTTTTTTCGGATTAAAGTGCAGCATGGTGTCAAAGGAGGGAAAAATGCGCGGCGTCTTTTCACAATATTGCCGGAATTGATCACCAAAGCTATCCAACAAAAACTTTTCTTCCCTTCTAACTTGTCGTTTAAAACGCAGATAAAAAACAATCACAAATATTGGCACGGCCCACCATGGCCATAAGATGAGCGTAAATCCAAGCCCTATCATAAAAGTGCCAAAATACATCGGATTGCGGATGACTGAATAAACACCACTCGTTACTAAACTATGACTTTCTTTTGAGTTAGCTTTTTTATGCCCGCGGGCAACCATCCGCAAAAACGTCCCTTTCAAAATACAAATAAAACCTAAGAACTCAAGAACAAAATCAATCACTTCATCTCCCGAATGAAGTTGCGGAGAGACATAAAAAATCCCCGTCAACATAATGACAAGAACAAGTAATGCAATATCTGTTTGAACACGTGCTTTCATTTTATTTTTGACATTCCTTACAAAAGAAAGTACTTCGTCCTGCTTGAACTATTTTTTTAATCGATTGCTGACAAACACCACACAACTCATTTTCCCGTCCATAAACTTTGATTCGATTTTTAAACTCACCTTTTTCTCCTGAGGCATCGCGATAATTGCGCATCGATGTCCCTCGACATTTAATAGCTTCTTTAAGAACATTCTGTGTTGAAGAGTGAAGGCAAACAACTTCTTTACCCGTTAAACGCTTGGCTAATTTTTCGGGATGAATTCGCGCATCAAACAAAATTTCAGAGGCATAAATATTGCCAATACCTGCGACGAAATGTTGATCCATTAAAAGAACTTTAATCGGAACCGCCCGAGGTTTCAGATGCTGGGTAAGCCAACTTGTTGTAAACGTTCCATTAAGGGGCTCCGGCCCAACTAAAGTCAAATAAGAGACCTCGTCAAGATTTTTAACCCACATCAACCGCCCAAATAATCTTTGGTCATTATAATTGAGATGCTGTCCGTTAGAAAGCCTAAAGACAACTTTTGTTTCCTTTAAGTTCTCATTTTTTTTAAGATTATTACCATAAATAAGCTGGCCGGTCATTTTTAAATGAACAACAAGATAATCGCCTTGGACAAAATGAATAATAAGGGCTTTGGCCCGCCGGACAATTTGAGCTATTGTTTTTCCTTCAAGGCCAGTAATAAAACTTTTATCGCTTTTGTGCGGAATGACACGACCATCGTAGACAAAGATTTTTTCAATGGTTAAGCCAAGGATTTTCTTCTCTAAATCTCTTTTGATGGTTTCAACTTCGGGGAGTTCGGGCATTGCTTGAGTTATTAGGGTTATTTGGGTTTATTGAGTTTGACGTTTAGCTCTATAAACCCAATGAACCCAACCAATCCAACAAACATTATCAAACTACTTGATTTATTTTTTTTATCAATTGCCTAATCTTCTTTTCCGCATCCTTCAAATTCTTTACCTTAATCATTCCTTTATAATTCCATCCCCCTAAATCAATGACCGGGCGCTTATAAACAAGACC
>JAHFGL010000059.1 GCA_023247445.1 Candidatus Omnitrophota bacterium | reverse complement strand
AAAGATTAAAGAATTAAATGCTCAGCTTCTTGAAAAAGAAAAAATATTGCAATATGAATTAACTAAGAGTAAAGCCCAGGCATTAGGATTAGAAAGAATTTGCGAGGATTTTAAGATTCAAATTGATGAAATGACCAAAGCGGCAGGAAGTAATAAACGGTGACCATTGATAATGAAGTAGTTATTGCGAAGTTGAAAATGGCTCACGAAGCAATTATTTTAGCCCTAGATGATATTCATAAACATTTTCCTTCCCAGCGTCAGTTAACAGTTGCGGCTTATAACCAGGTCAAACCTTACGTTCGTCATTTGCAGGAGAGTCTTTTGGGTTGTTTCCAACTGCAGAAGGATACTTTATTTACCCATCTTAGTAGTTTCTACAGTGCGGATAGAGAAAATATGAAAATGATTGAATTCTTACGAGAAGATTTGAAAAATGTTAAGATTCAGTCGTTAATTTTTTTTGAGACTCATCCGGCTGATATGGGGGATTTGGGAGGCGCTAATTTTCATTCTGATTTTATGAATCTCTCGGATTTGTTGGCCGCTAGAATAAAATCAGAACAAACGTATTTATTGCCGTTATTAAAAAGCAGTTTTAATAAGTCTTAAACGTTGTTTGCCACTAAGGATAAATTAATTTTAAATTATATAATTTAAAAGTTCTGATATAATACGAGCCATGTTGAATAAATTTAAAATTTTTGCATTATTAGGACTTGCGACGATTTCGATCGGCTGCGCTTCTATTTTGGAACCATTTAAACTGATCTTGGGAACCTCCACAAAAGCCCTTGAAGATGCCCGTTTCGATGCGATTAGTAAGGAATACAAATGCACCTTTGATGAATGTTATGACGCGATTTTAAGTTTAGACCGTAAAAAGAAAGAAACCCTCGAAGACAAATATAGTACAACTGAGCAAAAAGAAGAAGAGCCCGTTGGCCTTTTAGGCCAACCTAAAGAAGAAGATGATGGCCGCTTTGATGTCTTTATGAAAAATCCTATTAAGGGATATGTTGTGGTTATGGGGGTCATAGGAAATGAAGAGACAACAGAGGTCGGGATTTTCCTTTCCTATTACAGTTCTTCCGCAATTAAGGTAGAGATATCGTCGCTGAGCAGAAGCGCCAAAGAAAGAGTTGCTAATTCAGTATTTAAAAAGTTAGATGAATTATTTCCCGAAGTAAAGTAGAGCACATCTTATTTGATGTAATAAAGGATAAAAAATGAATCGAAATACAAAAATAATTTGTACGTTAGGTCCAGCCTGCTCCGATGAGGCCATGATTCTTAAAATGGCTTCTCGTGGGATGAATGTCGCGCGTATCAACTCATCACATGGCACGCAGGCGCAGCATCAGAAAATGGTCGATTTAGTTCGTTCGGTTAATCATAAACATAATCAGTATGTGAGTCTTTTGCAGGATTTAACTGGATATCGTATTCGTGTTGGGAATTTAAAAAATAATCTTACACTCGAGAATAATAAAACGGTTTATATGTCAAGTGAAGCTGAGCGTGGGCAGGATCATATTCCCTTTGATTACGAAGAAAATATTAAGACAATTAAAAAAGGGTTGGATGTTTTTATCGATGATGGCCGTTTGCATTTAAAAGTTGCTGGTTATGCGGGCAAACGATTAAAATTAAAAGTCATTCAGGGAGGGATTCTTAAAGAACGTAAAGGGATTAATATTCCGATGCTCAAATTGCAATCGAATATTATGACGGATCATGATAAGCAAGATTTGGAATTTGCGATCAGAAATAAAGTCGAGAAGATTGCGCAATCTTTTGTTCGTAATAAAAAGGATATCCAGCGCGTGGTTGATATTGTCCGCGCGCGTCTGCCGGGATGTAAAGTATTTGCTAAGATCGAAACACAAGAAGGGGTTCGTAATATTGACAGTATTGTCGAGGCGTGCGATGGCGTCATGGTGGCCCGCGGGGATTTAGGAGTCACGATGCCGCTTTATAAGATTCCGGTTATTCAAAAATATATTATTCGCCATTGTAATAAGAATAAAAAACTTTCTATTACAGCAACGCAGATGCTTGAAAGTATGATTCAAAACGGCCGCCCAACGCGCGCGGAAGTCTCCGATGTGGCTAATGCCATTTTGGATGGCACCGATTATGTTATGCTTTCTGGTGAAACATCCGTTGGTAAATACCCTTCCCGCAGCGTTAAGTTCATGAGTCAGATTATTGAATATACTGAACGCTACGCGGACTTTAAACCCTAACATGATAGAACACGAACTACTCTTCCTCGGTTTACTCAAAAACGGTCCAAAACACGGTTACGAGATCAAGCGCCAGATTGAGGAAGAACTCTTTCCTTTTGTCGGTTTAAAAATAAAATCCATCTATTATCCGCTCAACAAAATGGAAAAGTTGGGACTGATTAAAAAAGACGTTGGCCGTGAAGGGAAGTGGCCGGAAAAGTTTGTTTATAGCCTTACCTCTAAAGGCGACAAAATTTTTGATCATTTGATCACGGAAAGCTTTCTCTCCATTGAACGACCGTATTTTAACATTGATTTATCGCTATATTTTCTTCATTACGTTGATAAAAAGATCGCCCAGCGCCAGCTGCGCGGTCGGTTGCTGTTTTTAGGACGCATCAAACGTCAGTTAGACCGTCTTAAAAAATCGATGAAAAATGCCCAGAAACACCTTCAAATTATCTTGGATCATGACCTTGATTTGGTTGAGGCCGAGATTAAATCTATTGCCCGCCTGGTTGATTCTCTCGCTTAAATATCCATAATAACTGCTTGACAAAGGTGGCTTTCTTACTAAAATCAAACTAGTAAAATTTAACTAGTTGTGGTATTCTTTACGCTATTATGCAAATCCGAGATATATTAGAGAAGGCAACACAGCGGTGGAGTCAGAAGCCTGCGATCATCTTTAAAGAGCAGACAATTTCCTTTAAAGACTTAAATGATCAGGTGTTACGTCTCGCCAATGTGTTTAAAAGCCAAGGGATTTCTAAAGGAGATAAGATTGGCATCTATCTTCCCAATAGTCCAGAGTATGTTTACAGCTATTTAGCCTGTTTTTGCTTAGGTGCGGTTGGTGTCCCGCTTGATTATATGCTTAAAAGCGATGAACTTATTTCCTGCCTTGATCATTCTGAAACCAAATTATTAATTGCCAAGCCAAAAAATGATATTGATCTAGCGGCCATCCAAGCCCAAGTTAAAAGTTTAAAGACGTTGATTGTAACCGAAGGCGAGGCTACTGGTGCGGTGCAATATACAGATTTAATGGCCAAGTCGTCTTCGGATTTGACGAAGGTCGCGATCAATGACAGCGATCCATCGCTAATCATGTATACTTCGGGAACAACAGGAAAACCAAAGGGAATCCTTCTTAATTATAAACATTTGGATGGATCACCAGAGGCAATGGGATATTTTGTTGACTTAAGCGATAAAGATGTGAAGTTGTGCGCGATTCCACTAAGCCATATCGGCGGATTTATTTATATCCAAAATTGTATCCATTTTGGAATTACGGTTATTTTAATGGAACGGTTTAATCCATTTGAGTTCTTAGAAAATATTGCGCGTTACAAAGTTACGTGTTTCCATATTGTGCCGGCGATGTATACGGCAATTTTGACTTTAAAGCAGATTGAAAAATTTGATTTATCATCGCTACGCTGGGTTGTTGTCTTTGGTGCACCAAGTTCGCCGGAAATTTTGGAACGATTCCATAAATATTGTCCCAACGCCAAACTTTTAAATGGTTGGGGAATGACGGAGACTTGTCCTCCGAACACGGTTACTCCTTTAAATAGCAATAAAATTGAAAGCGTCGGCAAACCTGCCCCAAACTGTGAAATAAAAATTTTTGAGGACGACAATCGCGAAGCACCCGTTGGACAAATTGGTGAGATTGTTATTCGCGGATGGATCATTATGGATAGTTATTATAAAGATCCAGAGGCAACAGCTGAGCTTAAGCGTAACGGTTGGCTTTATACGGGAGACTTAGGACGATTTGATCAAGAAGGATTTTTGTATATCGTCGGCCGCAAAAAAGAAATGATCAAAGTGGCCGGTCAGATTGTATACGCGCCTGAGGTTGAAGCCGCGTTTTATAAACATGAAGCTGTCGCAGAGGTCGCTGTTGTTGGTATTGCCGATAAATTACGCGGCGAAGCGGTTAAGGCTTTTATTGTTCTCAAGCCAGGAACAACGAACAGCGAAGAGGACTTGCGTTATTTTGCTCGCGAACATTTGGCGAATTTCAAAATCCCGCAGACAATTACAATACGTTCAGAGTTGCCGAAAAATAGAACGGGGAAGATTGATAAAGAGATATTAAAAAATGAGGGGCTTTCAGCTTCCAGTCCTCAGCCTTCAGTAGCTGACAGCAACTGAAAGCTGATAGCGGACAGCTGAGAGCCCCGATAAAGAAAGGAATATCATCCATGCAAACAATGATTAAGGAAGCACATTTAACAGGAAAAGATTTAATGGCGATGGTTCAACTTCGTCCACAAGATGTGGGTAAATATGCGCTCGTGCCAGGCCCACGTGAACGCGCCGATGCGATTGTTAAGAAATTACAAAATCCCGTCAAGAATTTCTCGTTTATGGAATACACGATGCACACCGGGGACTTTAACGGTGTTAAAGTAACATCAATTAACGGTGGACGATTTGCCGCCGACACATCAATTACAACTGAGATTTTGTGTAATGCCCAACCAAAAGCCTTGGTGCGCTTAGGCAGCTGCGGATCGTTACGTGAAGATATTAAGGTTGGTGATTTGGTTATTGTTACAACAGCGCTTAAAGGTGAAGGCGTGACGCAATATTACGTCGACAAAGATTTTGTTCCAACATCCGATAAGAATTTAACAGCGGCGTTAACCGAAGTCGCCAAAGCTGGGGCTTCGATGATCGGTGTTGATGTTCATGTTGGACCATGTTGGACAACGGATGCTATTTTACGCGAAACTCGTGAGCACGTTGGTAAAGCGATTAGTGGCGGCGCCATTGCGGTCGATATGGTTTCGGCAGCCTTCTTAACAATTTGTCAATTATATAAAGTTCCAGCGGCGGTTATTTTGGCGGTTAGCGACAACGTCATCACCGGCGAAATGGGGTTTATGAATCCTGGCTATTACATGTCAGAAGCCGCGATGCTTGATATTGGATTTAATTTAATTAAGAAGTTAGAAGGAAAGTAGTCCGTATTGTCATTCCCGCAAGCTTTAAGCGGGAATCAAAAAAGAATTTTACTATTATTGGATCCCCACACTTTCTTTCCTTAAAATTTTTAAGGTTGAAAGTGTTGCACCAATTTGGTTTTAATTTAAGATTTAGAAAGTGTAGTACCAACTTCAACTAAATTTTAAAGGAAAGTTGGTGCCACTTTCGTGGGGATGACATCCTATGCAAGAAACTATAAAAGAGTCACCTCTGTTCTGGCCCGCGCATTTTGAGAAAAATTTTTTAATGGTTCTTGATGAAACATTGATCCCAAAGAAATTGCACTACATCAAGGTCAAGAATGCCCAAGAGGCGGTTGCGGTCATTCGCGATATGAAGACCCGCGCGTTTGGACAACTGCTTGTTGTCTTAAGTACGTTTTTATTGGAAATAAAAAATAGAGAATCAAAAATTCAATTTAATGATTTACAGGAAATCGCTCAAGCGCTTAACAACAGCCGTCCGACATTTCCGTTTGCCGAAGTAACGGGAATGGTTTTAGGATTCGCGCAAAAGGGATTGGCGCAGAATATTCCCATTGATGTTTATTTGCCAAAATGTATCGGTGGCTACTTAGAAGGCATTCGTTATCGACGTTTAGAACGCGTGCAAAAGATTGCTGCGATTATAAAAGATGGTGACAGTATTTTGACACATTGTAACGTCAGTGGAGAGCTCGCGATGGCAGCGGCCATCTGTCAAGCGCAGGGCAAGGGGATTCATTTTTTTGCCACCGAAACCCGCCCGTATTTTCAAGGCGCTAAATTAACCACATGGGAATTAGAACGCATGGGCGCAAAAGTTACGCTCGTGGCAGATAACGCGATTGGATCACTTATGGCTGATGGACTCGTCAATAAAGTGATTGTTGGTTCTGATCGCTCGTGCGCCAACGGAGATTTTGCCAATAAAATCGGGACGTATCAGATTGCCGTCTTGGCCAAAGAATTTGACATTCCTTTTTATGTTTTAACACAGCCATCAAATAAAATCGCCAAGGGTGAAGACATTCCGATTGAAATTCGTGACAGTAAAGAATTATTAGAATTTGGCGGCAAGAAAATTGTTAGCGGCAACGTTGATGGATTTTATCCAGGATTTGACGTCGTGCCCCATGAATTAATCACAGAGGCGATTGCCATCGATGTCAGATAATTATTATTCGTAATCCTGAGCGTAGCGTACTGACTTTTCCAAATTTATATTTAGATGAAGTCAGTACGTACCAACTTCATCTAAAATAGTTAAAGGAAAGTTGGTGCGAAGGATCTCAGGAATTCTTAAGTGTTTGAGATTCTTCGCACCTTTGGTGCTCAGAATGACGGTTAAATTTAGATATGTTAACTAAAAACGAAAAATCAATTGTTCTCTTACATGGCATTTTTAAGCCAGCAATCTTTGACCTATTAAAAGAAAAGAAGGCGAAAGAAATTTTTATTTTAGAAGGTCGGCCGAGCCTGGAATCATCGCGCGTGGGCTCACGTGAACTTCTTAGACGTAAATTAAAGCCGACGCTCATTGCGGACAATATGGCGGGATTCTTGTTTAATCGAAATTTAGTCAAAGAGGTTCGGTTGTCTTATCAGCTCTCGGATGACAATGGGGCTTTGTGCACAATTGGTGCACTAATCTTGGGCGTTTTGGCTAAAAAGCATAATGTCCCGGTTAATCTTTATCCATCGGGTAAAGCAACAAAACTGTTGGGGAATCAAGCGGAAATTTTTTCGTTTAACGGTGTGAAAGTCGCTCCCAACAAAA
>JAHFGL010000034.1 GCA_023247445.1 Candidatus Omnitrophota bacterium | reverse complement strand
TAACAAGCTAAAATCATAACCACTTTTTTCACTTAAACGGATAAAGGCATCCACATCTTTAGGAAAACAACTTCCGCCATAACCAATTCCAGCGTCTAAGAATTTTCGACCAATACGTTTATCGAACCCCATCCCTTCGGCCACTTTTAAGACATCCGCGTTAACCCGATCACAAATTTGGGCAATCGCATTGATAAAAGAAATCTTTGTCGCCAGAAAAGAATTTGAGGCATGTTTAATAAGCTCAGCAGAATTAATATTGGTTACAACGATGTTGGCCTTAAGTGGCTTGTAAATTTCACGCAGGAGCATTTCAGCTTTCCTACTCTCAACGCCAACAACGATGCGGTCTGGATGCATAAAATCAGAAACGGCCGAACCTTCACGTAAGAATTCAGGATTTGAGGCGACATCAAAATCAAAATTTATTTTACCGGCGCTTCTAAATTTCTTCGGGATATTCAAACGAATCGTTCGCTCAATACGGCTGCCCGTTTCAGCGGGAACCGTTGATTTTTCAATAATCAATTTATAAGAATCCATGCTAAGGGCAATTTCTCGCGCCACATTCTCAACAAACGTTAAGTCTGCCTCTCCATTTTTCTTCGATGGCGTTCCAACCGCAATAAAAATAGCGATCGATTTCTTCGTTGCCTCTTTAATAGAAGGAGAAAAGACGAGCTGCTTGTTCTTTAAATACTTTTTCATCAGCTCTTCTAACTGAGGTTCATAAATAGGAATCTTTCCCTTCTGTAATTTCTTAATCTTCTCCTTGTCATTATCAACGCAGATGACATGGTGACCAATGTGGGCCAAGCACACCCCTGTTACCAACCCCACATATCCTGATCCAATAATAGTGATATTCATCCTATTCCCCTTCTGAACTTTGTGATCCAAATTTTCTCTGATTAAAACCTGTTCCAGCATCAATGGTTAAGTCAGGAAAGGCTTTGAGCGTGAAGATGAGCATAATTTCGCTTCCTCTTCCCCGTGTTTCGTTGAAACTAATATCCATAGTCCAGCAATGCAAATCTCTGGTAATAACAAATTCTTGGGCCTTTTGCAAACCATTTCTTGTATCAAACCGATCATAAATTTTTATGGCCCACAATGGATTGAGTTTGTATTTAAATTCCGTTGTAATCTGATCGTCATCTTGTTCTACATTTAATCTCTTTCCAAAATCTAATGACCACGGCTGATCTTTTCCTCGAATATACATATCAAAATTAACAGTATTGATCTTATCCTTACGCGTTAGATATTCTGAATCCAGAAGAAAAGTTAACCAGCTATTAGGTCTAAGCTCAATATCAGCGTTGATTTTATTAAAGCCACCGCCGTTCAAACTTTCTTTCAAATAAAAATCGGTACTGACAAGCATCCGCAATAAATCAACAATCTTTCCATCTCGTTTGGTCTGGAGCTTATTATCAATGCCAAAGTTGATGCTGTGCTCGCGTTGCCGGCTATCAATAGCATCAAATTGATCAAGAAACGTAGAAGGAACTGTTGGGTCATGGATGTACGAATAACTGACCGTTGGAGTAATAAGATGCCTTAACCGTTTAACTTCAACTCCAAAAAACTTTCTATCCACATCAAAAATTTTATAGAATTTTGTACTTAATGAAGCCCCTGTTTTAAAAATGCCACGCATAATATGATACTGCGATGGATCATTGGTTCGACTATAGTAAGTTTCTTCGCCTCCGACGAAAGGTTGAAATTCAATAATACCAAGTTTCATTGGATAAGATATCTGACTGTCGGTATCGACACGTTCTGTGCTTTTTCGAACCTCCGTAGGCGAAGGCTGCTTTAATGACAAATTCGAATAAGTTGTTTTATTACGAAAATAAAATGGTGAGACCCCCATCTTTGTATCGGCTAAATCATAAGTAATTTCGGGAAGCCGTTCAACGCCTCCTTCAAATCGATTAACGCGCTTATCAAGTCGAAAACTTGCAACACCCCTAGGAAGAACTTTTGTTAACAAGAAAAATGTCTTGGGATTAGAATCCCTATCATAATCTCGCTTAAAATAATCTTTAATAAATGAATCGTCTCTGACGACGGCATATTGCAATACAACATTCGTATCTTTATCAATATCCCATTTATGACGCCACTGCGCCAAAAAGCGCTCCTTGGCAATTGTTTTTGTCGGTTTAATTTGATAAAAATGTTTGGATGAAATTAATAACTCGTTCATGTAATACAACTTAATACTACCACTGCCCATGTTAGGTGTTTTATAGCTAAGATCCAACCCTTGGGCCACACCACGTTTTTCTCGTGCATCAAAACGAATAAATCCTTTAAAATTGTCACTCAAATTAAAACGCAAACTTGTCAACACAAAGGCTCCCCAATCTTTCTTGTAGCCGGGGGTAAAAGTAAAAATTGGTTGTTTGCGATCTAACCTCTGCGTAAATTTTGGGATATAAAGAATCGGGAGTTTGCCGATCACAAACTTTGTACTGCGCGCCACTAACTTTTCCTTTGGATAAATATCAGCCCTCTTAAAGGCCATACGATAATGTGGTTTATCCAAATCACAGGTTGTTAAGTGCCCTGATTTCATTTCCATCTTACTTTCACTAACTTTGCTTACTTTTCGTGCAGATCCATAATAGGGATTAGTAGAAATCTTGACATCGTTAAATTCTCCTGTCATCGTCCCAAAATTAAAAGTCATTTTGTCTCCCGCAATTTCTCCGCTGGAAGAAATAAGACGAACATTACCTTGAGCATTGGCAATCTTTGTGTTGCGATAAAATTCCACCTGATCACATTTGAGGATGGTGTTCTTTTCTTTATAAACAATAACAACATTGCCTTTGGCGGTTAGTTTATTTCCATCCATCGCATACTCAACCACATCGCCATTGATCTCAACTGAATTGCCAGGGGTAGCTTCTTTATTCTCAGCGGTCTCTGTATTTTCTGTATTTTTTTGATCTTGCGCAGAAACAGCTTCAGGAAAGGAAATTAAAGCGGGAATCCAAAGGACAAAAAATAAAAAAGAAAGGAATTGTTTATACTGCTTCAAAATTTTATCGCTCCCGTAATGCATTGTTAACTAAAACCTGTGCGCCCAAAATGCCAGCGCTATCACCTAATTTAGCTCGGATAATTTTAACCATCTTGGCCTGAACCTTCATGGCTCTTTGCTTGATAATTTTCTCTACCGTTTTATGAAAGAATTTATAATTATTGGAAACTCCGCCGCCAATGACAATCAAACGCGGATTAAGTAAATTGACAACACCAATCAAACCATTGCCAATATGTGTTGCGGTCTGCTGCCAAAACGCCAATGCTTTTTTATCTCCACGATTTGCTAATTCAAATGCCTCTGGAATTCGAACATCCTTTTTAAAAATTCTTTTCAAATTACTAAGAAGAGTTTGATTCCCCACATATCGTTCAAAACATCCCCAACTGCCGCAATTACACGCTGGACCTTTTTCATTTAAAGGGATGTGACCGATTTCACCAGCAGCAAATCCTTCCCCACGATAAAGTTTATTGTTTAAAATTAATCCGCCGCCAACACCCGTTCCTAACGTCATATAAACCAAATTCTCATATCCTTTCCCAACACCATAATTCCACTCGCCTAAGGCAATCACATTAACATCATTATCGATAAAAGTCTTTATGCCTGTTTTCTTCTCAATAATTCTTTTAAGTGGGACATTTTTCCATCCAGGAATATTGGGAAGGAAAATAACCATTCCCCCCTTGTAATCAATGAGTCCAGGCAAACCGATCCCAATGCCCGTGATATCTTTCTTCGTTAAATTATTTTTTTGGATTAACTCACGAATGGCAGAAACAATCGCTTCGATCAAATGCTGTTTATTAGCGATAAAACTCTCTGTTGACAAACGACTTTGAGAAAGAATATTCCCAGCGGCATCAACAATCCCCAACTTAATATTCGTCCCCCCAACATCAACACCAATAGTAAACTTTTTCATATACTATTATTAATAATATGTAAATTTTGTATAAGTATTCCGGCAGCGAATGGCTTATCAAGTTTTGAATGGTTCTAAGATGGGGGTATTCTAGCCCAGAAAATAAGGAGCTTCAATTGTAATCTTAGTTAATTATCTCGAATTTTGTTGGCAAAATTGCGGGATTACGTGTCAAAAACACCAAAAGAACAGACTTGATTTCGACCTAATTTCTTGGCCCGATAAAGAGCCCAATCAGCTTTATCAATCATTTCCTGCAGCTGATCGCCATCTTCAGGAAAAGTTGTGATGCCAACACTTAATGTTACTCGAACCGTTGTGTCATACGCCTTAATCGATCTTTCTTCGGTGGCTTTTCGAATACGTTCGGCAGCGTTTTGTGCGCCTAACCGATCGGTGTCAGGCAAAATAACTGAAAATTCTTCCCCACCATAACGGCCAGCAATATCAATCTCGCGAATATTTTCTTTAATAATCAATCCCACCTCTTGCAGAATTTGATCACCCGCCAAATGTCCATACGTATCATTAATATTCTTAAACGAATCAACATCGATCATAAGAAAAGATAGTTTTATTTTTCGCAGGCGAGATCGTTTTAATTCTTCGTCTAAACGTTCCAACGTATACCGACGCGTATGAACCTCGGTCAGACTATCAGTAATCGCAACCTTTTCGATCTCTTCATAAAGCCTAACCCGCCGCAGCGCCAACGCAAATTGATGTCCCAGAATCATAGCGATTTCTTTATCTTTCTCTTGTACGCCCTTAATAGCCAAATAGCCCATTTTATTTTTTTTCCAAGCAAGTGTAAAAACAAAATATTCTCCTGACTTTAAAAAATCATTGACCTCAGCTGAAGCAACATCAACCAAACGACAATCATCAAAAACAACATGGGCACGCAATTCTTTTCGAAAGATATCAAAAGCTTCATGTTCATGCAAACTTTGTGTAACTTCTTTAGTCATTTCATACAAAGCAAAGATTTGCATAGATTGATTTTCTAAATCTAATTTTTCTTTTTGATAATATTCTTTTCGCTCAATGAACTTTTGACACTCATTTTCAATTTGCGCCAAGTCCTCCTCATAACGTTGTTCTTGCTGCCGTGTTAATTTTTCAACACAGTACAGAACAAAAACAACATAAATAATAGTTGTGATAATCAAAGGAGATATCATGCTGTACAAACCCTATTTCGGCCTTCTTTCTTCGCTCGATAAAGAGCCTGATCAGCCTTATGGATCAGTTCCTCTTTAAGTTGCGCGTCTTTAGGAAAAACGGCAATGCCGACAGAAATACTCATCGATGTTTCTTCTCGTCGCAATGTAATCGTCTGCGCTTCAATCTTTTTTCTCAAACTCTCAGCTAATTGAGCAGCCTTATTTTTTGAACAGTCGGGTAGCAAAACACAAAATTCTTCTCCGCCATAGCGCGCCACAAAATTACCGGGCTGATTAAAAACCTCCAGCAATGTGCTCGCCACCGTCTTAAGGACGATATCTCCCGCCGTGTGGCCAAACTGATCATTATATTTTTTAAAAAAGTCTAAATCGATCATAAGAAGCGCCATCTCACTTTTATGACGCATATGTCGACTAATCTCTTCCGACAACCGATCTAAAAAATATTTCTTTAAATATAAATTGGTTAATCCATCTTTAATCGCTAATTCTTCAACATGTTCATAAAGCTGGGCATTTTCAACGGCGAGGGCGCCAACATCTCCTATTGTTGTCAAAAATCGCAAATCTTCTGTTGTAAATTGATTTTCTCGAGGGCTATCAACACGAAGAATTCCTAAAGCTTTATGTCCAACCATTAGCGGCGCACTAATAAGCGAGCGAATTTTACGCGAATCTTCGGTCACGATTTTGTCAGCATCAAAACGAAAATCTGCCTTAGTATCTTCGATAAGTAAAGGCTGCATCGCCTTAACAATCCACTGATCAAAAATATCTCCGCGCTTAGCTTTAATGTTAATGTTCATTTGATCTTTTTGTGAAGAACTGATGCCCAGCTCTCCTGTCTTTGATTGAAAAAGATATAAAATAATAACGGCATCTTTATCACCAAATAATCGATTAACTTCGACGGATAAAGTTTTAGAAGTGTCTTCCAAAGAAAGGCTCATGCTTAATCGTTCCGTTAATCCTTTGAGTTGAGAGAAACGAACAATCTTTTCTTCAAATGAACTGATAACTTTTTTTTCATGCGCAATCTCTGCCTCTAATAAATTTATTTTCTCGCGCGTATCTTGCATTTTAATAGTAAAAACGGCCTGCTTTTGCGCCAAACGATTCCACAAAGGAAGCATATAAAATACAATTAAGGACAGCCCGATGGAAAGATATTTAAAAAAGTGAAGGTCTTTGAAAAAGGCAAAAAGAAAAAGGGCCACTAGAATGATTAGCAAAGCGGCCGGAAGGATAAAACATAGATCAGATAATGGTTGCTTCAGTTTGTTGGTCAAAAAAGTGCACCTTGCCCATATCGATTACAAGATCCATGTCACGATTGACATCTGGCTTGTTATGAGCTCCCACCCGTGCTACGAATGTATTCTTGCCGGAGTTAAGATACAAATACACTTCTGAACCAAGCGGCTCGACAACTTCACAGGCTGCGCGTATGGTGTTTTCGGGGGAAGCCTCCGTCACAAACAGCTTATCATAGATATCTTCCGCACGAACACCAAAAAAAACTTCTTTCCCTTCATACGGCGCAATGGCTTTATACATATCTTCAACTAATTTGACCTGAAATTTTCCCTCGTCAAAATAATATTTTCGTTCCTTCTTAATAATCTTTCCCGTCATGATATTAATCGGCGGCGATCCAATAAAGCTCGCCACAAATTTATTGGCTGGCTTATCATAAATGGTCATTGGATCAGCACATTGCTGGATCTTACCATCGTTCATAACGCAAATGCGATCACCCAGAGTCATCGCTTCTGTCTGATCATGAGTAACATAAATAAACGTTGTCTGTAAACGTAGTCGCAACTTATGAATTTCTGTCCGCATCTGAACACGTCTTTTTGCATCTAAATTACTTAAAGGCTCATCCAACAAGAAAACCATTGGCTTACGGACAATTGCACGTCCTAAGGCAACGCGCTGGCGTTCCCCTCCGGAAAGCTGTTTCGGCCGACGAGTCAGAAACTTTTTGATCCCTAAGATTTCGGCCGCCTCGTGAACTCGACGTTCAATTTCCTCTTTAGGATATTTGCGTAATTTCAAACCAAAAGACATATTTTCAAAAACAGTCATGTGGGGATAAAGGGCATAATTCTGAAAAACCATCGCGATGTCGCGATCTTTGGCAGGAATATCATTAACAAGGCGATCACCAATCCAAATTTTTCCTTCGGAGATTTCTTCCAAACCTGCAATCATCCGCAGTGTTGTGGATTTGCCGCAGCCTGATGGACCAACCAGAACCATAAATTCTTTGTTCTCGATCCCTAAGTTGATTTTATCAACCGCGCGGACATCACCTTTATAAACCTTGGAAACATCTCTTAAACTTACCTGAGCCATCTCAATTTTCCTTTATAGTTCCCACTGACATAGATGAAATTGGGAAGATAAACAAGTACATAGGCGCCTATTCTATAAAAAACTTCTTTAAAGTGCAATGAAATAATATTGAACTATTTATTTTTACTGTTTTGAGAATAATCGATTAGTTGCGCAATCGTGTCACGCATTTTCTGTCGCTCAACGATCATATCGATTAATCCATGGGCGAGTAAAAATTCAGAGGTTTGAAAACCTTCCGGAAGCTTTTGACGGATCGTTTGTTCGATTACACGTGGACCTGTAAAACCAATTAAAGCTTTTGGTTCTGCCATGATAATATCGCCAATCCCAGCAAAAGATGCCATAATCCCAGCCATCGTTGGATTTGTCAAAACAGAAACATGCAAAAAACCGGCTTGGGCATGACGTGAAAGGGCCGCGCATGTTTTCGCCATTTGCATAAGCGAAAAAACCCCTTCATACATACGCGCTCCACCCCCGGAGCCAGAAACAATGATCACCGGCAACTTATTCTTAGTCGCATGCTCAACTAAACGTGTAATCTTCTCGCCGACAACGGATCCCATCGATCCCATAATAAATCGCGAGTCGGTAACGGCTAACGCAATAGTCTTGCCCGCTAATTTTCCACAGCCGGTAATAACCGCATCACGTAGTCCTGTTGCTTTCTGATCAGCCTCTAATTTTTCTTTATATGTTTTTGGTCCTTTAAATTCAAGAGGATCTGTCGAGTTCAGCCCAAGATCTCGCTCCTTAAACGTTCCCTTATCAATCAAAAGATCGACGCGTTCCTGGGCCGTTAAAGGAAAATGATAGCTGCACTTTGAACAAACATTGGAATTACTCTCGAGCTCTTTGGTATAGGTAGGAGATGAACAATCAGGGCATTTGGTCCACAAACCCGCTGGGATTTCTTTTTTCTTAATATTTACAAGCGTATATTTGGGGCGTCCAAAAAGAGCCATATTCTTAATTAAACTCCAAGTACCAAATTACAAACAATTTACAAACTCCAAATTAAAAACTTATTTTGGTCATTGTGATTTGTAATTTTATTTTTGTTTGGTATTTGGTATTTGTTTATTGGAATTTCGGTTAATCTAATTTATATACCGTCAGCCCGGACCACGCCTTCGGATAAAAGTAAGTTGTCTTAGGAGGCATGCGCTCGCCATTTAAGGCGATCGCTTTTAGTTGTGCAATTTTGACAGGGTTCATGATAAATCCGGCTTGGGCCTGATGATTATTGACCATATTTGTCACTTCTTCTAAATCTTTAGTATAAATAATATCCGTCGATGTAATACCCAATCGATCAAAAACGAAAGACTTTAAGATACTGGCATCAAGATTTTTATAATCCGATGACCCTTCCTTAATATATTCATTAATCAATGATTTATTTTTAAGACGCAGCAACTTCACACCCTCATTTGTATAAAGGCCAAATGCGTGTTCATTGCGGCCAGCTTTAGCGAGTAGAATTAAAAGATCATCTCTATTTTTAATTTTATCAATTCGAAAATTTTCTTCCAAAATGGAAATATCCTGCGGCCATTTTCTAACGATTCGATGCATAGGAAAAATCTTAAGATCTTTCGAATCCATATTGGTGAAATACGTCATAACGAAATTATAAGGCTCATTACCGGTGGGATTGGTTTTCTTGGCGAGTTTCATCTTGCGAATTTCATTCGCTACTTTAAAACGATGATGGCCGTCAGCGATAAAAAGTTGTTGATCAGCAACAGACTCATTGATTTCCTTTATAAGATCAGGATCTTCCAAACGCCAAAGCTTATGACGAACGTGATCAGAATCTTCAACATTAATAAGCGGAGCCTTGGCAGCTAACTCTTTATTAAAAATCTTTTCGGCCTTCTTTTGACGATCAGAATAACACACAAAAATACAGCTTAAATTCGCATCCAAAGTTTTCCAAAGTTTTAATCGATCATCAACCGCATGCGCATGAGTATTTTCGTGCGGATAAATTTTGGAATCTTCCTCATTTTCTAATTCCATCAAAGAGACAAATCCTAGACGAGTATATTTTTGTCCAAGCACTTTATATTCTTGCTTATAAAAATAAATACTAGGCTTTTCATCCTGAACCAAAATACCTTTTCTCAGCCAGTCCTCAAAACATTTATTGGCACGGGTATATTTGTTTTCTGACTTGTCATCATTGGGCTTATCTTTAGCCAATTCCAGATTAATATAATTGTATGGACTTAAATTATGATAAAAGTTCTGCTGCTCTTCCGAAATAATGTCATACGGAGGGCAAATGACTTTTGAAAAATCCTTTATCTTTTCTGGATTGTAATGGACGGCACGAAAGGGTTTAATGCTGGACATGGTTGATTATTTAACCTCTCTAAAGAATTTAACTAAATTTGTAATCGTTTAATACCCCAAAATAATAGCAAAATAACAAATTCCCGCAAAACAAAATCTCAGATTTAATGTTTATGCCCTGTTGCCGCAGGGGCACATTTGCAAGCGGTAGAACAAGGCGCGGATTTTTCCGAAGCGGAAGCTTTGGGCGCTGGCGCCGCATCCTTCTTCTTATAATCTGTCTCATAAAATCCCGAGCCCTTAAAAATAACCCCGGCTCCCGTTCCAATCAGCCGATGAAGCTTTTGTTTCCCGCATTTGGGACATTTTTTTAACTTTGGCTCTGTCATCGACTGAAGCGCTTCAAACGCATGGCTACAGGCATCGCATTCATATTCATAGGTTGGCATTTTATTTCTCCTTCTTTATAGGGTCAAGGGACAAGTAGCATGGGTCATGGAAAACAAAGTAAAACCTTGACCCTTGTCCCTATTTAAACACCTTCTTTATCTTTTCTCCAATCGATTCTTCTTTTGGATTAATATCCTCGCCTCTTAATTTTGCAAATTGTTCAAGCAAATTGCGTTCTTCTGAACTTAAATGTTCCGGAACCGAGATCATTACTTTCACATATTGATCACCGTTTGATCCACCGTGGACATCCGGCATACCACTATTCTTTAAACGAAAAACTTTTCCGCTTTGCGTTCCCGAAGGAACTTTCATCGAAACATTTCCACTAAGCGTTGGAACCGATACCTCAGCCCCCAAAGCTGCTTTCACAAAACTAACAGAAAGCTGTATGTACAAATCTTTGCCGTCGCGCTGAAAAACTTCGCTAGGCATGACATGAATATAAAGATACAAATCCCCTGCACCCGCTGGTCCAATCTCTCCTTGAGCCTTAACGCGAAGCCGCGAACTATTATCAACGCCCGCCGGAATCGACACATCAATATTTCTGACAACGCGCGTCGCCCCTTTGCCACTACACGCAGGACAATATTCTTTAATAATTTGTCCCTGTCCGCCGCACGCCGAACAAGTTTGCGCCATACGGAAAAATCCACTCGACATCGTCACTTGCCCACGACCGCCGCAGGTTTGACAGGTCTTCATCTTTGTTCCTGCCTTGGCCCCAGAGCCTTGACACTGTGTACACACCTCGTGACGAGGAACTTGAATCTTTTTATCAACGCCTTTAAACGCGTCTTCTAACGTAATCTCAATTTCATATTGAATATCTCGACCGCGTTGAGCACGACTTGATCGACGACCAGAACCATCAAAACCCTCAAAACTGCCACCACCAAAAACCTGACTTAAAATATCGCCAAGACCCGCCTCACCAAAGATGCTACTAAAATCTGCGCCACGATAAATATCTTCAGAAGTATAATTCTGATCAATGCCTGCATGCCCATGTTGGTCATACATTTGACGCTTCTGCGGATCAGATAAAACGCCATAAGCCTCAGAGATTTCCTTAAACTTCTCTTCTGATTCTTTTTTTTGTTCTTCAGGCACACGGTCAGGATGATATTTAAGCGCAAGTGATCGATACGCTTTTTTAATTTCCTGTAAAGTCGAGGCTTTCGGAACACCTAAAATTTCGTAGTAATCTTTTTTCATAATTTAATAAAAAGGGTCATGGGACAAGGGGCATGGCTTAAAGACCTTTTCAAAAATCCTTGCCCCTTACACCTTGCCCCTTGACCCTATCAATTATTTTTCTGCCTTAAAATCAGCGTCGATCACATCATCATTGCCACCTTTAGCGCCAGCAGAATTCTGCCCTTGCCCGGCACCAGCTTCCTGATGAGGTTGCTCATGACCGCCCGCACCTTGACCAGCTGTTTGCTGCGAGGCCGTTGACTTATAAACTTCTTCCGCTAATTTATGGCTGACACTTTGAAGCGAGTCCATACTCGTTTTAATTTTACCGTGATCTTTGGACTTAATCGCTTCGCGCAGATTATTAAGTTCTTTTTCAATATTTGATTTATCATCAGCTGAGATTTTATCGCCGTAATCTTTAACAGATTTTTCCGTTGAATACAAAAGACTGTTGGCTTGATTTAAAATTTCCGCCTCTTCTTTTCTCTTTTTATCTTCTTCGGCATATTTTTCAGCTTCTTTGACCATCTTATCAATATCCGCTTCTGAAAGTTTTGTTGCCGCGGTAATTTTGATCGATTGTTCTTTTCCTGTTCCCTTATCTTTGGCATGAACGTGAACAATTCCGTCGGTATCGATGTCAAAGGTAACTTCAATTTGAGGAACGCCGCGTGGGGCTGGTGGAATTCCAATCAAATCAAAACGCCCCAACTCAGTATTATCATTTGCCATCTGACGTTCTCCTTGAAGAACACGGATAGTCACAGCATTTTGATTATCATCAGCTGTTGAAAAGATCTGACTCTTCTTAATAGGAATTGTTGTGTTTCGATCAATGAGTTTAGTCGATACACCACCCATTGTTTCAATCCCCAATGAAAGTGGAGTGACGTCTAAAAGTAAAACTTCCTTTGCTTCACCTTTGATGATTCCCGCTTGAACCGCGGCGCCTAAAGCGACGCATTCCATGGGGTCAACACCACGTTCTAATTTTTTCCCAACTTCTTTTTCAACAAACTCTTGCACGATAGGCATACGTGTCGGTCCGCCGACTAAAATAACTTTGTCAACGTTGACCGGTTCGCCCAACTTTGTTGAAGAATCTTTGATTGCCTGAACAATTGGTCCACGGCATCGAGAAATAATCGGGGACACAAGGTCTTCCAACTTCGCTCGTTCAATTTTTAAATTAAGATGCTTAGGGCCTGATGCATCGGCAGTAATAAACGGCAAATTAATATCCGTTGAAACGGTGCTGGAAAGTTCAACTTTCGCTTTCTCCGCCGCTTCACGTAAACGTTGAAAAGCCATCTTGTCATTTTTTAAATCAATGCCTGATTCTTTTTTGAACTCTTGGATAATATAATCAATCAAGACATTATCCATGTCTGTTCCACCTAATTGATTATCTCCACTGGTGGACAATACTTCAAAGGTCGCAGCCTTATGTTCATTGTCCCAACCCATCTCAAGGATGGTGACATCAAGCGTTCCACCGCCCAAATCAAAGACCATAATTTTTTGTTCTTTACCGGCTTTATCAAGTCCATACGCCAAACACGCCGCTGTCGGTTCATTAATGATACGAAGAACCTTAAGTCCGGCGATCTCGCCAGCATCTTTGGTGGCTTGACGCTGATTGTCATTAAAATACGCGGGAACGGTGATGACCGCTTCTTCTACCGTATCGCCTAAAAACTTTTCAGCGTCTGATTTAATCTTTTGCAAAATAAAAGCGCTGACTTGCTGCGGCGTAAACTCTTTATCAAACACCTTAAATTTATGATTTGTTCCCATCTTGCGTTTAGCCGCATAAATGGTTCCTTCAGAATTAACCGGCGCTTGTCGTCGGGCTGGTTCACCAACCAATCGTTGACCATCTTTTGTAAACGAAACAAACGATGGAAACGCCTTTCCTGAGGCAACCCCGGCCCCTTCCGCTGAAGGGATAATTACCGGCCGACCACCTTCTAACACAGCGGCGGCTGAGTTTGATGTTCCTAAATCGATTCCAATTGCTTTAGCCATTTTCTAATCCTCCTTTAACAGCTATCAGCTATCAGCTTTCAGTTTTCAGTAGCTGACAGCTACTGATAGCTGAAAGCTGAAGACTGACAGCCCTTAATTTTTTTTCTTAGATACTTTCACCTTCGCGGTGCGAACAACTCGATCGCCAAGGTAATAACCTTTTTGAAATTCTTCGACAACCGTTTCGTCTGCAACGTTTTCATTTTCTTCTTGCATCAAAACTTCGTGTGAATGTGGATCAAATTTTCCACCTTTAGCGGTCATTGGTTTTACGCCATGACGTTTTAAAAGTTCATACACATGCGCCATCACCATCTCAATGCCTTTTAAAAAAGCGGTGTAATCTTCATGCTTGGCTTTGGCCGCTTCAACCGATCGCTCCAAATCATCAAGAACATCCAGAAACTCGACGACAAGTTCTTCATTGGCGTATTTAACAAACTCTTGCTTTTCCCGTTCCATCCGTTTACGGGCATTGTCAAATTCAGCGTAAAGACGCACATATTTATCTTTCTGCTGCGCAATTTCATCAACAAGTTTTTTATATTCAGATTCTTTTAAACTAACAATTTCTTCCGCTGAAACTTCTGAATCTTGAGCGTCGTTGTCGTTGTGTTCTGAATCTTTTGTTTCCATCTTATCTTCCATATTATTCAATCTCAGGCATTAACTCTGATAAATAATCAAGGGCACATACAACACGCTCATAATTCATACGTGTTGGACCTAAAATAGCCAGTCGCCCGCTATGCCCATCTTTGAGTTGATATTTTGAAACAACCAATGAACAACTATTCATCTGCGCATAGGCAATTTCGTGTCCGATATAAATACCAATCTTTCTTTCTAAATCCCGATTAATCAATTGCAATAATTGCTCTTTCTCATCCAGCGCCGTTAAAATTCCTTCGATCTTTTTAATATCTTGATAATCAGGATAATTGACCACAAAACTTGTTCCGCGACAAAATAGCTTACTCCCCCAACCATCAACGGAAATAATGCTTGTATAATGCGTCATATCAGAAAGAACACGGGAAGTTTTATCGAGCAAGGCCTCTAGCACAAATCTTTCTTTCTCGTACTCCGCCTTAATATGCTTTTTCTCATCCTCTAATAAATGAATTTCATCCATCAAATGATCCACATAATAACGATAGCCCTTTTCCGTAGGCACGCGCCCAGCGGAGGTATGCGGATGCGTTAAATATCCCTCTTCTTCTAATTCCGCCAAGACATTACGAATCGTTGCTGAACTCACATCCAAAGGATGCCTTTGCGCAATAAAGGCAGAACTAACCGGGGCGACCGTTTTGATATATTGTTCAATAGTAATCGCCAAGATCCTTTCTTTTCGCTCTTTTGCATCTAAATGTCTTGGTGTCATAATTTTACCTCTTTGTTGAATTGTTAATGACTCGTCGAATGATTAACAATTTTAGCACTCTGGGGGGCTGAATGCTAAGGCTGCATTATAACAAAAATGCTTTTGCTGTCAATAACCAATTTGCCACCATCAGCGACTTAGCGAAGATAATTTCTTAAGCTTTTCAACCAAAAACAACAAAATATCCAAATAATTTTCGAGTTGCGCAATATGACTCCGTAACTCCGTAAGACTCGGCCGAAATGTTGCCAGCAAACCAAACTCTAAACTAATAATCCCATCAACAATCTTAAGCGAAACCGAAGGGTATCCGCGCACATCAAGATTCTTAAACCCCGAAAAAATATTCGCTACCTTTGAATCATCTAAAAGCCTATTAGCTAATAACGGATCATTTGTACTAACCTTCAATCCTTTTAAGCTTTTTGGTAAATTAACCTTAGCGACCGCAGAAACATTCTCTTCTTCAATTTGTGAGGCTAAAACAATGGAAGAGCGCATCGTTGCCTTCTCTTCTTGTTCAATAAAAGTTAAATTAAACTTTGTTGGCGTTGAAACCTTTAAAAGAGCTTTATTGATCGTAACTGTAAACCCCTTTTCTTCTATGTCATCAAATGTAAAATCATGATTCTCAAAATTAAAACTAATACGATAAGAGTTATCTAAATCGGCTATTGGCTCAAGCTTTCCTCCCAACAGATTAGCCAACTCCTTTAGGAATTGATCCCTCGTTTTCTTTTGGCTAGAAAAATATCCACTTAAGAAAATGAGAACTCCAAGCAAACCAACAAAAATAATCGCCAATAACCACATCATCATTCTTGACTACTCCCGACAACAAGTTTCCCATTTTGGTCATAATTTCTGGTCGCAATTTTCTTGTCATCTAAATAAACTCTCTTACCTTTTAAAACACCATTCTTATAATAAGTTTTAAAAACACCATCGCGCTTATTATCAACAAAATGGCCAAGGACTTTAAGCGTACCGTCATAATAAAATTCTCTATACAAGCCCTGTCGTTTTCCATCCAAGATGCTGACTTCCTTCCACAATTCACCTGTTGGATAATATTCACGAATCTCACCATCTTTTAACTTTCCTGATTCAATAACGCTTTCACTTTTGATATCTCCGAACGAATAATACTCACGAATTTCTCCCTCAGGCATTCCATGATAAGATTCAAAGGCCTTCGCTAAATGCCCAACAGAATCGTATTCACGAATAATTCCTTGCTGAACGCCGTTTCTAAAAAATCCTTGTCGCAACAAATATCCTTCTGGCGAAAATTCCTTAGCCATACCATTTTCTTTTCCATCTTTATATTCACGTTCATAGTGAAGTTCACCGGTTTCATAAAACTCTTGGGCCTTGCCAACCTTTTGCCCAAAAGAATACTGAGCGACACTCTTGAGATTTCCATTTTCATAATAAGCTTTCGCCGGGCCTTGTAGATATCCAATATGGTAATAAACTTCAAACTCGGTTAACCCATTTGGATAATACCCTTGGGCTTTGCCTTCTAAGCGCCCATCAAGATAATTACCTTCGCCAATTAGTTTATTGCCGCCATAAAAAACATTGAACGGTCCATTAGGTTCACCATTTTTGTACGTCAAAACACGTCGGATCTTGCTTGAATCTTTATAAACCTCTCGATAAAGGCCATCGCGGATATATTCTTGTTTAGGTTGCGCCATCCCAAGATTAACCGAAATAAAGAATAATATAACCGCAACTAACCCAATCCTATTGTAAGAATTATTCAACATCGAAAATCAATTCTCCATTTTTTGCCCGATCGACTTTAATCGTATCGTGTTCTTTGACTTCGGCCTTTAAAATTCTAACCGCAATCGGATCTTGAATCATCTTTTGAATAATCCGTTTTAATGGACGAGCGCCATAAACCGGATCATAACCTTGATCACCTAGTAATTCTTTGGCCCGATCCGTTAGCTCTAAGCCAATGCCCTTATCTTTTAATCGATTTTTAACGATATTAACCTGAATATCAACAATTTTGTTAATATCTTCTTTACGCAATCGATTGAAAATAATAATCTCATCAATACGATTAAGAAACTCTGGACGAAAATTATTTTTAAGCGCCTCTTTAATCTTTACGTCAATCTCCTTCTTATTCGTTAAATCCAAAATTACTTCAGAGCCGACGTTCGAGGTCATAATAATAATCGTATTCTTAAAATTAACCACACGCCCTTGACCATCAGTTAATCGCCCGTCATCAAGAATTTGTAAAAGCGTATTAAACACATCATTGTGCGCCTTTTCGATTTCATCAAAAAGAATAACCGCAAACGGACGTCGACGAACCGCTTCTGTTAATTGTCCGCCTTCATCATAGCCGACATAACCCGGCGGCGCGCCAATCAAACGCGAGACACTGTGCTTCTCCATATATTCACTCATGTCGATTCGAATCATCGCATTCTCATCATCAAATAAAAACCAGGCGAGCGCTTTGGCAAGTTCTGTTTTCCCCACACCCGTTGGCCCGACAAAAATAAAAGAGCCAATGGGGCGATTAGGGTCGCTTAATCCCGTTCTTGAACGACGGATGCAAGAAGAAACAAGCTCAACCGCCTCGTCTTGTCCCACCACGCGATTCTTAAGAACTCCTTCAATATGAATAAGCTTTTCCGTTTCTCCTTCCATCAGCTTCGAAATAGGAATCTTTGTCCATTTCGAAACAATCTCGGCAATGTCCTGCTCATCCACTTCTTCTTTGAGCATGAGCCCCTTATCTTTTAATTTATTTAATTCTTTCTTTTGCTTCTCTAAATCTTTTTCCAAATTAACAAGAGTTCCATAGCGAATCTCGGCGACTTTATTTAAATCACCTTGCTTCTCGTATCGCGATTCATCAATCTTAACTTGTTCTATCTTTTCCTTTATGTTTCTCATTTTTGCGATAACTTCTTTTTCACCTTCCCAGCGTAAACGGAGCTTCTTGTTTTCTTCCTTTAATCCTTCCAATTCTTCTTCTAATTTGTTCAATCGTTGTTTGGATGGATCATCTTTTTCTTTCTTTAGCGCTTGGCGCTCAATCTCTAATTGACGAATACGACGCTCAATCACATCCAACTCCTGTGGCACGCTGTCGATTTCAATACGTAGCCGTGACGCTGCCTCATCAATCAAATCAATCGCCTTATCTGGTAAAAATCGATCTGTAATATAGCGTTGCGACATTGTCGCCGCGGCAATAAGCGCCGAATCTTGAATACGAACACCATGATGAATTTCATATCGTTCTTTTAGCCCGCGCAAAATGGCAATGGTATCCTCCACACTTGGCTCGTTGACCATGACAGGCTGAAACCGCCGCTCGAGCGCCGCATCCTTCTCTATATATTTACGATACTCATCAAGCGTCGTTGCCCCAACGCAGCGCAATTGCCCTCGGGCTAAAGCCGGTTTAAGCATGTTCGAGGCATCGACCGCGCCTTCGGCTCCACCAGCACCGACAATTGTGTGAAGCTCATCGATAAACAAAATAATTTCGCCAGCCTTAGATTCAATTTCTTTGATAACCGCTTTTAAACGATCTTCAAATTCACCGCGATATTTAGCACCCGCAAGCAAATCTCCAATGTTTAAACTAATCACTTTTTTATCTTTTAATCCTTCTGGAACATCACCGGAAGTAATGCGCTGCGCGAGTCCCTCGGCAATCGCCGTCTTCCCAACGCCTGGCTCACCGATTAAAACAGGATTGTTTTTCGTTCGACGCGATAGAACTTGAATCACCCGCCGAATTTCTTCATCACGGCCAATGACCGGGTCTAATTTTCCTTTTTGCGCAAGGGCCGTCAAATCACGTCCATATTTTTCAAGCGCTTGATATTTTTCTTCTGGATTCATATCGGTCACCTTTTGTCCGCCACGAATCTGCTTAATAAGATTCGCAATGTCTTCTTCTTTAATGCCATTTTTCTTAAGCTCTTGATAGATGACGGTCGTTGAATCTTTATATAATGCCAGAAAGACATGTTCTTGTGAAACATATTCATCGTGCATCTCTTGCGCTAATTTCTGTGCTTGGCTCAAAACATTATTTAAATTATTCGATAAAAACGGCTGCCCTGCGCCCTCGACAGTAGGTTTTTTTCCTAATTCTGAGTCTAATTTCGTTAATAAATCTTTTGGCAAAATTCCAAAACGATTTAAGATCGATGAAAAGATTCCATCATCCTCTTTAATCAGCGCATAAGCAAGATGCTCTGTATCAATTTGCTGGTGGCCTAACTCATTGGCTAATTCAACAGCCTTCTGAATCGCCTCTTGATTCTTCTGAGTAAATTTATCTAGTTTTAACATTTCCATATACCTTCCTTATATATTCTTTGTCACTTGTTGCAGGTGACTGCTAATTTTTTTGCAAAAAAAATCATTACATCACTGATTTTTTGTTCCTATTTCTAGGATAACTTTAATCCCGCTAATATTCACACCCTTTTCATCCATCAAATAACGAACATAACTTAATTGTTTAATCTGCATATGTGAATAACAACGTGTTTGTTTTCCAATCCGCTTTGGCTCAACAATGCCCATCTCATCAAGTTTTCGAAGCGTCCAGATAGGAATACTAACCATTTCACTGACGACGCCAATCACAAAAAGCGGCGCCTTGGGATCAATTGCCACATCAAATGAATCAGCCTTTGTCTTCTTCATCTTAAAGATCTCTTATTAGCTCCAGTTGAAATATAGCATTGCCTACTTATTATGTCAATATAAGTTAATTATAATAATTAGATAATCTAACTGACGTTAAACTTACCAACAAGGCTAATCGGTACCGAAGCTCGAATATTAATCCTATCGTTATAATATTTAATAGAAAGGACTTCTCCCTCTTTGTGGGCTAAATGAACAAGATCCATCCGGGCAATGGGAACTTCCACATTGATTTCAACAAATCCTGGAGACAATAATTCACTAATTTTTGTCAGAAGCCCATCAATATTCTTACCTGTTTTAGCCGAAATAGAAACGCAGTGATCAAAATTTTCTTGAAAATTCTTAAGCCAATGGACATCTTCTAATTTATCGATCTTATTTAAAACATAGATCGTTGGTTTATCAAAGGCTCGCAACTCTTTAAGAACATCGATGACAGAATCATAATATTGACGAAACTGCGGATGACTGACATCTAACACATGAAGCAACAAGTCAGCTTCTTGAACTTCTTCTAGCGTTGCTCTAAAGGCGGCAATAAGATGGTGCGGCAATTCATGCATAAATCCGACGGTATCAGAAAGAACAATCTTCTGATGATTAGAAAGGGTAAGTTGCCTTGAAAGAGAATCGAGTGTTGTAAATAACCCATCTTTGGTCACTTGATGAGCATCTGTCAAAGTGTTTAAAAGCGTTGATTTGCCGGCGTTGGTATAACCAACCAAAGAAACCAGCGGCACCCCCTGATCTTTTCTTTTCTTACGTTTGAGCGCAGCATCGGTTGCCACTTCTTTTAATCCACTACGCAGTAGCGCAATACGCACCGCAATACGACGTCGATCAACTTCTAGTTTTGTTTCTCCAGGTCCTGAGGTTCCAATCCCGCCGCCCAATCGCGACAATTCAATACCTTGACCAACTAAACGCGGCAAAAGATATTCTAACTGAGCAAGCTCAACTTGCATCTTTCCTTCAGGACTGGTGGCGCGCTTAGCAAAGATATCTAAAATCAATTGTGTCCGATCAATTGTTTTTTTCTTAATAACTTCTTCTAGATTTCTTTGCTGACTCCCTTTCAAATCCTGACTAAAAATAACTGTATCGATTGGATTATTCATACAAAAATTGGCGATCTCCTCGACTTTTCCCTGTCCGATTAAAGAACTAGCCGTTGGCTTATCTATTCGACAAACAATGCTATCAACAAATTCTCCTCCCGAGGCAAACACAAGTTCTTCCATCTCACGACGAATATCTTCCGCTGACCATGGGATGACCTTCTGTCTAATCTCAACAACGACAACCAGAACCTTCTCTCTTGCTTTTGTTGTTCCATGTACTGACTGGGACATAAATCTCCCGCCTTTCATTATTTTTTATAGCGAGGCTCGCCAAAAAGTTGGCGGCCTTAATTTATCTTTTCTAAAATACTATCAACAATATTTTCTATCGAATCCTTTGAAGCAATCAAAAACCATTCTACTCTTTTATCTTTCTTAAACCACGTGAGTTGTCGTTTAGCGTAACGACGTGTGTTGGTCTTCATCAACTCTTTGGCCCGAGCTAAATCGTATTCGCCATTTAAATATCCCCGCACTTCTCGAACACCAATAATACGTAGCGCGGTTTGGCTCAACTTTAATTTACTAACCTTTTTAATCTCTTCGATTAACCCATCATCAAACATCTGTTCCACGCGCCGGTTGATTATCTCATACAATTCTTTGCGCTCACGATTCAATCCAAAAATATAAATTTTATATTTCCCCCACAAACCTTCACGTTTTTGCTGTAACTCTGAAAACGGTTTTTGTTCCTTCATAAAAACCTCTAGAGCCCGAATAATCCGTTTCGTATCATGCACATGAATCTTTCCAGCGGCCTTGGCATCAACCTTTTTAAGTTTTTCATATAAGTACTCATTTCCATGATCGTGTATTTGTTGAGTCAATATTTCCCGTAACTTTTCATCCTTAGGTGGGCCTTGAAATATTCCATCCAAAAGAACTTGCATATAAAGACCACTGCCGCCGACAACAAGCGGGATCTTCTTACGCTCATGAATATTGTAAATGGCCGCGACAGCCAGATTATTAAATCGCACAACATCAAATTCTTCGTCAACTGAAACAACATCTATTAAATGATGGCGAATCTTTTTAAGAATAGCTTTTGATGGTTTATTCGTTGCAATACAAGTTTCTTTGTAAACCTGCATCGCATCGCAGGAAACAATCTCTGTTTTAATATTTTTAGCTAAATGCAGGGCAATATCAGATTTACTAACAGCGGTTGGACCAACGATAAAAATAATTTTTTGGACATCACTCATTAAGGATAAATCTGGGTAGGATAACCTAGGCC
Organism: Candidatus Omnitrophota bacterium; assembly: GCA_023247445.1. Taxonomy (GTDB): domain Bacteria; phylum Omnitrophota; class Gorgyraeia; order Zapsychrales; family Zapsychraceae; genus JAHFGL01. The sequence goes on along the minus strand of JAHFGL010000034.1, from coordinate 3,816 downwards.
GGCGAGTCTTGATTTTAACTTTTGTGCCTGGTCAATACTGGCTAATTGACCAGCACGAACACGATAAAATTTTTTGTTTTGTTGATCTGTTGTCTCGACAACATAGGCATATTCATTTTTTCGTTTTAATTCATCGACTAGTTTCTCAGCCAAATCGCGATCCGTAAAAGAGCCCAACTGAACAGCAAAATATTCCTTCTCTTCAAGAAGCTGTTTGGCGATATAAAATTCCATGCTCATCGGGAAACGATTAATGATCTTATCCAAATATTCATGGGCTTCCTTCCAATGGGCGAGCTTCATATTAACCCGGGCTAATTTCAGATAAGTTAAGCTTAAAAACTCCGACTTAGGACTCACAATTAATAATCTCTGCATGGCTTCAAGGGCGTCGGCATATTGTTCATCTAAATAATATGAATCAAAAAGACCTAAATAAGCTTTATCGCGCATCTGGACATCCACAGGACTTTGAATTAATTGCTTAAAAACATCTCTGGCGTCCTTATATTCTTTTAACCGCAGCTGACTTAAAGCTAAATAATATTTGGCGTGATTAGATACATTCTTATCAGAATTAGTCCCAATTAACTCTTGCGCCAACTTTTTAGCTTCCTGATAATTTTCCTTAAGAATAGCCGTCTCGACATCACTGATAGCCGCGGTGGCTATCTTGGTTATCAAAATAAAGCCAAGGATAAATAGTGGAAGAAAGATTTTATTAACTTGCGGATTAAACATGGGGGTTATATTAACAAAAATAAAAATTTTTAGCTACCGAAATGTATCCTCAAAGACGCAATTAAAGATTAATCGCCCCTTAATTCTCTTGAGCGTTACTTATGCTCTTTAAACTTTTGCCGCAACTGTTGTTTACGTTCTTCGGGCAAATTTTGCCATTTCTTTTGCCGCTCCATTATCTTTTTCTTTTGTTCTGGAGAAGATTCTTTTAAATGGCGCTTCTTCTCTTTAATAGACTGTTTTTCCTCTTTACTTAAATTTTGCCAACGATTAAATTTTTGTTTTAATGCTTCGCGCTCTTCTGGTGTTAACTGTTTAAAACGATGCCAGTTGCGCCGCACATTTATCTGCTCATTGGCCGGCAATGCTTTAAAATGCTCAAATCGCTCTTTAACTTTAGATTTCTTTTCTGGATCTAGCTTTTTCCATTTCTTATATCGCTCGCGTAAACTTTCTTTTTGTTCTGGGCTTAAGGCATTCCACTTGGCTTTTGCAGCAGAAGATGGTTCATCAGCCCTAACCGTTCCAAACATTAAAAAGGAAACGGCCAAAATCGAAAGTAAACTCACCTGTAATATTTTATTGTTCATTATCCTCTCCCAGATCATCCATTTTCTTAAGCAGCTCGGGGTCTTCTTCTAAAATATCAAGCTGCTCTAACATGTCTATATTTTTAATAACCTCTAAATCCTCGGCGGATATTTGACTTTGAGTACCCTTTACTTTTTTCTCTTTGACACTATCCGCTAGCGCAATATCTTGATGAATGCCTTGCAGTAAAACACCGCTTACGAACCAACACAAAATGATGCTCCAACAAACCCTCATCATGTCTCCAAATCATCACAATTTTCAATCACATCTAAATCTTGTAAAAAATCAATGTCCTGCACAATATCATAATTTTCCGCCAGTTCAACATTCTCGATCATTTCTAACTCACTTGGATTAAGACTAACCATCGCCTGTTCACTTTCCGGGACAACAACAGAGGTTTTCTTGATCACAACCCCAACAACCAAAATAATACATACCGTCACTAAAACTGGGGCCAAACCCTCCTTAACAAAAACTTGTTTAAACTTATCTAAAACTCTTTTGTACCATGGGGCATCCGAAGATAACTTGGTCCAAAATTCAGAAACATATGTTGAACTCGGTTTAATATCCGGCCATTTTTCTAATAAATTCCAAGTTCTCTTTATAGCATTTAATTCCTTCTGACAGGCAAGACAAGTGGTTAAATGCTTGGCAACCAATTGATTTTCTTTCGAATCCAATACTTGATCTAAATAAAGAGGAATTAGATTTTTAATCTCTGCGCATTGCATAACAGTTTAACCCCCAATTATTAAACACCTCATTAATCAAAAAGTTTCGATAAATAATCTATTTTAAAATACTTATTATTCATTCACCAAATTGGCTAACTTAACTTTAAGATTTTCCTTGGCTCTACTTAACAATGATTTAACCGCTTGCATCGACAAATTCATTGTTGCCGCAATCTCATCATAAGATAATTGTTCATAACGAAGTAAGATAACCGCCATTTTCTGATTTTCTGGTAACTCATCAATCGCGGCTTTAATTTGAGAAACCACCTCTTCCTCAACTAAATCTTGTCCTGGCTTTTTGGCGTCAAGATCTTCCCACTGCTTTTTGAGCTCATCGTCCTCGGTCGCAAATGTCCCATCTAATGAAACGGTTGAATTCTTATATTTACGCAGTTCGTTTAGACTAATATTTTTGGCAATGGTATAAATCCACGTCTGAAATTTTGATTGAGGCTTGTAAGAGGCGGCGCTGTGATAAACTTTAATAAAAACTTCTTGGGTAAGATCTTCTGCTACTTGACGGCGGCCAACAAATCGATTAATAAAATTAAGGATACGTGGATAATACAAAACCATCAGCTTTTCAAAAGACGTGTTATCCCCCTTTTGAAACTCAAGCATTAAGATAACAGCGGGATCGGCAAGATAAGGATTTATTTTATTTTGGGAGTCGATAGCGGACACTATGTCTATTTAAAAGAATTTAACCTTTAAGCGCTTGATCTAAATCTTCAATCAAATCTTGAGCGTCTTCAATCCCAACCGAAACACGAACAGTCTCTTTCGTAATCCCTGAAGCTTTTAAGCCCGCCTCACCCATCGAGGCATGACTCATCAACCACGGACTTTCGATCAAAGATTCAACACCACCCAATGATTCCGCTAAACTGAAGAACTTTAATTTTCTAAAAAGTTTATCTAAGCTAACTTTTTTTGTATTTAATTCAAAGGCTAACATCCCGCCAAAACCTTTCATCTGTTTCTTGATTAAAGTTTTTTGCGGATGACTCTCGAGGCCCGGATAATAAACTTTCTTTACATTCTTATGATTTTCTAAAAAATTGGCCAGAGCGATCGCATTGGCCTGATGGGCTTCCATGCGATACGCCAAGGTTTTGACACCACGTAAAACAAGCCAGGCATCAAAAGGCGCTTCAGAAACGCCAAGAGCATTGACAAAAAATCTTCCCTTTTCTTCCAGCTCTTTATCGCGATAGATGATCGCGCCGCCAACGACATCGCTATGACCATTAATATATTTTGTCGTTGAATGAACCACCACATCGGCGCCAAATTCAAATGGTTTTTGAAAGTACGGAGACAAAAACGTGTTGTCCACAACCGTCAAAATCTTTTTCTTTTTGGCGATGGCAATAACAGCCTTTAAATCAACGATATTAAGAAGGGGATTCGATGGCGTTTCAATCCAAATCATTTTGGTTTTAGAGGTAATTGTCTTTTCAACTAATTTCAGATCTCTCATATTAATAAAAGAGAATTGAATGCCCATTTTAGAAAAGACGCGGGCAAATAAACGATAGGTTCCACCATAAATATCATCACCGGTAACCACGTGATCACCCGGGGCCAGTAAAAACATAAGCGCCGTAATGGCCGCCATTCCCGTCGCGGTTGCAGAACAAGCGGTTCCACCTTCAAGCGCAGCAATATTTTCTTCAAGGGCTGTCCGCGTGGGGTTACCACTACGTGTGTAATCGTATCCTTTATTTTTCCCAAG
>JAHFGL010000058.1 GCA_023247445.1 Candidatus Omnitrophota bacterium | reverse complement strand
TTTAACGGCGGATGTAGCCCGAACTTATTTTTCTATCGGTGCCCTAGATGCAGAGATTGATGCGTTAACGGAAGCGGTGTCGCTACGGCAAAAAGCAGAAGATATGCTTAATTTAAGATATCAAGAGGGAATAAATAGTGAACTTACCTTTTATCAGGCACAAACACAATTAGCTCAGGCGCAATCTGATTTGGTTGATTCTCGCCGCCGTCGGGAGAATTTAGTTAATACGTTAGCGGTTTTATGTGGCGTTTCAGCGAGTGAATTTATATTGGAGTATGCACCGCTTAAGACATTCGTGCCGGAGGTTCCCGCAGGCATTCCATCTGATATTTTAAAAAACAGACCAGACATTATTGAAGCCGAACATTTAATGGCGGTGGCTAATGAAGAAGTGGGAATTGCTCAGTCTTCTTTTTTTCCAACGCTTACCTTAGCTGGAAGCGCCGGGTATACGAGTATGGAAAGTGGTAATTTATTTGATTGGGAAAGTCGCGTTTGGTCGATTGGACCATCGGTGAGCATTCCAATTTTAAATAACGGACGACTTAATGCTCAATTTAAGGCTCAAAAGGCGCAGTATCAGAAGACGCTTGCCGAGTATCGTAAACGTTTACTAACGGCTTTTAGTGAAGTGGAGAACGCTGTTGCGGATGTTCGTTTTAAAAAAGAGCAATCAGTGTCGCAACAGAAGTTGCTTGTCGCTGCCAGAGAAGCTGCGTCCATTTCTATCGAACGTTACAAAGAAGGATTGGTTAGTTTCTTGGAAGTTATCGATGCCGAACGGTCTCGTTTACAAGCCCAGCGTGATGCTATTGAGATTCAATCAGAGGAACTCATCGCCGTTACGGTGCTTGTTAAATCTTTAGGGGGCGGCTGGATTAAATAAAAAGATTATTGTCTTCGCGGAGTTCAAAAGACTATCCAAGTTTTGGATGGTCTTTTTTATTTTACAGTAAGGAAAGCTGGTGCGAACGAAGTGAGGAATTTTCTTGAAAGAAATAGAATTATTAAATGACTACGATATAATAAGCCAAAATTGCCTCACCACTTTAATCATGAATATTACTCAAAAATTATCATCTCGATTAGATCTCGTTCCAGAATTTATTTCTTCACTTATTAAATGTTTACAAGAAGCGATGCCTTTGAATGAGGATGATGTTTTTACACTGCGACTTATTCTTGAGGAATCTTTAACCAACGCTATTAGGCACGGAAATAAACTTAATCCTAATCTAACCGTTGATGTAGCCATTAATCTGCACGATAATCGTTTAACAATTGATATTAAAGATCAAGGCCAAGGTTTCGATTTTCATAATGTCCCCAATCCTACAACGGCCGATAAATTATTAAAGACATCAGGTCGTGGGGTTTTCTTAATAAAAAAGTTGGTTGATCAAGTTAGTTTTTATGATGCCGGTTCTGGGATTAAGATGATCAAAGTTCTTAATAAAAGTAATGATGCCGAGAAAATTTGATTTTGATTAAGGAATTCTAAAAGGCCGCCAACTTTTTAAATTATAGGTTGGCGAGCCTCGCTATATAAAAACAATGAAAAGCGGGAGACGACGATGAGAAAAATAGGATTGTTTATTCTGTTAATTGTTATGGGATTACCGTTTTCGGTATTTGCCCAACAAACAAAAATTATTGATGTTCAAGGACAGGTTTTGATTAAAAAGGATAAGAATGCGAAATGGGAGAAAGCAGAGAAGGATGTTTTTTTGGGCAAAGATGCCGAGATAAAAACTAAGGGGAAAGCCCAATGTCTTGTATCTTTTGGTGACGCGGGTAAACGCGTGATTACTGTGCAACAGAAAACGGATGTTAAAATTGAGAGTGTTGAGCCGGGAAGTGTTTATTTATCTAAAGGTCGAGTGTTTGCTTTAATTAAAGATTTAAGTGAAACCAGAAAGTTTGAAGTTAAAACGCCGACGGCGATTGCGGGCGCTCGCGGTACAGGTTGGTCAACGGAATATGAAGGCGGAAAGACCGCTATTTCTTGTTTTGATGATGTGGTTTATGTGGCTAGTTTGGATAAAGACGGAAATATTAAAGAACAGCATGATGTTTCGCAAGGGTTTGAAGTGAGCGTCGATAAAAGAGGCGAGCAAAGTGAAGCGCGTCCGATTAGTGAAGAGAAAAAAGAACAGTGGCAAGGAGTCGTCGCTTCAATTGAGATGATTGCCGTTACGGAAGCACAATTCTCTCCTAACGGAGAAAATCAGCCAACAACGATTGCTCCAGGCGTTTTGCCGGGAAATCAGATTCCTGTCAATACTTCATTAACAAACCAATTGCCTCAGATAGGTTCAACAGCGCCTGGAAGTATTCAACCAGTGGCTCCAGCGGATGCTCAATCTCCAACAGAAGGTTTCCCAGCCATTGGAACTACTGCAGGAGATTTTAGTCAAGTAACTCCTCAGACCATAGAAGAAAGTTTGCAGCAGATGAAGGAATTTAATCAATATTTAAATGATCATCCTGAATTTGCCCAGGAAAATCCTGAGATTATGAGAGAATATGGAGAGTACATGAAAGAGCAGGGTGTGAATATAAAAGAGTATGAAAAGTTTATGAGAGAAACAGCGGGACACCCAGGAGAAGGAACTACATGGGAAGGGAGTACGGGAACAGGACCTATGTGGGGAGGGAGCGCAGGCACGGGAACCACATGGGAAGGGAATGCTGGCACTGGATCCACCTGGGAAGGAAATACAGGTATGGGATCCACATGGGAGGGGAGTGCGGGTACTGGATCCACCTGGGAAGGGCCCGCTGGTGGAGGACCTCTATGGGAGGGGCACACTGGTGAAGGGACCACATGGGAAGGACATGCAGGAGAAGGAACTACTTGGGAAGGACGTTCGGAGCCAATGCATGAATATGAAGATCGTATGCGGGAATATCAGGAAAGAATGCTGGAATATCAGGAGCGATATCAAAAAGAACAAGAACACCGTGAAGGAACCGTTGGAGTTGAACGCACATGGGAAGGAACAACATCAACGGGAACAACGTGGGGAGGAACCACGGGATCAGGAACAACATATTAACCTGATAAGGTATATGAGTGTAAAAGTTTTTGGATAAATAGCAGATCTGTTTATACGAAGAAAGAGTTTGTTAATGTGTTTTCTATGAAGTCTTCCAATATAACTAATTTTAAGCCTCTAATCATTTTAATCTGCTGTTTGATGATTGGAGTTGTTTCAGGATTCCGCCTCTTAAACAGTTATGAACTTCTTGCCTATGATTTAAGATTTCATTTAAAGCCTCCGCAATCAACCGCTAAAGATATTGTCATCATCGATATTGATGATCAAACATTAGAGACCCTGGGCCGATGGCCGTTGCCCCGTGATTTTCATGCTAGCTTAATTGATGTTTTAAATGAGTTTGGGGCAAAGTCCATTATCTTTGATTTTGTTTTCAGTGAACCGATGGAATCTGATCATTTGTTTGCCGAAAGTATAAAAAATGCCGGCAATATCTATTTACCGCTCGTTTTTTATATTGAAGCAAGTCAAAAGAAAAATTATTTCTTGCTGGAAGATCATGAAATCTTGGCGGATATCGCAGAATCGCTTAAATCTTCCGCTCACGGGATTGGACACATCAATACTCCAGTTGATTCTGACGGAAAAACAAGAAGAATTCCGCTTTTTACCAGATATCATCAAAAGCTCGTTCCGCAATTGGCCCTTAAGGTTGCTTGTGATTTTTTGGGGGTCAAAGCCAGTAAAGTTGAATTTAAAGGCGATAAAGTTATTTTATCGAATAAGCTGGCATTGCCTGTGTCAAACAACAATGAATTGATGGTTAATTATCCTGGTCGATGGGATAAATCTTTTACACGGTTTTCGTATTTGCAGATTCTCACGGCCTATAAGAATTCTAAAGAAAGGAAGCCTTCTTCAATCGATTTAAAGCTTCTTAAAAATAAAATTTGTTTTGTTGGATTAACAGCGGCCGGCACGACGGACAGTGGGCCTGTTCCCTTAGAAAATAATTATTATAAGGTCGGCGTTCATGCCAGTGTCTTAAATAGCATTATTCAAAATAAATTTATCCGCGATGTTGGGATGACTGTTAACACAGTTATCAATTTAATTATTTTTTGCGCTGCGCTTTGGATCTGCTTTAATGGGACTCCGCTAAAGGCTTTTTTGGGAAGCTTGGGATTAGGACTCACGTATTTCATTCTGAGCGTTTTTCTTTTTAATAATTGTGGAATTTGGATCGACTTATTTTTTCCTTTATTGTTGGTTGTCGTTTCTTATGTTGGTTCCACGTCGTTTCGTTTCTTACAAGAAATTCGTAAGCGTGAACTTTTGGAAAAAGAACTCGAGATCGCACAAACAATTCAGCAACAATTTTTACCCAAGAAAATTCAAGGTGATGATGGACTCCTCGTGGCCGCTTATATGCAACCAGCCAAATTTGTTGCGGGGGATCTTTATGATGTCGTTAAGATCAGTGACAATAAAATGGGTTTCTTGCTTGGGGATGTTGCTGGTAAAGGTGTGCCCGCATCGTTACTCATGGCACAGACGATTTCTTTATTTCGGATATTCGCTCGACAAGAAACAGACTGTAAAGAAGTTCTCGGCCTTTTAAATAAAGAGTTGTGTGGTAAGGCGGCGGGTCGATTTGTCACTGCGCTTTATCTTATGGTTGATTTTGAGAGTCATAAAGCTGTTCTTTCATCCGCTGGACAAGGACCACTATTTGTCTATCGCAAGAAAGAAGATAAGGTTGTTGATGTGGAACTTGAGGGAAATGTTCCGTTGGGACTCATGAGCACGATTAATTATACGAATGTTTATTTAGATATTGAAAAAGGCGATCGAATTATTCTTTTTAGTGACGGTTTATCCGAAGCACGTAATACAAAAGGCGAAGAATTTGGCTATGATCATATTAAGGCTACTTTGTTACAAAATGCTGGAAACTCCGTTGAAAAGACATTAGAATCGTTCAAACAAGAAGTTTCTTTGTTTGTTGAGCGAGCCGAGCAGCATGACGACATTACGGTCTTAATTATAGCCGTAGAAAAATAACTTAAAAATTTAAGGAGAAGAATTATGGCTGGATCTATGTATCGTGTTGAAAATCAGGGAAACATAACGATTGTAATTTTAACATTGGAAGGCTTTACCCATGAAGACAATGATGAGCTAATGAAGGCCTTCGATGAATTGTTAGCGAAGGGCAGTAAGAAAATGGTTTTAGATTTATCAGAAACGCGCTATGTTTCTTCGCTTATATTGGCATCGCTCGTTTATATGCAGAAGAAGGTTCAGGATGTGGGGGGGCAGTTAATTTTTTGCAGCATTCCTGAGAGGGTTAAAGAAATTATGTCGGTGACGAACTTAGATAAGATTTTTAATATAACGGAAGATCGCGCGCAGGCTTTAGAAGCAGTAGTAAAGAAATAAGGAACGTTTTAGATAAAATTCCAATAAACAAGTACCAAATACCAAGCAATACACAAATCCCAATGCCCCAAATTCGCATTTAGTTTTATAGTTTGTTAATTGGAATTTGTTTGGTATTTAGTGATTGGGGTTTTAAATTTAAAGGAGGACGTATGGCGCTTAAGATTAATATTATTGTCAAAGAGCCCGGGATTTTTGTTGTGACGCTCTATGGTCCACTCGATACAACGACCTATGCCGCTTTAGAGAAACAAATAGAGCCCCTGTTAGTTTTATCGACGAAGGTGATCATCCTAAATATGGAAGGGGTTAACTATATCAGCAGCATGGGTATCGGAACCCTTTTTAAAATTAAGCAAGCGATGATGGATAATAATGGCTCATTAGTCGTGACGAATCTTCAACCGCAGATTCAAAAAGTTTTGGAAACGGTTAAAGCTATGCCAGAAGCGATTTTTACCAGTTATGAAGAAGTTGATGAATACCTTACCGAACTTCAAAAGAAGTTTTTAGATAAAGAACATCCCCCAACAATTTAATCCACGCCCATTCTTTGCTGCGGTCTTATGTTTGATACCAAAACTCTTCAGCAATATTACAATGGATTTTTTATTCAAGAGCCTGTGGGTAACAATGCTTTTTCTTTCGCCCAGCGGCATAATAGAAAAATATTTGTCCCGTCCATTATTAACGGTTCTTTAGATGATTTAGCCATTGGCCATGAGATTGCTTTCAGTGAGATGGAAGAAGGAAGGGAAGTAAATTATAAAGGCCTAAAGAGTTTCATTTATATTCACGAACAAAACAAAGATATCTTTATCTTTGATAATCACAACCATGCTTTTTTCTTTTGGGTTTATGCTTATCAGCTCGGGAAATTAAAACCCCAATCAACTCTTGTTCACGTCGATCAGCACAAAGATACACGACAACCACAAGAAAAATTTGGGAAGAGCGATTTGAAAGAGGCTTTTAAATATACAAATTTTAAACTTAATGTTGGCAATTTCATCCCGCCAGCTGTTTCTTTGGGGCTTTTTTCTAAGGTGATCATAATTGATAGCGAAACTGCGTTTAATCAAGCGTTGCCTTCTGAGTTTGTTTTAGATATTGATATGGATGTTTTTTCTCCAGAGATGGATTATATCAAGTCGTCCTATAAGTTAGAACGTATCCAATCTTACATTAAGCAATCTAATTTAATTACTGTTGCGACAAGTCCTTATTTTATGGATCAAGATCAGGCTATTAGTCTTGTTAAAGAATTATTTAAGGGTTTATCTTAGAAGTTCGACTAGAACTTATTCCAAAATTGTCATGCCCGAATGTTTTTGTCGGGCATCCAGTTTTGTATTCAGCTAGATTCCCGCTTAAAGCATGCGGGAATGACAATTTTTTATCATTTCTTGGATAACACTAGTACACAAAAACATTTGTGATAGAATTTCAAGGAAAGTTGATACAACCCACACATGACTGATTTCCACGCGATTGATCTACGAAAAATAGCCCGTCAAGCCATGGCCAGTTATGGCTTTAATGTGAGTTTTCCTGAGAAAGTTATCGAGCAAGTCAAAGCCGCCACAACGCCTTCGTTTCCCATGAAGGACGATCGTGCCATTAAAGATTTACGATCTTTTCTTTGGTCTTCTATTGATAATCATGATTCATTAGATCTTGATCAAGTTGAGTTTTGTCAAAAGCGTGATAATGGAGAAATTCATGTCCGCGTTGCCAT
>JAHFGL010000033.1:16106-26732 GCA_023247445.1 Candidatus Omnitrophota bacterium | reverse complement strand
GGAGTGATATTGATATCTTAAGTGATGCTGGAGTTAACTGGAGTGATTTACAATCGCTATCAGCATCTGGAATTAATTGGAGCGATTTAGATGTGTTAAGTGACGCTGGTGTTAATTGGAGTGACTTCCAATCGTTATCTACATCTGGAATTAATTGGAGCGATTTAGATGTGTTAAGTGACGCTGGGGTTAATTGGAGCGATTTACAATCGTTGGCAGCGACCGGAATAAATTGGTCCGACTTAGATGTGTTAAGTGATGCCGGGGTTAACTGGAGTGATTTGCAATCGTTGTCAGCATCAGGAATAAATTGGAGCGATATAGATGTGTTAAGTGACGCTGGGGTTAATTGGAGTAATATTGGCGAATTGTCAACAGCAGGAGTTAACTGGAGCGATATCGATATTTTAAGTGATACCGGAGTTAACTGGAGCGATTTACAAGCGTTGTCAGCTGCTGGAATTAACTGGAGTGATATTGATATCTTAAGTGATGCTGGAGTTAACTGGAGTGATTTACAATCGCTATCAGCATCTGGAATTAATTGGAGCGATTTAGATGTGTTAAGTGACGCTGGTGTTAATTGGAGCGACTTCCAATCGTTATCTACATCTGGAATTAATTGGAGCGATTTAGATGTGCTCAGCGACGCTGGGATTAATTGGAGTGATTTACAAGCGTTATCAGCGACAGGAATTAATTGGTCCGATTTAGATGTGTTAAGTGATGCCGGGGTTAACTGGAGTGATTTACAGGCCTTGGCGACAACCGGAATTAACTGGGCGGATATCGATGTGTTAAGCGACGCCGGAGTTAATTGGAGCAATGTTGGCGAGTTATCAACGGCCGGGGTTAATTGGAGCGATATCGATGTGTTAAGTGATGCTGGGGTTAATTGGAGTGATTTACAATCCTTATCAGCAACAGGAATTAACTGGGCGGATATCGATATTTTAAGTGACGCGGGAGTCAATTGGAGCGATTTACAATCGTTATCAGCGGCTGGCATTAATTGGAGCGATTTAGATGTATTAAGTGATACAGGAGTCAATTGGAGTGATTTACAAGCGTTGTCAGCAGCAGGAATTAATTGGAGTGATTTAGATATTTTAAGTGACGCCGATATTAATTGGAGCGACTTTCAGTCGTTATCGACATCAGGAATTAATTGGAGTGATTTAGATATCTTAAGTGATGCCGGCGTTAATTGGAGCAATATTGGTGAGTTATCCACTACTGTGATTAACTGGAGTGATATTGATATCTTAAGTGATGCCGGGGTCAACTGGAGTAGTATTGGAGAGTTGTCGACGGCTGGGGTTAATTGGAGTGATATCGATATATTAAGTGACGCGGGAGTCAATTGGAGCGACTTACAATCACTATCAGCAGCAGGAGTTAATTGGAGTGATTTAGATGTATTAAGTGATACGGGAATCAATTGGAGTGATTTACAATCATTATCAGCGGCGGGTATTAACTGGAGTGATTTAGATGTATTAAGTGATACGGGAATCAATTGGAGCGATTTCCAATCGTTATCAGCGGCAGGAATTAATTGGAGTGATTTAGATATCTTAAGTGACGCGGGAGTCAATTGGAGTGATTTACAAGCATTGGCAACAACTGGAATTAATTGGAGCGATATCGATGTATTAAGTGATGCGGGCGTCAACTGGAATAATATTGGAGAATTATCATCGGCAGGAATTAATTGGAACGATATCGGAGTTTTGGCAACAACAGGAATTAATTGGACAGACTTAGATGTGCTAAGTGATACAGGAATTAACTGGAGCAATATTGGAGAATTATCATCGGCAGGAATTAATTGGAACGATATCGGAGTTTTGGCAACAACAGGAATTAATTGGACAGACTTAGATGTGCTAAGTGATACAGGAATTAATTGGAGCAATATTGGAGAATTATCATCGGCAGGAATTAATTGGAACGATATCGGTGTCTTAGCCACAACAGGTATTAATTGGACGGACATTGATGTGTTAAGCGATACAGGAATTAATTGGAGTAATATTGGTGAACTTTCATCAGCAGGAATAAATTGGACAGATATTGGAACATTAGCATCAACAGGAATCAATTGGGCTGATATCGATGTGTTAAGTGATACAGGAATTAATTGGGGTAATGTCGGTGATCTAACAAATAATGGAATTAATTGGGCGAACATTGGTGACCTTACTACAGCTGGCGTCAATTGGACTGACTTGCAAGTCTTGACAGATACAGGAATCAACTGGGGTGACGTTGATGTATTAAGTGATGCCGGGGTCAATTGGAGCAATGTTGGGGAATTATCAACCGCCGGCATTAACTGGATCGATGTGGGCACATTAGCCTCGACAGGTATTAATTGGACTGATTTGGATGTCTTAACAGATTCTGGTATTAACTGGTCGAACGTCGGTGAGTTATCTTCTTCTGGAATTAATTGGACAGAAATCGATGTCCTAAGTGATGCTGGGGTTAATTGGAATGGTATTGGCGATCTGTCCGTATCAGGAATTAATTGGACCAATATTGGTGAGTTGTCAACTTCTGGTATAAATTGGAATGATATTGGGGTCATGGCCACAACAGGTATAAATTGGAATGACATTGGTGTGCTAAGCACGGCAGGCACAAATTGGAGTAATATTGGAGAATTGTCGACGGCAGGTGTTAATTGGAATGATATCACCAAGATGTCCGAATCTAATATTAATTGGGATGATTTGGCTTATATGACGGGTGCTGGAATTAATTGGGATGATGCTGGTTCGCAAAGTAATGCAGGCGTCAATTGGAGTGATTTAGCCGCGATGACGGGTAAAGGGATTAATTGGGATGGTATTAATTATTTTTCAGATAATGCGCAGACACTTGTCGGTAATGTTACAAGTATATTGTCAACGGTGACGACAATAAATACACTCGTTGGGACTGCTGCCGATTCTTCATCTGCAAGTTCTTTATTTGGTAAGATTGCTGATGTTAAAGCAGCTGTTGAAGATGCTTCTTCTGGTTCCGATGTTTCCACTATATTAACCACAGTATCATCAATACAATCTATTCTAGGAGGAACAACAGACACGTCATCTTCTTCAACAATTTTTGGTGATATTAATAGTATGCAAGCAATATTGGGAAATGTTACTGATTCAACAACAACAGTTACTGTTTTGGGTAAGATAAATGATATCAAGGTCAATGCTAACAAAGGCAAACAAAGTGCTGATTCCGCATTATTTGTTGTTCAACAAGTTAAGGATAAGCTTGGCAGTAGTCCATCACCTATTATTGATAAAGAGTTAGCTGCCCTCAAAGAAATCTTAAATACCTTACAAACGAATGTGGATGAAATTTCACAAAAGACTTCAAATTCGGGTGATTATGCGCAAGAAATGATTGAAATCTTAACCCAACTCGTCAATAAGAGTGCAGAGGCCGCTGGGTTAGAAGGTTTACAAATTGAGGGTGGCGAAGGCGGAGGAAAAACACCTGAAGGTCTTGAGCAAATCAATGACCGATTAGCTGAAATTGAAGCCAAGCTCGATGCTATCGCCGAATCTTTGGGTAAAGGGGATGTCTCGGTAAAGACTTATTTTGAAAGTGCGGAATAGAAATGACTCAACGTTGGTTGAAATTAAAATGCCACTACTTTACTAGCATTATTTTTATCGTTGTTTTTTTTGGTGTCGTCAATTGCGCTTTTGCTGATTTGTATATTAATATCTTGGCTGTTAATGGATCTGATAGAAATAAAGAAAAGGATATTAAATATACTTTACCGAAAGATTTAACTGCTGAAGATATTTTGGATACGGCTGGATTAACCTTAGATTATGATGTTAATCAAGCAGCCTATGTTATTTCTGGTAAAGTTAATCTCAATGCAAAAGAAACAAAAACATTTAAAGTTCGTATCCGCGATATATGGCGCGTGGAAGAAAAGCAAGTTGAAGATATTAAGAAGCAAATTGATGAGAATTTAAAGCGAATTCAAAATACAGAATATTTTGACGTAGGGAAGATAAGAAAAGAAAGTCTTCTACAGCGTCTTAATTTTATTGCCGCTGAACAAGAAAAGTTCGCTGATAATGTTGAGACAAGGATTGATCGTTATCGAACGTATGCTGATGAGCTTTCAAAGATTCGAAATGATGCTGTTTCCATTTCGTATTGGCGTACCAAAGCGCCAGAGATTAAAGATAGTAGTATTTTTAAATTTGTCATTGAGGTTGTTAATGCGTCAGAGAAACCCAAGACATCCGAAGAAAAACATTATCTGCCGGCAGAAGTTAAGCCAGAGCATATCGTTGATCTGCAGGGATTTGATATACATTATGACCCAAATAAAAGCCAATCTTATCTATCCAAGAATGTTGAATTGCTGCCGAATGAACGTAAGCGTTTTGAAATTGGAATCTTTGATATTTGGAATGTTAATCAAACGGAAATTGAAAATTTAAAATCGCGAACCAGCAAAGCTCATAAATTATTAGAGAATTCAGAATATATCGACAGTGCCAATTATCTTGTTGCAAACATTAAGGAAAATTTAGATAAGATAGAAGCTTCTCAGAATGTTGAAAGAAATATTTATGAACATATCAGCGCTTTTCGTGTCAACCAAAAACGATTTGAGAGCGCTGAAACTGACGTTAAGGCGCTAGAAGATTTACTTGAAGCTTTACGCGAAAATCTTGAACGAAGTCAGTTGAAGAATGTTTTAAAGAAGGTTACATCACTCAAGAGTGTTGCTGATATTGCGGAAGCTATTTTTGGAACGAAACCATCCGCGAACACCGCATGGAAAATTATTGCTGGAATTATGATTTTCGTTGGAGGTTATACATTTATGCATTTTATCGTTTGGGGTCGTCGATCTAAAGATAAGAAACAAACAGACATTGCCAAGAAAGACGCGAAGACAAAATAATTTAGAATTAAAGTGATTCAGTATTATTTCAAGAGGAGATAGAGGGTGGCCGAATTACGTTATACGGAAATAGGATATGTTAAAAGTATTCGTGGATGTATTATTGTCGTTGGAGGATTTAAGAATTGTATCAACGGCCAGTTGATTGAATTTGGTTTTGGAACAAATGGAATAATTATTGGTTTTAATGAACATGAAGCCCAGGTCCTTGTTTTAAAATTAGTGACAGAAATTAAAACAGGAGATGATGCTAGGGCTTCCTTGGAACCATTTAATGTTCCTGCGGGTAAAAATTTTATTGGTCGTATTGTCAACTCCTTAGGCGAACCGATGGATGGGCTTGGGCCTATTAAGGAAGATGCCTTCTATCCAATTTTCCCACCAGCTCCGGCTATTCTTGAACGACAACCACTTCACAAAACATTAGAAACGGGAGTCAAAGTTTTAGATTCTATGATTCCCGTTGGTCTTGGCCAGCGGCAATTAATTCTCGGTAATAAAATGACCGGGAAGACAACTTTTATTACGGACACTATTTTAAATCAACGACACACAGGACTTGTTTGTATCTATTGTGCCATTGGAAAAGCACGGTCGCAGTTAGCCCGTGTTGTTCAATTATTCCAAGATCATGATGCATTTAAGTACACCATCATTGTTGCTGCCCCGTCCTCAAGTCCTCCAGGCCAACAATATTTAGCGCCTTATGTCGCATGTTCTTTGGGTGAATATTTTCGAGATTTAGGACAACACGTCTTTGTTGGTTTCGATGATTTTACTAAACATGCCTGGTGTTATCGTGAAATTTCTCTTTTATTAGGACGTGCCCCTGGTCGCGATTCATACCCTGGAGATATTTTTTATCTGCATTCCAAAATGATTGAACGTGCTTGTTATTTAAGTAAAGAAAAAGGGTCAGGCTCAATGACATTTCTTCCTATTGTCGAAATCTTGGAAGGAGATTTAACGGCGTTTGTTCCTTCAAATCTTGTTTCAATGACGGATGGACAGATCATGTTGGATGCTGCCTTATTTGGTGAAGGACAAAAACCAGCTTTGGATTTAGGGTTATCCGTTTCACGTGTTGGTACTAAAGTTCAATGGAATATTGTTAAGAGTTTAAGCGGGCCACTGCGTTTGGAATATTTGCAATTTAGAGAATTACAGCGATTATCTAAGTTGCGATCAGGTGGACAAACGGAAGATGTTATTCAAAGATTAAAGAATGGGGAAATTCTAACTCAACTATTAAAACAAGATAAGAACAAACCCGTTCCGATGGAAGCTTTGGTTTTAATTTTATATGCTTTCCAGAAGAAGTATCTACACAAATTATCGATGCCAGAAATCGTTATATTGCAGGATGAAATTTTAGAGTTCGCACAAAAAAGGAACGCAGAATTTTCAAAAGTTTTGCGCGAACGCCGAAAGATGGATGAAGAGATTGAAAAATGGTTAGTTGAAATATTAACGGCTTATGTTGCCGAAGTTGAATCGAAACGTCCGAAAGAAGAGGCTAAGGAAGAAAATCTTCTCAAAAATATTGGACGTGATGTTTTAGATGAAGCAACAACAAAAAAGCCTCAAGAAGCAAAGGCGGCTAAATAAGTTTTTTCGTTAATGGAAAAAATTCATCATGGCTCAATATGTCGGGAAATTTAAATGCATCATCATGAGTCCCAATAGTTTGGTTTATGAGAATGAAGTGGAAAGTGTTTTTTTAACGGGAGATGATGGAGAATACGAGCTATTAGCTTATCATTACCCGTTATTGGGCGTTTTGATCAAAGGCAACATTGTCATTAATGGCGTAGAGAAACTTCCTATTCGTAGTGGTGTCGTTCGTTTTTTTGCGAATGAATGTATTATTCTCATCGAAGAAGATGTAGAAGAAACAGAACAAGTGTTAGAGACGACGGAGGCGAAAAAGTAACTCATGTGGAAAGAAACATTAATTATTATATTGACGATGTTTGTTGCGGTTATGGGACCATCTGTTGTGATCGCAGTTCTCGGTCACGCTGTTATTAAAGCCCTGGCGCGTAATCCCTCGGCGGCATCAAAAATTTTTATGGGGATGGTTGTTCTTTTGATTTTTGTTGAAGCCATTGCGATTGTGGCGATACTCATTCTATTTCAATTGTATGGAAAGGGATAATTGTAGAAAATGATTGAATTTGGCCTATGGAAAGAAGCCTTTGTTTTTATCTTTGCATTTTCTTTGATTATTATTATTCCTTGTGTTTTAGTCGCGTTAATGGGACGAAAAATGATTGACCAGATAGGGCGATATCCAACAAAAACACCCGTTATTCAAATGAGTATTTTTATTCAGCTTATTGTCGTAGAAGTCGTGACATTTTTTTCATTATATGGGTTTTATCAATTCTTTTTAGGTCAATAGAAAAAAGGAGTCATAATTTATGGAATTCCCATGGTTGCAATTTATATCATTATTGTTCATTAGTGTCTTAGGGAGCAGTGCGATTTTGTATTGGGTAAATTTTTCCAGTACTGACAGCGCTGTCCGACGCCTAAAAGCTGATATTGAACAAGCGAAAACTTTGCAAACGGATTTAAGTCAGAAGTTAAAGACAGCGGAAGAAGAGTTAAACAAAAAGCAAGCCGAAGCCAAGGCTTTGACCGAGAAGATGCGCTCAGATGCTGAAGAGGCATCAAAGCATGAACGTGAAAAGATTATTGCTAAGGCGCGTGAAGAAGGTGAAGAAATTATTGCCAAAGCTCAAGGCGCTAAGGCGAAAATGAAAGAAGAACTAGAAAAAGAGAACGATACCAGAGTCGTTAGTTTTGGCATGCAGATGTTAAATGACATTTTAAGTCAAAAAGCTAAAGGGGCTTTAGATGAAATTTTAATTAACGAGTTTATCGAGAATCTAAAAAATATCGACATGAGCCGCCTGAGTCCAGATGTTACAACGGCAGAAATAATTACATTAACAGGTCTTCAGGAAAATACAAAAACACATCTCTCTAGCATCCTAAAAGAAAAATTAAAACGTGATCTGGCCATTAAATCAACCCTCGATCCAAATTTGGGCGGTGGTGCGATCTTGAAATTTGGTAGTATGGCCTTGGATGGAAGTATCAAAAATTTGATTCGCGAATCAGGCAATGTCCTGAAAGAAAAAGTTAGTCAGCGATAGATTTTAGTTGCCGTTAATCTGCCTTTTTACTCAAACCCCATTAGTCGTAAGACATAAAATTATCTATGGGAAAAGCAAACAAAGTCAAAATTGAACTTCGTGATGCCGTTGAAATGGTCGATTTGATTCAGACTTTAAAGGATATTGCTGACAATAAATTTTATACACTCATGAATCAGAAGGACAAGTTTCGTCGTTTTGGAGAAACGTTTGTTGAATTTTTTCGAATGATAAGTTTTACAAAGGCAACACATCCACTCATCGCCAACAAGAATCCATGTGTGGGCATCTTAGTTGTTACCATCGAAGGTAGTTTCTTGGGAGAATTTAATAATAAGATTATTCGACGGGCTCTGGAAGAGAAGGAAAAGCATGCGAGCGTAAAGTTTATTGCCGTTGGAAATAAGTCTGTTGAACGTCTTCGTCAGTTTACACCGGATATGAAAGTTTTTAGCGATATGGAAAACGTTGGGCTCTATGAAACAGCTGTTAAGGTGAAAGATTATTTAGTTGATGAAATTATGAATGATCGCTTGGGTAAAGTGATGGTTGCCTATACTTGGCCCAAAAGTCTTGAAATCCAAAAACCCAGAGCCATTCAATTGTTACCATGTGTTGATCTGGTTTCTAAACAAACCCAATTTGTTGATAAAGTTGAACGTATTATTGAAGAATCGACCCCAAGTAATGTTATTGGATATTTGTCTAATTTATGGATTACAACACGCATTTATGAAATATTAGTAGATACTTTAATCGCGTCAACCGCTGCTCAAACGAATTTTCTCGAAGACAGTTTAGACAAAATGAAGAAAGAAAGAAATAAAACAAAGATGAAATACCGCAAGGCAAAAAAAGGCGATATTGATAAAAGTTTGCGCGAAACATTTTCAGCTCGAATGATGACGACTAAATAAAAATTAACTTTTAAAAGAGGTCTTAGAATAATATGGATAAAACAGAAACGATTACATCAGTAGCATCGGTAAAAGAAGAACGTCGAGGACGAGGCCGAGTCATCAGTGTTCAGGGACCTGTCGTTGATTGTTATTTTGAAAAGATAGAAGATATCCCTGCCCTTTATCATGTTGTTGAGGTTTATACCATCGATGGAAAAATGGTCCTTTTGCAAACGGCAGAACATCTTTCAAGTAATATCATTCGTACCGTTGCGCTGATGGATACACTTAACATGCAAATGAATTCGGTATGCTATAACACGTTTCAGCCGATTACGATTCCCATGGGCGATGGATGTTATGGTCGGGTTATGGATTCCGTTGGTCGTCCACTGGACAATGCTGGTCCTTTTGATTGTCCTTCGCGGGTTCCGACACGTTACATCATGAAACAGGTTGGCTTTAATTTAAAGAATAAAAAAGGTGAACGTGCAGAACTTTTGGAAACAGGGATTAAATATTTTGATCTTTTGTTTCCTCTGGTTAAAGGAAGTAAAACTGGAATTTTAGGAGGTGCCGGTTGCGGTAAGACGGTTGTTATTTTGGAACTGATTAACAATATCGTTAAGGCTCACGGTGGTGCGTGCGTTTTTGCCGGAATTGGTGAACGCATCCGAGAAGGAAATGAGCTTTATTACGAATTAAAAGACAGTAATCTTTTACAAAATGTTATGTTGGCCTTTGGTCAGATGGATCAACCTCCTGGGGCGCGCGCGGAGGTTGTTAACGCTGGAATCTGTTTGGCGGAATATTTACAAGCAAAAAATAAAGACGTTCTTTTGTTTATGGACAATGTTTACCGTTATATTCAGGGAGGACAAGAGGTCTCAACTCTTTTAGGAAGAGTTCCAGCAGAAACAGGATATCAACCGACCTTGGCCTCAGAGGTTAGCGCTGTTCAGGAACGTATCCGTGCGGTTGAAGGCGGCGGATCAATTACGGCTTTTCAAGCAGTTTATGTTCCGGCTGACGATATGACGGATCCAGCGGTCGTTGCTATTTTTAGTTATCTTGACGGATGTATTGTTCTTTCGCGAGACTTGGTTCAGCGTGGTATGTATCCGGCGATCGATCCACTTCAAAGCAGTTGTACTAACCTTGACCCTGACGTTGTTGGTCGTCGACATTATGATATCGCTCAGTCAGTTATTCAGCATTTTAATAAACACAATGCTTTAAAACGAATTGTCGCTGTTATTGGTGTCGAAGAATTAAATAAAGATGATCAAAAGACATTTACACGAGCGGAGAAGCTATATAATTTCATGACTCAACCGTTTCACGTCAGCGAGGTTTATACTGGCTGTAAAGGACAATATGTCAGTTTTGAAGAAAATGTTGAAGGCTGCGCCCGAATTATTAATGGCGATTATGACAAGCTTAAAAAAGAAGATTTTTATATGATTGGTAAGACCCCCACCATCTAATTATGAAACACGTCGATAAAGTTCTCCAAGAAGGATTGATTAAGTTTAACGTCTTAAGCGAATCTGAGTTAGCCAAGCATATGCTTGAGACTCAAGCCCAGGGCGGAGATTCTCTTAAGGAATATCTTCTT
>JAHFGL010000033.1:0-16096 GCA_023247445.1 Candidatus Omnitrophota bacterium | reverse complement strand
TAATATTGTCACTGAGAAGCAAGTGTTAATCGTCCTGTCGCAGACACTAAACTTGGGTACAGTTGATTTCAAAAATCTTGTCATTGATCAAGCGGTTATCAATAAAATCCCTATCAAGTTTGCCTGGTACTATAAATTTATGCCGGTCAAGATGGAAGGCAATATTTTGACAATCGCAAGCGCCACGCCTTTTGATGTTAAAACGCAAGATGAGATTCGTGTCCATTTAGGTGTTGAGATTAATGTTGTTTTAACTCAAGAAGCGGAATTAACCGAGGCATTAAAGAAATATTATGGATTTGCCTCAGACACGATTGATCGAATTCTAACAAAGAAACCAAAAAAAGCTGCCGTTTCAACTTCTGATAGTGGGCAGTGGATTGAGGATTTAGAGAAACAATCTGAAGATCCAACGGTGGCGAGTTTAGTTAATGAGATTATTCTCGAGGCGTATAAAAAACGTGCAACCGATATTCACATTGAACCTTATCGCAATAAGGTAAGATTTCGTTACCGTATTGATGGAGTCTTGATTGATGCGAACTTACCAACGGATGTTAAGCACTTTTTGCTACCGATTCTTTCGCGTATAAAGATTATGGCAAATTTAAGTATTACCGAAAAACGTTTGCCACAAGACGGTAGCGCCGTTGTTAAAACCAAAGAACAAACGATGGATTTGCGCATATCAACAATCCCGACACCTCGTGGGGAAAGTATGGTTATTCGTATTTTGCCATCAAAGGTTACCCTTTTAAGTTTAGAAAAATTAGGATTTAAAAAAGAAAGTGCTGAATTGTTTCGTTATCTAATTCAGAAACCTCATGGCATTGTTTTTATCACGGGACCAACGGGAAGTGGAAAGACAACAACTCTTTATGCGTGTCTTAATGAAATCAATTCGTCGCAACGCAAAATTATTACAATCGAAGATCCCGTTGAATATGAAATGGATGGAATCACCCAAGTCCAAGTCAACCCCAAAGTAAATTTTACGTTTTCAACGGGACTACGTAGTTTACTCCGGCATGATCCCGACATTATCATGGTGGGGGAGGTGCGGGATCTGGAGACTGCTGAGATTGCAATTCGAACCGCCTTGACGGGACATTTAGTTTTTTCAACGCTTCACACCAATGATGCCGCCAGCGGCATCACGCGTTTAATTGATATGGGGGTTGAACCCTATTTAGTTGCATCAAGCGTTGAGGCCTTTGTCGCCCAACGACTTATTCGTGTCATCTGCTCCGAATGTAAGAAAGAAGACACAACTCCTATGATCAGCATAAAGGAAGAAATGGCGCGGGGGTTAAATATTGCCGATGCCACTCAAATAAAAATATATCGAGGGCAAGGATGCGATCATTGTAACTTTACGGGATTCTTTGGACGCATTGCAATTTATGAGGTTTTAATTTTAAGCGATAACATTCGCGTGGCTATTTTAGACAAACCACGTTCAGAAAAGATTAAAAAGATTGCGATGCAAGAAGGGTTGGTTACACTACGCCAATATGGATGGCGGGCTGTTGTTGATGGATTAACAACGCCGGAAGAAGTGATGAATGTGACGGTTAAAGATGAATATCTTCAAAAAGAAGTTGAATCGGTAAAGGTAAAGGAATCGCCCACTACGAAAGCTACGGAAGTTCCCATCCAAAGAGTTCGTAAGTCTGAGGATTGGCCAACAAAGAGTGGATACGATTCTCGTATTTATCCTCGCACCTTTGATCCTATTGAACTACAGTATCATTTGACAAAGCCTGATGTTAATAATCCTCAATTATTATCCGCTTATGGGGTTGCCTATACAGCTCTAACAGAAGATTTGAGTGCCGGTGGGTTACGGTTTGTTTCTAAGGTAGAGATTCCCTTGGGCAGCATTATCCAAATAACATTACATCTTGGCGAAGGCCAAAAAAATATTACGTGTCTAGCCAAAATTAGTCGTGTGGAGGAAGACCGGCTTTCTAATGTTTTTGTCATCGTTGTTAATTATATGGATATTTCAAGTGATGATCGTGTGATTGTTAACAAGTTTGTTAAGAGTATTGTCCGACGTGAAATTAAATTAGAAGTTCCGAAGAATTAACAGAGTACGAGTGTTCATTTATGACGACTTACGTTTATAGAGCTAAAAAAAATTCAGCCGAAACAGTCAGCGGTCAAATCTTAGCCCATACTCAAGATGAGGCCATTGATTTAATTAGCCAGCTTGGACTGTTGCCCGTTTCTATAGAAGCGAAGGCAGATAGTGCCCAGACACAAAGTGTTCGGTATCAAAAAGTAAAGACGAAGGACATCTGTGTTTTTAGTCGACAATTGGCTAATTTACTTAAATCTGGTGTCAGCATTTTACGATCTTTGGCCATTCTCGAAGAACAAACGATGCAACCTTATTTTAAGAAAGTGATTTCAAATATTGCTTGGGGAATTAAAAATGGCCGTTCGTTTTCTGATTGTTTGAGTGAATATCCACTAATTTTTTCCCCTTTATATATCACGATGATTAATGCTGGTGAGGAAAGCGGTAATATTCAAGAGATGCTCATCAGCATCTCGATCTATCAACAGCGGCAGGAAGAAGTTTTATCTAAGGTGCGCATTGCGCTTGCGTATCCCATTTTGATGGCCGTGGTTGGGGTTGGGACGATTTATTTTATTTTAAGTTTTGTTTTGCCAAAGATGGCCAGCTTGTTTGACAACATGGGAAGTCAGCTTCCCTTACCAACAAAAATTTTGCTTACCATCAGCAGTATTCTTGTTAAAGGATGGGCGGTCGCTTTAATTGCGATTCTTCTAATAGGCTTGTCAATCAAACGGTGGGCACAATCGGCGCAGGGTCGATTAATATTGAGCAAGGTTTTTTTAAGGCTCCCACTTTTTGGTGAAATTATTTTAAAATCAGAATTATCACGATTTTGTCGAACGGTTGTTTTGCTGATGAAAAGTGGTGTGCCAATTGTCCGAAGCCTGCAGATTGCCATCCCGATTTTAAGTAACGAAGTTATCAAGGCACAACTTACGAAATCAAAAAATGATTTAACCGGTGGAGGATCTTTGGGGGAAAATCTTCGGCAATCATCAGAAATTCCACCGATGATGGCGCATATGATTGCAATTGGTGAAGAATCAGGAAATTTAAACGAAGTCTTTAATGAAGTGGCGACAACGTATGAACAGGAAACAGACGAAAAGATTAAAGTAATGACAACATTGTTTGAACCGATGATGATTCTTGTCATTGGACTTATTGTAGGTTTTATTGTTTTTGCCATGTTGTTACCGATCTTTCAAATGGATGTTTTTGCAAAATAGTTGGGGCCTATAAGTTGCAGGCAAAAAAATGGTTAAGTTATATGCAAAATGAATAATTTGACAGTATAATAAAGTCATTACGCATCAGTTATTTAATGATGCATAGATTGATCCAAGGAGGAGATATGAATTCTACGAAGTTAAATACTTATATGTTCAGTCGAAAATATGATCGTCAAGGATTTACGCTGGTAGAAATTATGATGGTGGTCATTATTATTGCTGCCCTTGCCGCCATGGTGATCCCTCGCTTGACAGGCCGTTCGGAACAAGCAAAAGTTTCTGTGGCTCATTCTGACATCGATGCACACCTGGCGACAGCACTGAAACTTTATGAGCTTGAAAATGGTAATTTCCCGACGTCCAGCCAAGGTTTGCAGGCCTTGCGCACTAAACCGGTTTCTAGTCCTGTTCCTGTTAGTTGGAATGGCCCATATATTGAGAAAGACCCTATTGATCCTTGGGGAAATTCTTATGTTTATGTTTCTCCTGGGAAACACCGACCCGACTTCGATCTTTATTCAAAGGGCAAAGATCAAAACTCCACGGAAGATGATATAACTAATTGGGATGAATAATTAAAAGCTTTCTGTTTGTCTGTTGTGCTATTCCTACCAATTAAGAAATTCAAATGTTTTTATTCCATTCTCTAGGCAAATTAATTCGATTAAATCTGCGCTTAAAATTTGGCTTTACACTTATGGAGATCATGGTCACGATCGCTATTTTGTCGGTCGGGATCGTTTTTGTTTTTAAAGCCTTGCTTTTTTCCCTTGATCAGATTAATTATTTGACCACACGTTTATACGCGACGACAATTTTAGATAATCGGGTTTCTGAGATTGAGCGTAGACTTCGCATTGAACAAACACTTCCTTTTGATTTAAACCATCCCCAGATAGCCAAGATTGGTAAACGTGAGGTCACATTAAAAGAGGAAATGAACATTAATACGGTTGAAGATTATCCAGATGTTTTTAAACTCGACTTGTCATTATCCTGGCAACAAGGACAGCGTTCGATCAAACTATCGCGATCCGCTTATATTTTAGATTATGCCCATCTTAAAAAATAAAAGATTATTTTCGAAGCAACTATTCCGTGGTCAAAAAGCCATGACATTGCTTGAGGTTTTGATCGTTGTTTCTTTAATCGCGATGATTGCTTTAGCACTTTATCATTCCTTAACCAATGGTCTAAGGATTTGGGATAAGTCTAGGCAACTAGTGGTGGAGGAAGATGTTGCTATCTTTTTTGATAAAATAAGACATGACTTAGATAATACCTTTTGGTATTCAAAGATAAAATTTGAAGGGACAGAAGAGAGATGTTCTTTCCCGACAATTGTCCACGTTGCCTTAGATGCTGAGAGAATGAGTTATCAAGACCAATTAGGAAACGTGGAATATTATTTTGATGGTTTAGCAAAGAAGATTTATCGACGTCAGGCCAGTTATGGTGAGGCTTTAAATGGAGAATTTGGACCGCCGCAAATATTAGCGAAAGACATTAGTCGTGTTAAATTTCAGTATATTTATTTAACAGAAGATGAAGCAAAATATAGCGAACAGGTTCTTGAAGTTATGCCGGCCGCGATTGATATTGAAGTTGAATTTTCTGATAGAGATGGGCGCCGTAGTTTTCATAAAGTTATTGATATCCCAATTGGTAGTAAATGATGAATCAACAAATATCCCACGTTAATAAAAAAAATGGATCCATTCTTATTTTGGCGTTGTGGACACTTACGCTTTTAAGTATGTTCGCTGTTTATATTGGAATGCGAATTCAGCAACGTGCAATTCTTCTATCACGATTAGAGGATCGAAGTCAGTTGCATTACCTGGCTGAAGCAGGCGTCAAGAAAGCATTGGCGGCCTTAAAAAATGATTTGCGTGCGCATAATCGTCAATACACGGCTTATGGAAAATTTTATCGACATAATAATCCAGAAATATTTAAGGCCATAGAAATTGGACAGGGAGTTGTTAATGTTCGGTATGCACAAGCGTCCTCGTCAATGGAAGAACGATTTGGTTTTATTGATGAGGAAAGTAAAATTAATCTTAACACAGCCGATAAGAATGATTTAAAGCGCCTCTTAGGAAGTGTTATTGATAAAGATGCTCGTCGCGTGCAGGATCTTGTTGATGCTATCGTTGATTGGCGCGAAGCTGTCCAACATCAAACGCAAGGTTTTTATAGTGATGGTTATTATCAACAGTTGGCACATCCCTATACATCAAAGAAATCAAACTTTGAGATTATCGATGAGCTGCTACTTGTTCAAGGGGTGACACAGGACATTTTTGATAAGCTGCAGCCTTTTGTAACAATTTATGGTGATGGAAAAATTAATATTAATTCAGCTTCGCGGGAAGTTCTTCGGGCGATCGGAATGGAAAATTCATTGATTGACAAGTTATTTTCTGTTCGTCGAGGTCAGGATGGTTTGGAGGCGACGGTTGATGATTACGTTTTTCAGAAGACATTTGATATTGCTAGTGAGATGTCAAGTTTTGTTAAACTTGAACCGGAAGAAATAAAGATGATCGATATCATCAATGAACAAGGAAAAATTAAAGCCGATTCCATTGTTTACTTGATTCAAAGTGAGGCTACTCTAAAACATAAAAGCGGAAGCATTAAGATTAGTTGTGTTTATCATGCTCGAGAAAATCTTATCGAATATTGGAGGGAAAAATATTAATATTTTGTTGATCGAACTTAATTCCTTGATATGATATATACCAAAACATAGCGTAATAATAATTATTATAATTCTTAGGGAATAATGGGTAAAAACGACGAATATATAAGTATTTCATTGAGTGAAGATGTTCTTAAAATTATCCAATTAAAAGGGATAGGACTATCGGCGAAGGTCAGCCACATCTTTGCTCAGGATGTTAAAGGCATTTCTGATTTAGATATGCCGAAAACAATTCAGGCCGCTCTTAAAGGTTTAAATATTCAATCAGCACAAGTGTTGTGTGTCGTTTCCCCAGGGATGATCACAACTAAAAATATCGAAATCCCTTCCGTTAGTCCCAACGAAATTAAATCGATTGTTAATCTTCAGGCCGGCCGACATACCCCATTTTCCAGGGAAGAAATTCAGATTGGTTATGTGACCCTTGGTGTTTACAAGAATGATTATACAAAAGTGTTGTTGATTATTGCCAACCGCAATATTCTTAAAAATCAGATTAGTATTTTTGAAAAAGCTGGACTCAAGGTTCGTAAGATTCTTTTTGCCCCTGAAGGAGAGGCTCGATTTTATTCCGAAGCCTTAGGCTTAAATAAAGAATCTGCGCCGATTGGCATTATTGATATTAGTAAACAATCAACCGACTTTGTGGTTACTTTGCGTGGGTTGCCTATTACTTCACGTAATATTCCCATAGGCTTTACTCAATTAGAAGCAGAAGGTAAGGCCGGTCAGGATAAATTGGTTGATGAGCTCTCAAAAACAATTGAGGCCTATAAAACTGATGACATTGACCAATTGCCAACAAAATATATTTTAAGCACGGATGATCAGCGAACAAAAGAGCTTCAACAATTATTGCAGGCAAAATTAAAGTGGGATGTGGAAATTTCTCCTTATGTTAATTTTATTAAACCTTCTGCGGGTGTTCTTGAAAAATTAGGTCAAAGTTATAGCGATACTTCGTTTTTAGATATTATTGCCGCGACTGCTATTAGTGATGAAGCTCAAGTTAATCTGATTCCTGAAGAGATTCAGTTCCAAAAATCAGTTGAGGATCAAGGGAAAGAAGTTTTAAAGGCCGCTACGTTAGCCTTTTTTATTTTGATTATCGTTGCGATTTCTTTAGGCCTACGTATTTATTTTGAAAATTCGTATTTGAAGAAATTAGAGACGAATTATCAAGAGAATAAAAAAGAAGTTGAAATGCTTAAAAGCCGATCGTTAAAAACTAATATAATTCAAGATTACTTAAATAGTCGAATGGTTAGTTTAGATGTTATGAATGAGCTTTATCGAAATATACCCAATGAAATTTATTTAACCAGCATTGCTATGGATGAAAACAGTAACATTAGTATCCAAGGTGTTTCTGATATTGCCTCGTTAGTCTTTAATTTGGGTTCATCGCTTAAAGAGTCTAAGCTGTTTAAGAGTGTTGAAATTAAATCTACAACCGCTAAAAAAGATCGTGGGAAAGATGTTTCGGCCTTTGAAATTATCGTTAAATTAGTCAATGCCCCAGATGATGACACTAAGGCCAAGAAAGAGAAAGCGGAGGAGTAATTTTGTTTCATAATTTTATTGCCAAACTTAGCGAAAAAGAAAAAAAGATTCTCTATATAACGCTTGCCTTTGCGGCGCTTGCGCTTATGGATCGGCTTTTTTTAGGACCTGTGCTTGATCAACTTAAAACAATTGAAGATAAAATTGTCGAGCAGGAAGACACGATTAAACGTGATTTACGATTTTTGGCTTATAAAAATAAAATTGTCAAAAACATTGAAGTCTTTAGTAAATATTTTGAAAAGACTCAAAAAGATGCCGATGTTGTTAATCGTGATTTTTTAAGTGTGGTAGAAAAGTTAGCTACAAAAAATAAGGTCAATTTAATTAAAAGCAATCCTTCCGAAGTTAAAAAAGAAAACAATTTTACCCAATATTTTGCTACGCTCGATTGCTCAGGTCAATTAAAGGACGTCATTTCCTTTATGCATTCTATTAACTCAACCGAAGAGCTACTTAAAATTACCCGTTTTAATCTGACTCCCAAACGCGGGACAGAAGGTGAAGTTACTGCCTCAATGACTATTGCCAAAATGATTGTCAACCCAGATATATTCGTCAGCCAGACATCTTCCCCGAAAAAAGCGAAAAAGAAATAAAGTTCAATCGATCAAATCGTCTTTTGATTTGCCTCATCCAATGAAAAAAATAATTCCCTTGTCATTGGCAGCCATCCTTTTATCAACATCTATTGCCAACGCGATTTCGCTTAAAGAGTTATTTGAACAAGGTCTTTCTGCCCTTTCTCAGGAAAAATATGATGAGGCTATTAAACTATTCGAAAAAACAATCGAAATTAAGCCTGATCTTGCGCCAGCTTATAATTATTTAGGATTGGCCTATAAAGAGAAGGCAGAAGACAATCAAAAGGTCATTGCGGCCTTTCGCAAGTCAATCGAATTAAATCCTAAATATGCATCACCCTACGAAAATTTAGGAAAGTTATATTATGGAATGGGAGAAATGGATAAGGCCGAAGAATATTGCCTTAAGGCGGTCAAGCTTCAGCCAGATCTTGTTAGTGCGAATTTGGCCCTTGGATGGATTTATTTGATAGGCAAATCAGATCCTTATAAAGCAATTCATTATTTTAGTAAAGTTATTGATGATAATAATCTTCCTTTTTCGTTTTATGGATTAGGGATCGCTTATTTTCAAGCCGGGCAATACCCGATGACGCTCGATATGATTACATCCTTACGTAAAGTCAACCGCAATGATTTAGCGGAACATCTCGAGCACATGGTGCGCGACGGTCATTATGTTCCTCCCCGTGGGGGAATGCCACTTTCTATGCCACAAAGACAACAAAGTACACTTGTCAGTGATGAGGCCAACAGTTATACAAATAATACAAACAAGGCAAGTAATAGTCAAAAACCTACGGCTTCTAATATTGGCAATACACCCGTTCATTTGAAGGGGAAATGGTCGGAGAATTCTGGCAGTCAACCTCAAGAGCCCCAAGGCCCAACCCAGACGGGTGAAGAACGACTTCGTGAGCTGCAGCGTAATAGTATGCGTAATGGATCCGGATATTAATTCCCACCGACAGTGTTACTGATTTCAAGTTCTTCCCATTTAACACGAAATACTTTAATTTCTGTCCGCTTAGTTAAATTCGATTCATTTAAAAATGGCTCGAAATATTTTAATCCAGCGGCATTAAAGAAATAAAGACGGACAAGAAGTGATTTAGCCAAAGCTCGATCCAATAAAATTGTATTATAACTTAACCCATTTTTTATAAGAAGCACACAAAACGGTAAATTATGCCCATCCTGAATTCTCTCTTCGACGTTATTATCTTTTAAATAAAATAAGCTATAAGGAATTCCTTCCCCATATTTATCCGACGTAATGCGGCACTCCTTTGTTTGGAGGTTAATTTGAAGATTGTGTTCAAAGAAGGCGGTGGTTTCTTTTTGATTTACTTGAGTTAGTAGCGGGCTATAGCGGTAAGGACCTCCCACAATATCCCATAGAAAGTTAATATATTCTTTACTATTGTGGGGTGGAATTTTTTCAAGCAGCTCGGGGCGAGCGTTAATTTCTTCAATCTTCTTAAAATCCCATTTCCCAATAAATGGCAGCTGGATATTATTGTCAACAAATTCATTATAAAGAAAACAATAGGATGGAGGTGGAGATTTATGTGTCAACTCTAGCAAATGATTGATGGAATCTGTTTTGGTTAGCCATTTTGGTAATAGGATTCTGGCCTGATCTTTGTTGAGGGGTGTTATTTCTTTAATAATCTCAACACTCTTTGATAGAGGGAATCCTAAGCTTTGTAAATATTCAACCGATTGATTCGCGCTATTATTAAGCATCCGTAAGATTCCCAGCGCGGAGTTTTCATCTTGCGCTAAGAATACATTAGCCAGCCAATAGGCCTGGGGGAAATTGATCGTTGCCCCATCAAAGGTTACCCGACGATGAGCGATGGCTTTAATAAAATGACCGGGCGGCCACCAGGCATTAATAATACTGTTTGTCGGCGTTTGATCTTTTATTTTAATAAGTGCTTTTTCCCACGTTTCATTAAAAAGAGGGGTGAAAAGACTTTTAATCGAGGTTTTAATTGAATAAAGAGGAAAAAGAGTTGAACCAACGATTAGGGTTAAGCAAATAATGGTACAAACAGTTTCTTGCTGAGGTTTCTTAGAATAGAATTTTTTTGTTATGCCAACAATTGAATCTTTTATCTCTTGAAGTCCAAAGGTGAACATTAAACTCATCGGAATTAAAAGAAGGAGAGCAAATCGTTGAGCGCCACATGTAATAATAAAAGAAACAACAAAGAATACGACAATGATGATAAGTTCAAAGGTGCGCGCCACTAATTTTCGTTGAAGGAGATGTTTGATCGCCAACGCAACCCCGATTAAAGAAATGACGAAAAAGAATCTTCCCCCGGTTAAATCGAGAATATCTGGTAACGACGCTTTTTTAAGTTCACTGACGCTAATATAAATATCTGGCCATAATGATAATTGTGGCGTTAAGAAATTTTCAAGTGCAATCCACCCTTCCTTAAAGAGAACAAAGAAATCAGATAGCCCAAAGACAATGCCAATAGCAAGAAAACTGCCGACATAAATAAGGCCAAAATAGATCAGTAATCTTTGGGAGGAAGTTTTGTTTTTAAGAATAAAGTGATTGTAAATAACAATTACGAAACCAGATATCAAGATAATTGAATAGAAGAAAACCCATCCTTGCCAAAAAAGGGCATACAGCATAAAAAGAAGGCAGCTAAGCCCACTACAAATTTGCACGACTTTTTTATTAGTTTTTTGTTTCAATCCATAGAAGATACTGGCAAGAATAGTCAGCGAGAAAAAAATGATGTAGGGGTCGTTGTCATACCATCCGAAGAGGCTACGTTTAATAAAAATAGGCGATAAAATAAAAAAGATAGATCCTGTTAACGAAACTAGCAGATGACACCCTAAGAGATAACAAATCAGTAAAAATGGGATTAAGGCTAAGGAGCTTATTATTATGGGTGTAAAACTGACCGCATACATTAAATCAATATTCGGATTAAATATTTTCAAAATATTATATATACCTACACCGATATAGGGATGAAGATTAAATGGCTCCCAATGCCCTTGGGGCGCCAGCATCAGCGTATTTAAGTACTTACTTCCTTTGACTGTCTCGGCCATTTTGCCTGTGTTGATAATATTTTCCGTCAGCGCATAGTAATAAAAGGAATCTGATTCCATGAGATAAAATTTCTTTTTATCTTCAGGAGTACCCTTTTGCATATTTAGAGAAAGGCGATCAATGGTTTTTCGAAAATTAGCCGCATCTTTGTGTAAAAGTTCATCAAAGAGTTTTTTGGCCAGCTCATTTTTTTGCTGAGGTGGCAAATTGGGATATTGATTTTGGATCTGTTGGGCGACTTTGGCGCGTAGTTGTGCAATGACGATAAGCGTTGCTTTTTCTGATGTCTGCGAAGATGTGTAGGAGAAGAGAGGATAAAAACGGAAATAAAGCCCGATGCTCAAGACGATTATATAAATGAGGAAGTATTGGCAAAACGGATTATTACGGACAGATAAATTCATAAATGACTTTTAGATAGGCCTTCATTATAGCCTTATTTCATATAATCTAAATAAAGAACTTTAATTTTGTTTGAGGCAATGGCATAACTAACTCGGTCTTCTAGCCGGTTTTTAGCGACAATCATTCCTAAAAGTTCTCCTTCTTTGTTAAACACAGGCCCACCGCTATCTCCCTTGTAGAGATTCATATTAATCTCAATCATCTCGATATCCGTTTGTTTCTGATTCTTTTTGGCAGCACTGGTTCCTAATCCAATAATAATGCCTTCTGAAATTGTTTCTTTGAGAAGATTGGAACTGCCAATGTTAATGATGGTTTCCCCTAATTGAGCAGAATTGCTATCAGCAAATTTAATGGCGCGTAGGGGCAAAGGTAGTGTAACCTTAATTAGGGCTATGTCATGTTTTGGGAGTAATCGTATAACTTTAGCGTTTACTATTTTTCCATCGAATAAAGTAACGGCGATTTTATCTGCATCTTTAATCGTGTGGATATTAGTAACGATAATGCCCGTTGGATCAATAATGACCCCAGCTGCATTTGATCGATTGATGGCGAAGGTCGCTAGCGATGATTTTTTAAACACAATGGCGCTAACTTTAACAATTGATTCTTGTGATTTTAAAGCCATTCCAATCACGGAAGATTGTGCGTAAAGATAAAAGGGATGGATAAACAAGAATAGAAAGAAAAGACCACCAACGCCAAAATAGAAAATAGGATATTTTTTCATGGTAGAAATTGCGACTAATGATTTGTCCCATTCTATCTCTCGGGGCAGGGTTCTTCAATTTAAAAAAATGGTGTTAAATTGAGAATATGTTTATATAATACACACCGATTATGAATGACTTTAAACGACAATTAGACGATGTCTTAAAAGGTCATCATTGCCAGAATTGTGGCAAAATTGATCCCAAGGTTTTAGATTATGGGCATGGCGAGAGTGCCAATTTTACAGAGTGTTGCCATGATTTTCTTTGTAAAGGAAATAACGCCTATATTTTTGGTAATGATGAAATTACTGTTGAAGCCTGTTGTTGGGCTGTCGCAGAATTGAAATTTAAGTTTCAAGGAATTGATGTTTTAAAACAAAAAGGGATGACCCGGTTTGATCCTGGGCAATCTTTAAACTAATGAAAAAAGTAATCCGATATTTTATTTTTATTTTAATATTCTTTCTTCTTTTGAGCTCTGATCGCGCCCCCATTAATGGACACCACTTTGAATATTATAGTAATGGGAAAATTATGCTTGAAGAGAACTATAAGGATGGCAAATTAAGCGGTAATGTCAAAAAATATTTTCCTACAGGAGAATTGATGAGTGAATGGGTTTATGCTTTAGGAAAAAAGAATGGCCCTTTTAAGATTTATTATGCCAATGGTCGGGTTAATAGTGAGGGGTACTATAAAGATGA
Source organism: Candidatus Omnitrophota bacterium (assembly GCA_023247445.1). Taxonomy (GTDB): domain Bacteria; phylum Omnitrophota; class Gorgyraeia; order Zapsychrales; family Zapsychraceae; genus JAHFGL01. The sequence continues at coordinate 2,999 of JAHFGL010000033.1, read as the reverse complement.
TAAGTTAGAGGGCTTAGGTAAGGGGTATTACGAGAGTGGAAAGCTCCATCGATCTGTCATGATGAAAGATGATTTTTCTACGGGGCCGTTCATCGAATATTTTGAGAATGGCAAGCCATACCTTATCGGTCAATGTGTCAATAATCTTTTGGAGGGGTTGCTTAAGGAGTTTTATGACACGGGACAATTATTTCGGGAGTATAACTATCATAACGCAAAGCTAGATGGTGCTTCAAAAGTATATTATAAGAATGGGGACATCAAAGGTGTCGGCGTTTATAAACTCGGGAAAGAAAACGGGATCTTTAAAGAATTTTTTCCGGATGGAAATGTTTCTGTCCTGCAAACTTATAAAAATGGTAAATTAAATGGAATTTCTAGAGAATATTATAAAAATGGACAATGGAAGAGTGTTTATAATTACAAAGACGGTTTGTTAAATGGAGAAGCAAAAGAATATTATCAGGATGGAAGTCTTAAACGTAAAATGTATTATTTGAATGACGAACTTTTAGGAACGATGAAAACATATTATCCTGGGGGCGCCATTAAAGGTTATGCTAATTACCAATATAATCAACTTAACGGTGTTAGCAAATCTTTTAGCGAAACGGGGGCGCTTCTTGTAGAAGCGAACTTTAAGGGAGATCTTTTGGCAAAGATAAGTAAGGAGTTTTATCCTAGTGGAGAAATCCAAAAGATTGTTGAGCAAAAAGATGACGGTATAACAAGCATTGTCACTGAATATTATCTTAATGGTGTTCTAAGGAAAGAAAGTGTCTATGAGTTAGACAAGCTTATTTCAAGTAAGGAATATGACACCAGCGGAAAGTTGATCCCAGAGTTGCCAGCAGATGAAAAAGAAACGGATCAATGATCTTCTTATGAGCTTACTTTGGATTGTTATTAATGCTTAAATCTTGACAGGGACTATCACCGATTTTTTTGCTGCCGAATTTTTCTTTAGCTTTTAAAAATTTCTTCTCAAACCCCCATTTTTTAACAAGACCATTAGCTTCCTTTTCCATTTCACACGAGAATTGACTGCGGCGTAAATGCTCCAAATAGCGATGGGCAAGTTCATGAAAGATGATGCCTTCAATGGCTTCGACATCATCGGTATTATTGAGCTCATCAGCTAAGGTGATTAAGTAAAATCCTTGAGCGAAGGTCGATTTTTTGGTTTTGATAAATTCAGTGGCGTGCGCGTAACGAGCAATTCCGGTTGTAATATTAGAGACAAAGATGACAGGACGTTTGGGATCGGTCAGTGCATGAAAAACGTCATCGGGTAATTCCATAAAAACATTGGTTAGGGCTTGATAAATCTGAGGATAATCAATCTTAAATTCTGTTCCTGAGAATTGATCGAGGTATTCGTAAGTAAGCTTGTGGCGATCGGTAGTTGGCTTGGCTAGCACCGAGGGTTGATAAGAACACACGAGAACAAAAAGGATTAACAATATTTCCATGACTTTTTGCTTCATGTCATTTATCATATAGAAGTTAAATTTTTTCGCAATTCTTTCCGTATTTTTATGATAAATACCGCCATGTTTAAACAAAGAAATCAAAAACAGTTCTGGTTTCTATTTAGTTTTCTAAGCTTTCTTTATTATTTTATCCATTATCAAAGCCCAGCCATTTCCCATTATTTTTATCATCAAGAAGGATTTCGTCATCTTTTTAAGAATATCGCTGACACGCAGACCCTGGACTATTACCAAGGGTTTTTAATTGATCAGCTGTGGGGACCACTTGAAGTCGTTCTTTCTGGTTTATTGTTTTTAGTTTTCAGTCTTCGATTCTTGGTTCATCGATCGATGTTTGTTTATGGTTTAGCGATTTTTGTGTATTTGGTCATCACGCGTCCAGAAGTCTTACTTTATCCTCCCTATGCTGACACCTTGATGGGTGCCTTTTCCGATAGCATTTGGCTGTTGCGCCACAATTTTGATTACGCAAGTTATCTTAAGCAGGCGTCCTTTTCCTACGGTGGTCCGCAAATTTATCCCACGTCAATTTACCCTAGCTTTTTGGCTTTTTTGATGCGAATAACTCCCTCACCAGAAGCATTTCTTGTGATTATTCATTTGATCACATTCGCCATGGCGGCTTTTGCTGTTGCCATCTATCGACAAATTTTGCGTAAAATATTTAATGAATATTCAGCGCATTTGGTTTCAATCCTTATTTTAAGTTTGCCATTATTTCAAAGCATGGCGGAAGCGATCAATATGGAAATGTCATGCCTGTTTTTTGCTGTTTTTGCTGTTTATTATTTGGTTGAGCGAAAAATTCCTCAAGCAAGTATCATGGCCGTCTTGTCGCTTCTGATGAAGGCGCCCGGTGGAATAACCTGCGCTTTAGTTTTGATGAGTTCAATCTTATTATTTATTATCGATCGGCGTCAAAAGGGAAGTTTTGCAAATATATTCTGGGGCGTTGGAGTTTTTATCTTTGCCGCGATTAGTTTCGTTATCCGCAGCCGTTTGGTGGGGGGCAAGCAAATTGAAAACAATGCGGTTGAACTTTTTATTGGCTTGCCAATTCTTAAAACAAAAATTGTCTTTTGGATTTTTGTTTTTCTTATGATTGTAATTCTTGGTCTTGGCGTTTGGCTATTATGTCGACGCAAACACAAATTAGATTTGAAGGCCTTCTTAAATAGCAATTTTTCTTCAATTAATTTGCTCTTTATGATGATTCTTTGGTTTCTGTTCTATATTAATTTTTCAATTTCTCTGTATCGTTATCAGCTGCTTCTTATGCCATTCTTTATCTTTTGTATTATTTTCTTGGCGCTTCTACTGATTAGAAATCATCGCGTGGTTAACATGGCCATTGTCATGGCTATTGTGCTTCTGTTGGTCAATTCTTATGGACTTTTTTTTAATAAAAATTTAGAGAATACCCTTGGAGGAAATACATTTGAACGCAGTCTGGAGTATCGCAATGATCTATTGCTGCACATGAAATTAGCTCGGGAAATTGAGGAA
>JAHFGL010000004.1:71351-138246 GCA_023247445.1 Candidatus Omnitrophota bacterium | reverse complement strand
AAATATTAAAGTGATTATACCTACGCCACTGATCAAATAAGATGACCGGGATATTGTTTTGAACCGCCTCCTCAATGCAAGTTGAGAAATAACTAATCACCATATCGGCCGCGGAAAGAATCTTTGAAAAAGGCCCCTTACTGACCACAAACATTCGCGGACACTCTGGCAAAAGCGTACGAAACTCTTCTTCTGTCAAATCACAAATCGGATGCGGACGAATGACGAAATAAACATTGTCCAACTGGTTAACAGCCCTAACGATTTCGGCTAATGTCGCCACATACTCATCTAAGCTTTCTGTAATATGAAACCGCATGCCGTGTCGGCCTTTTTGGGTTGCGGCATGAACGATAATCTTTGCGGTGGCGTTATCGCCTAAAATTTCTTTGCGCAGCGCCTCTCGATGATTTTTGGTAACAATAGAATACAACAGTGGCCCCGTCAGAACTCTCGGACGTTTGTCTTTATAATAATCAAGAAATTTATTTGTCCATGGCGTTTGGACAGCGACATACTTATAAGTATTGGAAATGACGCTTGTTGCTAGTCGATAATTTTCAATTTCCTCAAATGGATTGTTCGGCGGCACATGCGTGCCGTGACTAATATTAAGCGCAGCGAAACCTTCAAGGTTAGCGAGCTCTCCCATCATGTAATAAATACTCGAGCTGTACATCGACATTAAAAGCTGCGGCTTAATAACTTTAAAAATCTCCGATAAAACAATGGTGGCATGCTGCAAATCTAAGATTTCTGTCCTTAATCCTAAATTAATTTTCTCCGTCAAATATTCAAGTAACGAAACACCCTCATAAGAACAATCGTTTTTAAGCTGCGAAGAAATCGCCTGCAACAAATGATCAAATTGCTCATTAAAGACTTTCTGCTGTTGAACATTTTTAGCAAACATCCCTTTGATAAGATCAAGATGAATGACTGTTTCTAAAATATTTTCTTTCTTAAGTCTTTTTTGAAAATTGGTCAGTGTAAGATACGCCTTATACATCTCTTGTTTGACCGTTGATTGGCCTTCCCAAATCATATAGCACTTGACGTTCTTTTGATCTTTCTTAATTTCCTTAACCAAAAGATCCATCCGATAAGATAGTCCTGGAACGACAATAGTATGGCTATGAGTATGAGAAGAACATCGAACCATCAAATAATCAAGACGGGCAATAATTGTTGATAAAAACCGAACAAAAGACACCTTAGCTTTTTCGATTAAATCTGAATCGTTCAACGAAATCGTGGTAGGAACAAATTGAATCTGATGCTTGTCACAAAAATCTTTGGCGAGTAACCCTAAAAACCGTTCTGTTTTCTGAATATATCCTTTTCGTAAATACATCGATTGACGGTTACTTGGCACACACGCATACACTTGTTCAATCTTATATTTTTCGCGAACGCCGTTTAGAACTTCTAATATCCAAAGAAAATGATTCAGATATAAACGCAGGTGATGGATGCAAACCTCTCGATATCCTTGGCGGATATTAAATCCATCGACCAAATTTAGTTCAGCCATTAATTTCAACGTAAGATCTTCACTCTTACGAATAATCCGATGCTGAGCTTCATTACTTAAAAATGGAATTGTATCAAGCGCCTCAATCCCTTCTTTTTTAAAATACGCATGCACCTTCGGATGAAGACAAATGACTTTGATATCTTTTTGGGTAAAGAAATCTCTCCCATAGCTGTCCATCAAGGCCTTGGCTTCATCAATAAATTCTAAAAGGACAATCTTCATATTAACTTTTTTTCCAGAAAGATATGCTGTGATCGTTTTCTGAATGCATCTTTGGGATTGAAACAACAGGCGACAAATCAACTAACTTAAAATCCTTAAGCCCTTGTTTGTAATCATCAAATGTTGTCTTACGCAGAACCCCTGGCTCACCTTTTTGCTTGGCCACATGTTGGCCACGGGTGGCCTCTAATAAAAACACATTGGCCGCGCTTTTATTCACGAAGGAAAGATAATTTGCCACAATCTCCGGTTCCATTTCTTGAAAGCTGGCACAATTCCAGAATAGATCAACCGGCATATTCTTAACCATTTCAAAATCCCAGCTGCCAAAGATATAAATCTTTCCGTCACCCGATGGGACTGTTTTCATCCCTCGTGTCTGACGATAAGAAACCACCTGCCCAGGAAAAACCGAACTCAAATATTGTTCACAAACATAAATCTGTGGTGGAATGTCATAAAGACAAAATGTCATCTGCGGATATAGTTTCTTTAAAACCTCAATCTGCCGTCCAGCGCCGCTGCCTAACTCTACAAACAATTTAACTTTGCTAAAATCAAGAAATTTGGTGCAGTAGACGTAATTAAGATAGTAATCAAAGTGATGCGTTGTATACGCCTTGTCATTAATAACAAAAACATCTTCGGGATTACCCGCTAATGAGGTGTCAAATTGATCAATAGGTTTTGCGTTTGTCTTCTCAGCCTTTAAACGGGCAACCGAATACGCCAAGTGCTGAATATCCTCGGTTGTTATGTTATATGGTGTTGTAATGGGCAGAAGCTTGTTAAGTATAGAATTCCAAAAAGAAAGAAATTTATGCCAAAACGGAATCAGACGTGTATAGCGATTGTTAAATAACCGGCTCGCCAAAAGATCAATTGCATATTTCTCGGCTAAATCTGTTCCAGCGAAGCTCGAAAGAACGGAATTATTTCGACGACGAAAATCATGTAACCCAACCTTAAATAATTCAGCAGCAAATTTTTCTTCATAACATTGCCAATAATTGGTTGGTCGATAAAGCTCCGGCGCTTTTTTCAAATCCTCCATCATCATCTTTAATAATGCCGCATCATCTTTGACTTGCACGATTAAATTCCTCTTTTGGACAACACAATTGAATCCACCATGTTTTCAACACTCGTTGCATCACTGCTTAAGCTTCTCTCAAGCACTTTATCTTGACCATATTGACGGCGATAAAACTCGTTGGCAACGTTGATAACCCTTGCTTTATTATGCCCTTTAACAAACTCTTCCAGCAAAACACGGATATAAATCCCAATACGTTCTGAGGCTTTATGATCACGGAAAGGATCAATCTCAGGCAGAATAAAAGAATAATCGCCAAATCCTTTTCTAGATAATGGCTCTAAACGAAAACGGGCGATGGTTTCAAACATTTCATCCAAATCATCAAAAACAATCTTATGATGACCCTCTTTATAAAACGGATGCTCGTAATGACTTTCCAAATCAAAGGTAATGCACTTCGCCCCAGCCAAAGCAGCCTCGACGGTTGGTGTACTGGCAACCGATACTCCGATAGCTAAATCAGAAGCTTGCGAGGCCTCATTAGGGAAAGTATCTCCCATCAAAACAAAACACCGTTTGGTCGTTTCAGCTTCTTGAAGTAATGAAGCAATCGCCGATAGCTTGACCTTTGGATTTATTTTTTTAGGTTTGATAATAAGACCCAACTTTTTATCTTTAATGACAAGCTCAAGGAGACGACGATATAATTTCTCAACTTCCTGATTCCATAAAGGCCGTTCGATGGGATTATTTTGGTCAAATAGACAAATAATAAACTCTGCCCCTTCATTTAAAAGTTGTTGCCGATATTTCTTAGATTTTTTCTGACATGATTCAAATGATCGATCAAAAAGATAGCCACTATAAACAAAATTTTTAAATGAATAGTAGGGCTTACTAAAAAAATGCTTAGTAAAAAAAGGGCCCCAGGTAAAACAAACATCGTGACTTTTGCCCATCGTTAACATCGTAGTGTCATAACTAGACCAGTGCGTGCACAAATCAATTCCACCAACGACCTCAATGGCAATATTGGCCGCCACCATATCACGCCCTCCATCATGCATGGCAAAATGGACTTTGATATTGTAAGTCTTAAAAAAAGCTTCAAAAAAATTGATCGTGGCCAACAGCGCTGTTAAAAATTTCCAAAAACCAAACAGTTTTCGTCGGCGATTGATTAAACAAAAAAACAATATCCGGATGCTTGTTTTGAGTGTCTGCATTAATAATTTAAGATACCCCTTGTCAGGGAAACGATTGAATTCTGCCGTTGCGCCCAATAATTTCTTATGTCCAATTTTCCATGGCAAAAGGTTAATCCAAGGAATTTTATTACGATTCACAAACTCTAAAACCTCTGGACTGGGTGGTCTGGTAGGATATTTAAAGTACAGAAGAATCTGCTCTGAATTTATGCCAGAACCGGGAAACCAGAAATAATCAGTCTTTTTCTCTAGATTTACTCCTTGCGCATGTAAGACAGCAATTTTAGCCGAGGCATTAAACTCCTGATCATTTATTTTCTTACCCAACACTAAAAGAATTCCATTTAAAAAAATCTCAACGATTAATTTAAAGAAAACATAAATTTTGTTGATAAATTCTTTAATATTTGGATACGCACTCACCTGGATAACATGTGAAGCATAAAAAGACCTAAAATAATCTATCCAATAATTATCTTTGATAAGAACGATATTTTTAGATGCTGCTGTTCCTCTGGTCTTTTGACTTTGAAAAATAATACAGTTAAAAAGCCTTAAAGGGACATCGATCTCAAAGGCAATTTCTTGCTTCATAAAGAAATCAATTGTTTCTTTGTTGTAACGCTCGTCAATAAAACTAAGCATTGGCGTAACAGATTCTGAAGGTTTGATGACTTGATCGATGAAAGAAACCGTATCGTCATATGTCTTATTGGTAATCGCCATCTCTTCGTGAGGAGATACATTATTCGCGAATAAATACACATTTTCAAATTTGAGTGATTTTAAGAAACGCTCGACGATTTTCTTAACCTGGAGACTGATCGTGATGTAACGGATGGCTGTGAAAGGATACTGTAGCCTTAAGAAAAGGATTCTGGCCAGAGCTAAAAAACTTACGTGATCAACCCAGCACACATAGGGAGACTCATTTTTATTTTGATCCTTAGTCATTCTTTAAATAAACTTCCATTTTCTTTAATACATTCTTTAACTCTTGTAAAAAACGTTTAATATCTGCTGGGTTAATGTCCCCCATATTCGCTAATCGAAATGTTTTGAGCTGGCCAATCTTCCCGGGATAAATCGTAAAACCTTTCTTGTACAAAAGATCATGCATTTTATCAAAATTATATTTGGGATGATTCGGCTCCATCATGGTCATTAAAATATGTGACTCATCTTCTTTCCTTAATAAAAACTTAAATCCCATCCTCTCTAATCCATCGCGCAAGACCTTCCAATTGGCCGTATAACGCTTATAACGCCCCGTGGCGCCTTCCTTTGAATATTCCTTAATCGCCTGCCGCAGGGCATATACCACCTGTACCGGAGGGGTAAAGCGCGTCTCTCCTGTTTTTTGATAATAACTATATTCATCAAACAAACTTAAATAAAAAGAACGGCGAGGATAATTTCTAATCTTTGCTAATTCCGGTTGGTGGCAGATAATAAAAGCCAGTCCAGGCATTCCCTGAATGCACTTATTAGCGGTCGATATCAAAAAATCGACATGACATTTTTTTATGTCAATTGGAATACCCGCAAAACTAGAAATGGCATCGACAATAAATGTGCAATTATAATTTTTCGCAATCGCTCCCACCTCTTTTAATGGATTCAACAGGCCGGTTGTTGTCTCATGATGGACCATCGCTAAACAACGTATTGATGGATCATTTTTAAGCACTGCTTCAACGACACTTGGATCGAGCGGCTTTTCCCAAGCTGATTGTATTTCGACATAATCTAGAGAATAAGACTTTGCAATGTCAATTAAGCGCTTACCATAGGCACCATTGTTGATAATCGCAATCCTACTTTTGGGTGGGGCAACTGAATTAATGCAGGCATCCATGGCGGCCGTTCCAGATCCAGCCAAGAGAATACAGGCATACTGCCCATCGCCTTTAACTATCTTGACTAAATCTAGACGGACACCATCAACAACCTTGACGAATTCTTTTTCCCGCGGGCAAATATCCGCAACGATGAGGGCCTTCTTAACACTATCACTCGTTGTCGCTGGACCGGGATTAAGAAGTATGTTTCTTCTTACTTTCATATTAAAAGTTATGTTTTAGACACGATAAACATAGCTTTTACCTTCTTTTCGCTCGATATCCGGAGGATAGTTCACTCTTTTATCATCAAGATGCTTTTGATAAAAATCGCCAGCGGTTTTATTATTATAAGTTAAATGGATCATGGCTCGACGGATTTTACTTAAATTACGCTCTGAATAATGAGGCGTATAAGCATCAAAAAAGGCCACATCTCCCGCTTCCATTTCTAATGGAATCCACTTAATATTTTCTTTCTTTAATAACTCATCAGGAATTGGTTCCCACATTTTTCCAAAAAGGCCTCTTTTATGATCACCTGCGGAAACATAAAGACATCCATTTTCAATAGTGCATCGATCTAAGGCAATTGATGCTGTCAAAAATTTCTCGGCATAAATCTGCCAATCACCATGCATATCTTGATGAGGTTTAAATCCTCGTCCACCAGGATATTTAAAATTAATTTTATCCTTAAATAGAATTGCGTCTTCACCAAAAAGCTCCGAAGAACGATCTCGCAATTCTCCTTCAGCGATAAGCCCCTTCCATCCATCAACCAAAAAAGTATAATTCTCAATACGATCTAGAATTTTACCTGCTCCATTTGATGATAAATCTTCGTAAAACTTCCAAATGAATCCAACCCTATCAGGCATCGCGATTAATTCATCCACCATCTTAATAACGTGTTTTAATTTCTCGGCATCAAAAAAGTTTTTAACAAGGATAAATCCATCCCTGTCATACGCTTCTAACTCCGACTTGGTAAAATAATTTGTTTTGAGCATACTTCAATCCCCCTTTTTAACTATATTGTTTATTTTCTTTTTTAAACTGTTTCTACCGGCGATGACTCATAGGCTTTAAGTATGCCGTCTACATTATGATGAGCCATTCCAATACAAATTTGTCTTAGACGGTCCTTATGCTTTGCGTATTTCTTATCAAAAGTTTCAGGATCGTTTTTACGAACAACCTGATTAAATTCAGCGACAAATTCCCTCACACGTCTTTCAAGATATTCCCGGGGAACATCAGAAAGATTAATTAAATTTTGCTGCGTATCAATGATGCGGGCCTTAAAACGATCAATGGTGCCACTCGCGATAGCCTTTTCATAAAGCTCAGAACCTGGCAAGGCCTGAGCAATAAAAACAGCGACGCTGTCTAAGGCTAAATTACGGGTATAATCAAAACCTTCTTCAATGTCCGCAATCGTTTCTCCTGGCATCCCAACAACAATTGTCCCATGACTTAAAATACCCCTAGGTTTTAAATAAGCAATTAACCCCGGGACCTTTTGTAGGTTTACAGGCTTTCGATGAAACTGCTTTAAGGTCTTAACACTACCACTGTCTAAAGAAAGGGTGACTTGATAAAGACCTGAAGCAATCATTTTCTCCAGCACTTCTTCTGTCAACGTATTGACCATCGTTCCATTGGGTGTACACCAAGGGAGGTTACAATCTTTCAAGAGTTCAAAGAACTCCATGGACCGCGTTCGATCAAAAGTTAAATTATCATCAGCAAATTGAATTTCATCAATATTGTAGACTTCCTGATAATATTTAATTTCCTTGATGATATTTTCTGGAGAACGCCCACGATAAGCTTTATTGAAATTGGTACTGGCGCAAAACGTACAGCCAACCGGACATCCGCGGGAGGTATAAAGTTGCATAACTCTTTTCCCTCGAGGATATGGAGAAAACGGAACATTCCACTCAAAATATTTTTCCATCGGCAATCGATGATAAGCGGGGAAAGGCATGTCGTCTAAATTTTTGATTGTTTCAACTTGAGGATTTAGAAAAATTTTGCCATTATTCCAACCACATAAACCATCCGCATTAATATCTATCAGTCCTTGTTTATAATTTTTAATAAACTCGGCGAGACGGATTTCACCTTCCCCACGGATAAGATAATCCAGGGTTGGCTTTCCATCAATCAAACTTTCATTTAAAACTTCTTTGGGGTAAATTGAAAGATGAATCCCTCCCCCAATCGTTATTATCTTAGGATTAATTTCCTTGGCAATTTGAGCCACCTCATAAAGGGCATGTAGATCTGACGAATACATGATGGAAAGGCCCAAAATATCCGGTTTATAATTTTCGATATATTTCCGAATTTGATCATACGACATCCCATATTGCCATGTTTTATCACTAATCAAACGTTCTTCGTGCAAGGCCTCAACCACGCAGTCAAGAATATCAAAGGGAATATTTTGTGACTCTAAGTATCCCCCAATATAAGCTAAGCCTAACGGCGGAATAACTCGTTTAACCGTTCCTTCCGACAAAGTAATCGGAGGCATAAGTAAAAGTGTTCGTGGCCAGTTATCGCTACCTTCATGAGTGCGGATAAGATTTGTCGTTCTGATAGAGGCTTTAACAAAACCCGTCTCTTCCTTACCAGCCAAATATTCACGCAGTCCACTATCTTCGGGAATATTTTTTTCTAAAACAGGATTGCGAATTTTTGAAGATACTTCAGGAGCTTGCTCCATAAAATCTCCTTTCATTTTGCATGTTGTGAATGCAAAACGTTACTCTTCTTGATTAAAAATTTCATTAACCGATTCTTAACTTCAAAAGGTTTAATTTTAGGACGAGACAAATCTTCTCTTGTCCCTTTCTTAATCTTTAAATGAATAAAAGTTAATGCCGGATTACTTTTCCATTGATTGATATATTTTTTTAATTCATCAAGATCGTGAGCATATAAGGCTTGATCATAACCACAGGCGGCCGTAATTTCGACAAAACTCAGATTTAGAGAAGCGGTGTCTTGTCCGCCCGTTGAATCATGAATCCCGTTATCCAAAGTAATATGCAATAAATTTTTTGGCCCATACGCTGCGTTAGTCGCGAGTGCTCCCATCCGCATGAGTAAAGATCCATCGCCATCAATGACCACAACTTTTTTTTGCGGCGTAGCCAGCGCCAGGCCTAATCCTAATGAACTGACACATCCCATGGATCCAACCATGTAAAGATTATTTTCCGCATCATCAATCTCATAAAGCTCTCTTCCCGTTACTCCCGTCGTTGCCAAAAAAACAGTGTCGTCATCCTTAATTTTATGAATCTCAGTTAAAGCGTCGTTACGGCTAACAAGATGACTAGATTTTGATTCTAAAACCTTTCGATTATTTTTAACAGAAGGGATCGTCCGGGCTTTAAGAGATTCTTGCTCAAAGGTTCCCTTGCGCACAACAAAGAAAAATGGCTTATTCTCTTCAATAAAAGCGTTGGCCTGCTTTAATTGCTCTCGCGCTTCTTCGATTTGGTCAGAAAGAAATGCCCATGGAATTTGCATTGTATCTAAAAACTTGGTTGTTATCGTTCCCATAAGTTCGTGCTGCGGTTCATCAGTAATTCCTGTTTCTCCCCGAAGACTAACAAACCCCAAAATCGGAATCTTAAAAGTATAAACCAATGATGTTAATGGTGAGGTCGCATTCGTTAATCCAGAATTTTGCATGAGGACCGCGGATTTAATGCCGCCAAGATAAGCGCCTGCCGCAATGGCAACGGCATCGCCTTCGTTAGCGGCCGCGACATAACGCAAATCATTAATCGCATAATTAATAAGGTCTTTTAAAAAAGAACATGGAACGCCGGAAAAGAAGTTAAATCCATACGTTTTTAATTCTTGACCAAATAATTTTGTGTTTAGCATTTTTTCCTTAAATCAACCTGAGCCTGACCATCTTTGCTTTGGATGGCGGGATAAATAATTTTTTGAACCCGTTGCCATTGTTCTTTGTTATCAATCTCTGACCAGAGAAGATCTTCAACTTTCTCGGCGCCAACTTTAACTTGATTGGCTAAAGCAGAAATACATCCGGTATCGTATTCGATGTTTAGATCCTTCTGAAATAATTTTTCGCATTCTCTTAGCATCACTTGATACATGGGAAAAGAAATTTTCGAAATCCCAATAAATTCTCCATAAACGTTCTTAACCTCTTCTCTCTTTTTTGAAATCTTAGAGACGCAGCCGTTTAATACCTCAACATGAACCTCATCACCAAATTCTGTTTCTCCACAAACCAAAAGACAATTCTCTTTCACAGACTGCAAAAGTGTTTCTAAGGCTAATCGCTCGTAAATAAGATCGGATTCAACTAACAAGAAATCTTTATTAATCAATGCGCGGGCACAAAATAAGGAATACATACTTCCCGAAGTCGCATATCGCTCATTTTTTACAATTTTTACTTCTGGATACTTAGAAGCAAAATCTTCATAAAACTCGCTTAAAAATCCTGTGACCAAAATAATCTGGGTTATTCCTGACTCAAGAAGCTTTTCAATGGACTCTTCAATAATTGGCTTTTCCCCAAACTTCAAAAATCCTTTCGGGGCATTGTGCCCAAGTTCTTTTAATCGTCTCCCTAATCCCGCTGCTAGAATAACAGCCGTTATCACAGTTTTTATCATCTGGTTCCTTCTGTCTGTGGAGAAAGCAAATAACAAGCTGTTTTATAATTTTCAAATGTCTGAATCTCAATCCAGCCCGAATTAACCTCTAACATTGATATGGGGATATTTCGATTAATAATTTCCTGAAAGACATCGTTAATTGTAATTTTGTCGTTAAGAATCTCCATCTTATTTTCTTTAGCCATGGTGTGATACATTTCTTTAAATATCTTTGACCCACGATCACTAAGAAGCGCCAATCCCACAAATTCATAATGCGCTTCTTCAGGAAGAGTATCACCACCAATTTTTCGGATACATTTTAATTTATTAAGATCAATCGAGCGATACGTGATCTTGGGCATCTCATCGGTCACAAGAAAGTCTTTTCGGCGGTTATTCATATTCACTTTCTTAAATGTAGCATCACCAACCAAAACAATGTCTTCATCGCACTTTAAAAGCTTTTCAATAATGCCCCGATCAAAAAGAATATCCGCATAAGCCAGTAGTGTCTTGCCTTTTAATTTCTCTTCAGCCGCGACGATAGAATGTAAAACATTCTTACCTTCGTAATCTGGGTTGTGGATTAAAGTTGCGTCCGGTAAATTAAACTGTTCACTACAATAACCAGTCACAACACAAACTTCATTGACGCTAAATCGCGATAATGTTTCAAGGTTACGTTTAATAAGCGACTGGCCATTAATATCGAGAAGCGCGACAGGACGATCACGTAGCAAAGGCTCAAGATCATCTCCATGCTGAGGGGCTCCGGCCGCAAGAATAATCACGTTGAAATCACTATTTTCAGATTTAAGGAATTTCTTTTCACTATCTTTCATTTGGATCATTCCCTGCAATTCAAAAACCTCTTTTAATGTAGCGACTTCTTTCTCAACGGAAACAGCCCCTCGAGACTGTCGCATATCTGACATAATTTTTCCCATCGCTTTAATTGAAGCACGAATGCCTTGATTGGCAAAAATGACCATTTTGATTCCTAAACCAGATAAATCTGTGTCAGAAAAATTCTGCATTAAAGAGGGATAAGTGGTCGGAACCACAACCAAAGGAGCACGTTTGTCCCATTTCTTGGCAAAGCTGATAATCTCATCAGGATCCGTTCTCTTCGAATGAATTAAAATCGCATCGGCGCCTGCTTCAACATACTTTTCCGCTCTTAATAAAGCTTCGCGTTCCCCCCAACCCGCAATCAAAGCTTCAACACGAGCAATCACCATAAAATTTTCATCACGTTGAGTATTTTTTGCCGCCATGATCTTTCCGACAAATTCTGCAATGGGGGCCAACTCTTGCCGACCACCAATAAAACTATTCACCTTAGGAAAAAGTTTATCTTCCAAACAAATAGCAGCAATTCCGGCGGATTCATATTTCTTAACAAGATAAATAACATTATTCGAATTTCCATAACCCGTATCACAGTCGCTGACAATAGGTAGAGATCCCGCTTCATTCATCTCTGATGACTTTTCTAAGTACTGAGTCATCGTTAAAATATTGGCATCGGGAACCGCGTAAGAAGCTGATATCTCAAGCCCGCTGGCCCAAACAGCATCATAACCACTTTGCTCGACTAGTTTGGCGCTTAATCCATTATGCGCACCCATCACATAAATGACTTCTTTGTCGTTAAATAATTTACGAAGTTTTTTTGTCTTTATCATATTTTCTTCTCACAATTTTAATGGGCCTCATTAGGAACTCTCATGTTGTCATGGGCTCCGTTTATAATATAGGTAATAAAAAACACCTGGTGAATCAGACTTAAAATAAAATAGATCCAAATTGCTTGCACAAAAAAAGCCAAAGAAAAAAACAAAGATAACCATTCTAAATCCCACATTACATTTTGAGGTTTTAAAAGGCCTTTTCTCTGCAGAACAGGGGAAATATTCATATTATTTGTCGAGCTTATCCATCGGGCAAAAGCTGAATAACGGTCATAAAGAAAAATATGAAATGATGTTAACATCATACTTAGAATTCCTAACCAAAATAACGGGGTAAACCCAAACTGATGATAGATTCCCCAAGCTAACGCAAAGCGAATCATGGTTTCAGAAGCGATATCAATTAATCCATCAATAAAGTGACCAAAATAAGTCCCTTTACTGGTTGCCCGAGCAACCCGCCCATCGACATAATCTAGAATATTAGCGATAAAGAAAAGTAGAAAACCTATCCGCCAACCCTCAAGCCCACCAAAAATTGTAAATAACACACAAGAAATAACTAAAGCAATTCTTATAAGAGAAATGTCATTTAAGCTCAATTTTAATTTAAGGATAATTGGCGCAAAATAATATGTAATAAGATCATATACGCATTCCGTTATGGCGGTCGAATAAAATCCTTCCCGCATAAAATGTTTTTTTACAACATCAAAACTCTCAGCGAATTTTAAATTTTGCGCTCTGACCATGGACAAACTCATGTTAAACGTCCCCCATAGGCGCCCTTTAATCGACCTGATTCAATTAATTTTTTATATTTACGATAATATTCTTCGGGATCACGGTTCTTAGCAATCTCCGTAAACTCTGCCTGAAAATCCATGACCATGGTTTCTAAAACTTCTGGATTCATCTCCGACAAATGAATTTTATTTTTTGTCGTATCAATCATCCGCGCCTCTTCTCGAGTAATTAATCCTTTGTCTAATGATTGATGATAAAGCTCTGATCCGGGAATAGCGGCCGCGATAAATGTTGAAATACTGGTAAAACCCAAGTTGCTTTTGACATAATCAAAACCTTCTTTCACATCATCAATTGTTTCCCCTGGCATTCCGACAACAAGCGTTCCATGCGTAAAGATGCCATATTCTTTCGCTTTGGCAATAAGCCCCGGAATACTGTTTAAATTAACCGGTTTATGATGAAGGTTTTTAAGGGTCTTGGCATTAGCGCTATCAACAGACAACGTAATCTGATACAAACCCGATTGAGCCATTAAATCCAAAAGATCCGGCGTCAACGTATTGATCATGGTCCCGTTGGGCGTACACCATTTTAGGCCAGCTTTTTTTAGTTCATTAAAAAACTGAATCGAATGTTCACGATTTAATGTTAAATTATCGTCGGCAAATTGAATTTCATCAATATCGTATCTTTCTTTAAGCTGAAATATCTCCTGCATAATATTTTCAACCGAACGATGACGATATCTTTTATACATATTCGTACTCGCACAAAAACTGCATCCAATCGGGCAACCCCGCGAAGTTAGAATTTGGGCCACGCGATTTCCTTGCGGAACCGGTGAAAATGGGATATTGATACTTAAATATTTTTCCATGGGAAGTAAATGATAGGCGGGAAAAGGTAAGGAATCGATATTTTCAATTGTTCCCTTTTGATGGTTACAGAAAAACTCGCCATTAAGATAACCAACTAATCCATCGCCTTTTCGATCAATCAAGCCTTTTTGCATCAGCTTAATAAACTCAACAAAACGTACTTCTCCTTCGCCGCGGATGACAAAATCAACGGTGCGATTCTTTCCATTTATCTGCTCATCAATTTCAAAAATTTCTTTGGGATAAATTGTTGGATGAAGTCCGCCAACAATCATGATGCTTTCTGGAAAGACTCTCTTGATCACCTTAGCAACGTTATAAAGATTATGTAAATCCGTTGAGAATAATACCGATGTACCAATAACATCGGGGGCGACCGGCATTTGACGAAGTCGATCCTCTAACTGCTGCATCGAAAGGCCATAGGTCATAAGATTGCCATTAAACTCATCATGATGATAACCTTCAATCATGGCATCGAGCATCTTGACATTTAAACCAGCTTTTTCAATTGAGGCGGCAATATAACTTAACCCTAAAGGAGGAATGCACCTTTTTTGCATATTGCGCGGGATCGTAATTGGCGGCGCAATGAGCAATGTTTGGATTGGACGTGTAAAAGGTTTTTGGTATTGATAGAGATCTTGACTGGATTTGACAACCTCAACGGCGGCGGTCTCTTCTTTGTTAGCCAAATAATCACGCAGCTCATTATTACCTAAAACACCATCAATTCTTTTACCTTGGATCCTATTCTGCATAGGTCTACCCCTTAAAATAAGATTTGATACTTTTATATATAATTATTGACCCTAATTGTACTATTTTTTCATCATAAAACATAGGTTATTTTTCTTAAAAATCGTTTCATTTCTCGATAAGAAAACCTACCGTAACCTACGAAATTTAGAGAGGTTTCAGCCCTCTATGAAACCTTTTTAACTAATTCCCATTGGCCATCTTTTCTACGCCACACATGGGGAGACAAAGAACGGTAAAAATCAATCACTTCCCAGAATTCTTTTTCCGTCATATTCAAATACTCTAGAAACTCTTTAAAATATTTCTGAGGAAATTCTCCATCATAACGATGAACCAACGCAACCCCTTCTTCTCTTGTTAAATGACCATCGCGTATCTCATGCGCCGCATCTGAGGTGGCGCGCGCAATCCCAAATTTAATATACGCCAAATAAAAATGAAAGCCATCGGTCTTATCATCTAAACTTGCATATTTGGAATAGGTTCCTTCCGATCGCCCAGGATTGGCTTTAAATCCCGTGTGTTCTGTCGCGTAATAATAATTTTCCTGCGGCACCCATTTTTTATAATACGAAAACCAGTGCATCTGAATGCCGAGTTTTCGAATACTTTCAACGGATGGCGGTTTATAAAACTCAAACGACGTTTGTTTAATTTCTTTTTCGGTTAAAAGGCCGGCTTTAAGTCCGTGAGCCAATAAATCATCCAACCCCGAACCTTTATAATAAAGATCCTTCCAATCCTCCACGTCTTCATACGGTTTGGTTTTATTTTTAGACGAACCGCCATATTCAATTTCGCCACTTTCTCCGTAAAAAATTAAAGGAATATTAAACTTAACCGCAATCTGAAAGGCATAACTTTTCTGACCATACGCAAAAGGTTCCCACGCATCGCCTAAAAGCTCAAAAGCCAGTCGCGCTAATTTGCGGTGCATCATGCCGTTTGGAAAACATAATAGATTTTCAAATCCAGCATCTTTAAAATTAATATAATTCTGCCAACCAATATCAGTATAAAGAAAAGGAGCCCAGGTAACTGTCAAAGGATGCATTCCATATTTATATTTTAGTTGATGGGCGGTGTAGCTACTGTCTTTACCCCCGCTTCCTGGAACGACACAATCATATTCCCCATTTTTTGAACGATATTTATCTAAAAGCGCCACTAACTGTTCCTCACGATCTTTCCAATTGATGACATGATGTTTCTCATTGGCAAATCCACAGGCGCTGCAAACACCATCTTTATTAAAAGTAATCCGTGGACGCTGATTAGAGACAACGCATTTCGTACAAAAGGTAATGTCTTTGGGACGGTTGGGATGCCCAATAAACTTATCTAATGTTGTATTAGGAAATAACATACGACTCCTTTCTACTTCGCTCAAATATTTTCATGTTTGAGCTTCGTAGGAATTCCTGCGAAGCTTAACGCGGAAGCATTTAGCGTAGCAGAATACTTTTTATTAATGACTTCTCAACTAACTTAGCCCAATTCTGATAAATCTTAATTCCCTTGTCAGCGCTTTTTTCAGGATGAAATTGTGTCGCAAAAATATTGTTCTTAACCAATCCTGAACAATACTTCACATCTTCATAAACTGTTTCCAGCGCGACGACATTGGAATTCTGGGGAATAACATAATAAGAATGCACAAAATACATATACTCACCATTGGCCAAATCACTCCAACAACTTCTTTCAGGATTTAATTTAAATTGATCCGCCAGATAAACCTGATTCCAGCCGACCTGAGGAACTTTGATAACATTTTCTTTAGCCCCACGACTTGGAAAACGAATAACTCGTCCTGGAATAATATCTAAACCTTTGTGTCGACCAAATTCTTCGCTTTCCGACATAAGCATCTGCATTCCCAAACAAATGCCAAAGAAAGGTTTGCCTTGCGCAATCACCTCATGAATCGTCTTAATCAAATCTTTTTCTTTGAGATGTTCCATCGCATTACCAAAGGCGCCAACCCCTGGCAAAATAACAGCATCAGCCATTTTTATTTCTTGCGCATCCGACGTAATAAAAGTTTCTAACCCAACATGCGCACAGGCCTGCTTGATGCTGAACAAATTTCCCATATTTAAATCGATGATTGCAACTTTTGGTTTCACTTAAATCGCCCTCATTAAATTTGCACTCAGTTCATGACGGCAACAGATGCCCGCATCAAATAAAAATGTTTTTATTGTTTTAAGATCTGTACTTTTTATCTTCTTAAAAATTTCCCGGCTTTTTAAGAATTCAATATTGCCTTCCGCTGAAAAATCCCCCTCAACCTTATGATGTTCGATGTAGTCATAATGAAGCATCGAAGATAAACAAACCGCATCCGCTTTCCCTTCGCCAATAACTTTTGCTAAATCTTCTGGTTTCCCCGCGCCGCCGCAGGCAATGACAGGAATGTTAACAGCTTCCGAGACCTGTCGAACTAAATTACTATCATAGCCAAATCCAGCACCTTCGTTATCAACGCAAGTGAGAAGAATTTCGCCAGCGCCAAAGGACGCGGCCTCTTTGGCCCATGCCACAACTTCCTTACCCGTATATTCTCTACCGTTATCTGTAAACGCATAATAAAGTCCGTCGGATTGTTTGATCGCCTCAATGGAAATAAGAATCGTTGATGATCCAAAACGATTGGCGGCCTCTTTAATAAAAGCTGGATTACGGATCGCGGCTGTATTAATGGCAACTTTATCAGCCCCGGCTCTTAACACATTGTTAATATCAGCAATTGTTCGTAATCCACCGCCAACGGTTAATGGAATGAAAATTTCTCTCGCGGTTTTTTCAATAATATTAAGCAAGCTGTTACGGCCATACAAACTCGCGACGATATCCATATAAATTAATTCATCCGCCCCTGTTTCATAATAATATTTGGCATACTGCTCGGGCTTTCCTAAAACGCGCAAACCCTCCAAATGAATTCCCTTAACTAAATTGGGACCTTTAATATCTAAGCGTGGAATGATTCTAATATTTTTCATAATCTGTTTAAACGACTGTCCATCCGCCATCTACCATCAATGTTTCACCGGTAATATAAGATGATGCCTTCGAGGCTAAAAAGACAACGCTCATAGGAATTTCTTCTTTCACCGCCATTCGTTTAAGCGGAACCTTGTGCTCATATTTTTTCACAAACGCCGATGGCTGATTATCTTTAACGCCACCGGGACAAATCGTATTAAAACGGATTCCATCTTTACCAAAATATGAAGCCAGATAACGCGAGGAATTAACAATCCCGGCCTTAATCGCGGCATAGGCCATGGGCATTGTTAGATCGGTGCCTTCATAAACGGTAAAGTCACTCGCCTGGACGCCATAAATAGATCCAAAATTGATAATCGATCCTTTGATTTTGTTTTTCTTCATCGCCAAGCCCACACAACGGCTCATCCAAACATACGAAACTAAATGCATGTCGACATTTTTCTTAAATGAATCAAGTTTTAGTTTCTCAACAGCAAGTCCCCAATCGGATGTGCGTGGATAAGTGACATTGACCCAAACATCCATCCCTGAATATTTTTTGTACCACTGAGCAAGCTTCTTCTCGAATGTGGTTAGTTTAGTGCTGTCAAAGAATTCAAAATGAGCACTGCCACCGGCATGCCGAATTTCTTTAACGATACTCATCGCCTTTGTACGATTGACATCAAGGACAATGACCTTAGCGCCAAAATTAGCGAGCGCCATCGCAATTTCCCGACCAATTAAACCAGCGCCGCCACAGACGAAAGCGACTTTGTTTTCTAAACTAAAATCTTGGGAATAATTTTTCATAAGCGCACCAATTTTTCCTTAACCAATAGGTCAATATATTTAAAATCAAGTTCAGAATCGATATCAACGCTGGACAACTCATCCATCTCATACATGCAGCATCGATTATTAATAGGCGATGGAACTTTTGCCGTTAATAAATATTTACGATCATAAAAATAAATCGAGGCGTTCATGCTATAAACTTTGGGTGCATCTTGCCGACGAACAATGCGGCCGGGCAATTGCTTAGATAAAACAACCTTGCCATTATTTTCTTCAACCATATTAAAATAAGGATTCTTCTTGGCCGTAACGACACTAAATAAAGTATTCGGTTTTTTTCTTAA
Source organism: Candidatus Omnitrophota bacterium (assembly GCA_023247445.1). GTDB lineage: Bacteria > Omnitrophota > Gorgyraeia > Zapsychrales > Zapsychraceae > JAHFGL01. The sequence goes on along the minus strand of JAHFGL010000004.1, from coordinate 119,512 downwards.
AAAAAGTTTTAAACAGTTATCTAAATCTTTAACTGTTCTTATCGGACTCGTTACATCCAAGTCCACGACAACATCAAACTTCTGTTTATAATAATTTTCCGAGGCTATGAGCGCATGTTTGATGACATCGACCTTAGATGCTGTGCTAGTCGCTAAATTTTTCGGCCGCAAGAAAGGAACATCAGCGCCAAATTTCTTGGCCGCCTTAGCAATTTCTAAAGAATCGGTCGTGACCACAATATGTTTGGCCTTTCCCCATCTTTTCGCCTGGGCAATCGTATATGAAATTAAAGGGCGCCCCGCTAAAAGTTTGATATTCTTTTTCTTAACCCCCTTTGACCCTCCACGGGCCGCGATCGTTAAAAGGATATTAAGCATAAGTTGTCTTTCCTGTCTTTAGCGCATGCATCTTTTTAAATAGCACCGTGGCCTCAAACACATTGTTCATCATCCGACGCTTGTTTAAATTCGATAAAAAGTATTTCCATTCCTTAAGCAGACAATCTTGAACACCGTCCTTGAACTTAACCGTCTTAAGCAATTTACCCTTTTTATACCAACAAACTTTATTTTCTAAAAGATCACCTGTTAGGGAAGAATCTTTAAAATCAACCGAGATCTGGCGTTTATTGATGTGACTGAAAAAATTTATGTGTAAATTAGCTGGACCTTTATTTGTTTTGACCAAGATATCTGCAAAATCTTCCGCATCGATTGTTAGATCACTTCGTCTCTCAAATTGAGCTGACACATCTTTAACGCCATCAGTAATATAAGAAATATAATCAAGTTCATGCGACAGGTCTAAGATAACGCCGCCGCCTCTTTTGCGAGAAGCTGAATAACCGCTACGGTAATCCGTTCCAGCACGCCATGACGGCAAATAAGAACTTGTCACAACCCGCATATGTAAAAACTTTTTGGCTGAAAGAATTTTCTTCACATACATAACAACTGGATGAAACCTTAAAAGATAAGCCACATACGTTGCTAGCTTCTTCTTTTTCACAACCGCTAATAATTTATCCAAATCTTTAAGGCTGGCTCCTAACGGCTTTTCAATAAATAGATGCATTCCACATCGCGCACATTCGATCGCGGTTGCAATATGCAAGTCTGTCGGGTTCGAAATTAAAGCGATATCCGGACTAATCTGATCTACTTCTTTCCATGAAGAAATATTCTTAATGTTACCTTTATTCGTCATCTCTGTTCGATTGGAACGAAAGGCATATAACTGATGAGAAAAATTATCACTTAGTACTCCCGCGTGTTTTAAACCAATTGAACCTAATCCAAAAATAACAATCTTCATTCCTTACGCTCCAACAAACTAATCACGCGGTGATATTCTTCCAGTTGACCGACGTCAATCCAGGATTTTTCATCAATAGGAAACACACCAACCTTGCCGCCTTTGGCCTTAACCTTTTCAATTAAATCCGTCATATTAAAAAACTCATTTTTCGGGATCAGGTTTAGCACCTTTTGCTTTAAAACATACATCCCCGTATTGACCAAGAAATCGTATTCGGGTTTTTCTTTTATATTAAGAAGTTCTCCACCGTTTTCAATGTCGCAGATCCCATAAGGAATCGTAAAATGCCGAAATGATCCGACGATCGTGATATCATAGCCCTTGGACTTATGAAACGTCTCGAGTTCATGATAATCAGTCTCCACAATAATGTCGCAATTAGAAACCATTAAAGAATCTTTAAATTTATTCCTTAAAAATCTTAAACTACCAGCGGTTCCCAGCGGTTTATTTTCTTCAACCATATGAATCTTATACGGCAGTTTTATCTCAGCAAAATAAGCCTTAATCATTTGTGATTTATGGTTAATCGATAAATGAAATTCTAAAACGCCATGCTTAAAAAATCGTTCCATGATTGATTCAATAATCGTTTTATCACCGAGCGGAATCAGCGGCTTAGGCAAAACCCTGGTGAAAGGATCCAAACGTGTACCTCGTCCTCCCGCCATAATGACAACGGGCGTTGATATCTTTCTCTTTGTTATTTGTCTTGCTTGTCCAAAGAGATTATTCCATAAAAGGACATCCTCAATAACCTTCTCTTCATTAACGACAGGAATAACCTGAATCTTTCTTCTAATCATCATGCTTTTAATCGCTTCGGCATCATACGCTAGAGGAACACACACCGGTTTCTTATTACAGGCATTTTCAACCGCCGAAGATAAATGTCCACCGCCTAAAATCCATCGGCGGATATCGCCATCGGTTAAAGAGCCAACGAGCTTTGCCTTGCCATCAACGACAAACAGGATCTTCTCGCCCGCCTTCGCCAACTGCCGCATGGCCTGCTTAACGGTAAAGTTTCCTTTGATTAATAGATATTTAACTTTCTTTTTCATAGCTTATTTAAAATCGACATCATAAAAACTTTTCTTAAGAACATTTTCACCAAAACGAAATGTCTTTATCTTTTCTTTAATGCGATAACCTGTCTTGCCATCTCTATATTTTTGATAAGGATTGATAAATTTTCTCTTCTTTGGAATTAAAGCCTTACTGATGGCCCGCTTGATCGAATTAAGATCATAGCCTGTATCAATAATATTTTGAGAGCGCACACGACCCTTTTGGCGATCGCCAATATTGACAACTGGAATCCCAAGGGAAGGCGCTTCAATAAAGCCGCTGGAAGAATTCCCAACGACCACATCAAAATGTTTTAAACAGCTCATGTACATTTTAAATCCCAGGCTTGGATAAAATTTATATTTCCCCGGATCCTTTTTAACAAAATTCTTTAGATATTGATTAATAAGATTGCCTTGGGCATCCGCATTAGATTGTGTAAACACGACTTTAATTTTAAACGAATCAAGCGCCTTACACAGATGATCAACATAGGTTAATAATAATTTGCCATCGTCTACAACGGGATGAAAGGTAACAATGGCGACCTTGCCACTTAAATCAAAATTGATTTTTTGAGCAATCTCTTCCCGGCTTAAGAATTCCATTTCTTTTAAAATATCTAACCCAGGTGCCCCAAAGTTAAAAACACGGCTGGGATCTTCTCCCATTTGAATAATCCTTTTTCGATAAACTTCCGTTGCTGGAAAATGAACGGTCGCCATTTTGGTAATCGCGTGCCGAATGCCTTCATCAATAACGCCTTCTGTTGTTTCTCCACCATGAATATGAACAATCGGAATTCTTAAGATGTACGCAGCGATTGCGGCCCCCAGCATTTCAAATCGATCACCTAGAATGACCAGCATATCTGGTTTTAAATTGCTTAAAGCTTTGGAAAATCCCTTACACGCTTCTGCGATCGATTGAACAACTCCTTTTTTCGAATTTGAAAATAAAAGAATTGGAACAAAGGCTTTAATTTTGAATCCATCCTTAATAATCTCTCGATACGTTAGGCCATGATCTTTCGCTAAATGCATTCCCGTTGCGATAATGGCAAGCTCTAAATCCTTATCCGCCGCAATCGCCTTAAGAAAACTATAAAGATGGCCGTAATCCGAACGGGCGCCGGTCGCCACACAAATCTTTTTTTTTTTTATGATAGATGCCCCCACTGCAAAATATCTCCTGCGCGCATATTTTTCTTAAAATTCTTTCCAACAATCCTATTAAAATATTTTGGTTCAATGCCGCCGGCTGGACGCTTGATCCCAATGACCTTTTCAGTGACCTTTTCGCCGCGCGTCACGCCACTGGTTAAGACAATACTTTTTCTGACCACATCACGATATTTTACTTCACAAGCGGATGGTTTTTTAATCCCACTACCAAGCGCTCCTTCAATATCGCGAATCGCATTAACCATCATCTTAAATTCCGTTGGATCTAACGAGGCCCGATGATCAGGTCCTGGTAAATTTTTATCAAGGGTAATATGCTTTTCAATAATGGTTGCACCTAGCGCCACCGCCGCCAAACTCATATGAAACCCCAGTGTATGATCAGAAAGGCCAACGGGTAGTTTAAAAGTCTTTTCAAGCGTTGCCATCGCCCGTAAATTCATCTGATCATAAGGCGCAGGATATTCCGTCACACAATGAAGCAAAGATAATTTCTTATTGCCAGCCTTAAAAATTGTTTGAACCGCTTCCTTGACTTCATTTAAATTCGACATGCCTGTCGATAAAATAATTCCCTTATGACTACGCGCTATCTTTTCTAAAAACGGATGATTGGTAATTTCTCCCGAAGCAACTTTAATAATAGGCGCATTCTGTTTAACAAGCCAAGCGAGGCTGGCATCATCAAAAGGCGTTGCCAAAAACAAAATATCTTTTTCACGGCAATAATTCTTCAGTTCTTTAAATTGATCAAGGGATAACTCCAACTCTTTAAGCATATCCTTTTGGTTGTGAAATTTACCTTTGGTGTTTCTCTTCTGATAGTCGGCAATATTCGCTTTAGACGAAGTTATTTCATCAGCTTGAAATATCTGAAATTTTATCGCATCACAACCTGTTAACTTCGCCTTATTGACCAATTGTTTGGCCAAATGAAGTTTTCCGTTATGATTGACGCCCGCTTCCGCAATAATAAAAACTTTCTTACGCATATTTATTTTTTCAAAACTGCCGGAACGCCGGCATAGAAACCATTTGATTGACAATCATCAACAACAACCGCTCCCGCGGCAATCAAACAATCATGACCAATTTTCTTATATTGAATAATGGTGGAACCCGCGCCAACCATTGTGTTTTTACCAATTGTCACGCCGCCAGAAACTGTCGCGCCGCTGGCCACATGAACAAAGTCTCCAATAACACAATCGTGTTCAACAATACTTCCCGTATTAATAATGGCGCATGCTCCTATTTTTGCCCCCACTTGGATAATGGCGCCATCACTAATAACCGTACCTTCGCCAATAACAGCGTCTTTATGAATCAATGCCTTCTTGGATATAATTACGGGCAACTCAAAACCATTCTTTAATATTTTCTTTCTAACCTCGATCCGGATATTTTCTTTCGTGACCTTTCCAACGCCAATGGCGGCTGAAAGTCTGGGATATTTACTTTTAAGTTTCGGCAGGATTTCATCATTGCCCAAAAATTTAACACCTAAAATTGGACCACGATCAGATTTATCGGTATAGCCCAACACTTTATAATTGTCATCCGCCAACAAAAGGCTAATGACAACCTTGGCATGACCACCGCCGCCAATAACAATAATTTCTTTTTGTCTCATTTAATTCTTAGAAACCACTTTCTTTAATATCTGACAAACATGTTCAATATTCTTAAAAGAATTTAATGTCGAACCCGGCAAACATAAACCATGTTTATAAATGTACTGCGCCTGAGGATACCGGCCTTTTTTATATTTTTTATAGGCTGGAAAGTCAGTGATCGGCATAAAATTTCGGCGCGTTGGAATGCCTTGCTCCATTAATTTTCGTTGGATACGCGTAATATCTTTGGTTTTATTTAAAACAATGCCCGTTAACCACCAGGAACTTTCTGCTGTCGGCAAATTCTCTTGAAAAGCGATGCCATCGATAGTTGATAAATATTTTCTGTACAATTTATTAAAGTTTCTTTTCTTTGCTAAAAAATCATTCAACTTATCCATCTGGGCCAATCCTAAAGCGGCCTGAAGGTTCGTCATCCGATAGTTGTAACCAACCTCTGGGTGAAAAAAACTATTCTTGGGATCTTTGGCTTGATTCACGAGAAATTTAATGTGCTGTAACCGTTTTGCGTTTTGGCCAACCACCATTCCGCCGCTACCGGTGGTAATAATTTTATTGCCATTAAAACTAAAACATCCAATATCTCCGAAGATTCCGGTGTAGCGTCCTTTATATGTTGCCCCCAAACTCTCCGCCGCATCTTCAATAACATATAATTTATGTTTACGAGCAATCGATAAAATACGATCCATCGCGCAAGGATTTCCGTAAAGATGTACCGGCAAAATGGCTTTTGTTTTTTTGCTTATATGATTTTCAATGGCACAACTATCAATGTTCCATGTGGCCGGATCAACATCAACAAAAACAGGTTTGGCATAGTTATAGATAATCGGGTTAACCGTCGCTACAAATGTCATAACCGGGACAATCACCTCATCGCCTGGACCAATTCCTAATTCACAAAGAGCAATATGAATGGCTGCCGTGCCACTTTGGACAGCAACGGATTTTTTAATTCCAAAATATCCAGCAAATTTCTCTTCAAACTCAGCCACACAATGTCCAGCCGTTGAAACATATCCCGTATTTATGATACGCACCAAAGAAGTTTTCTCTTCTCGACCAATATTGGGGGCATCAAAAACAACTGAACATTTCATGTGATATTAAGCCTCTCCAAATTACATAACTTCATGCACTCAAATAATATCTTATGCGCAGTATAGGACTCATAAACATCGGGAAGCCTGACCTTGCCCCCTTTGACAATATCATCAACAATCTGGTCAGTAATTTGACTAACATGAAGAATCTCAAGATCAGAAACCAAGAACTCTGCGTTATTATTAACCTCAAGTATTTTTCCAGAAGATTCACAAACACTATATTTTTTTTCTTCTGAGGCGATGTCATAAATTTCTAACTTTTTATCTTCCGATGCCGACAATGAACAGACAATTCCGCCATTGACTTCTAAAACTAAATCAGCGGCAAAGTCCATAAACCCATCTCGTTTGGAAGCAAACTCTTTATGGCAAACGGCTTTTAATATTTTGTAATCTTTGACAGCTAAAAGCCAAGTCATCAGTTCCAATGCATGGATACCAGCGCACGCCATCCCGCCCCAGGTTATGGCATTAAAGGATGTAATCGAACCCGCCTTCAACAAATGATTTATTTTCTGGTAAACAGGGTACATATGTTTAGGAAAATTGCCGTAGATTGGAATATTATATTCCTTAACTAAATTGATCAAATGTTCATATTCCGATGGATTTTGGCATAAGGGTTTCTCGGCAATAATCGCTAACGGTCGATGTTTTAAAACCTGCTCTATGATTTTGACCCGACCTTTGGCGGTTGTGGAAACGATCACAATCGTGCGTTCTGTAATTGCCTTAAGGGTATCATCAAAATTTGTGACCAATCTTAAATTTTCTGTCGAAATATTATTTTTCTGACAAAACTCAGCAATCACCTTCTTGTCTTCCAAGTTAAGAACATAACCTAGAATTTCAGAACAATAGGAAAGTCGGCTGACTGCCTGCAAATGTCGTTTGCCAATATTGCCCAAACCTATGATGACGATATTAATTTTCATAACCAAAAATTTTCTGAGTAACCTTATAAAGTCTAATTTGTTCATCCAAGGTTGGTAACGTATTTGGCCGGTTATTTAATATGACTTCGTTAACCATTTTATAAAGCCCGGGCTTAAATTGCGTATCATGTTCCATCGCAAATTCTTTTTCTTCCCAATTAAACTGATTTTTCTTACAAAAAGCCAACTTTTCTAACGGAGAAAGTTTGTACCGGCCTTCTGGTGTTGAAATCTCAACAGCCCAACGGCCGCCTCCGGACCATGTCGAATAATAACTAAACAAACTTTTTTCACTGCGTCCACTGCCAGTAAAAACATTTCCTGTAGGATGAAATTTCCAGCCAGCATCCCGAAACGTCTTTATCTGCTGCGGCAATCCAATCAAATGAAATGCCAAGTCAATCACATGCATGGAATTAGCCCAGCCCCACCGATCAACAAAGGAACTTCCCTTCGCCGCTTCGAAAATATCTTTTTCTCTATCCGTAAAATCAAAAAAGCATCCAACGATGCCGCCATCTTCTTTAATCCGTTCACGAAGAGCCTGAACCGAACCATAGAATCTTCGGTTGCACGCAACTCTAATATTGATGCCTTTTTTTTCTTTCTTTTTTAATGCATTTAATTCATTGAGATTTAATGCCCCTGGCTTCTCAATCAAAATATTGGATAATCCATGTTGTACGCACGCTGAAGTAACTTCAAACAACTTATCCACCGGAACAGCATTAATGACCCAATCAAAATCTCCGCAATCCACATTCTTGAGCCCACTGGTGCCTCCGCCACAACCCTTAAAACCATAGGAATCAGCCAAAGCTTTCACTTTCTGTCTGTTGCGTCCAATAATAAAAACATCACATGATAAGGCCTTAAGAACCTTAAGATATTCATTGGCCATATACCCTGATCCAAATAATAAAATTTTCTTTTTCTTCATCATGCTCCAAACAATTAATTAAATGTTATAAATATCTGCTTTATATAAACTCAATTGATCTTTCATAAACGCAATCGTCTCAACAAGACCTTTTTCCAAGCTGTAGCGCGGTTTCCAATTTGTCATTTTTCTAATCTTGGCGTTTTGACAACGAAGTCTCTCGACTTCCGTGCCCTTACGCCGAACTCTCTGCTTGTCTTCTGCAATATCGACAGGTTTCTTTAAAATTTTTCCAATAAGGTACGCTAAATCTTTAATCGAGATCTCTTCATTCATCCCAACATTGACCACATCCGCATATAAACCCTTGGCTTTGGCCACTTCAAGAAATGCGCTCGCCGTATCTTTAACAAATGTAAAATCGCGTGTAGGATTTGTATTGCCTAAACGCAGTTGTTTTTTATCGTTTAGAAGTTGAGTGATAATCGTGGGAATAATTGCGCGCGCCGATTGGCGTGGGCCAAAGGTATTAAATGGACGGATAATCTTAACCGGTAGGCCAAACGATAAATAATAACTTTGCGCTAATTGATCAGCCGCCACCTTAGTGGCCGCATACGGAGATTGACCATTGGCCGGATGTTTTTCATCGATAGGAACATATTGGGCTGTTCCATAAGTCTCACTTGTTGATGTCACTAAAATCTTTTTCAAATTAAGTTCCTTGGCCGCCTCAAGCACATTGTAAGTTCCCTCGACATTCGTTTTAATATAGGCCAGCGGCGAAACATAGGAATACGGAATCCCAATTAAAGCAGCCAGATGATAAACCTCCTCAGAGCCTTTCATCGCTTTAACAACAGAATCATAATCCCTAATATCTCCCGATATAAATTCAATATCATCCTTATATTTTGAATCTTCTAACCAGCCGCGCTTGTTCATTGAGTTATATCGAACAAAGGCCCTGACTTTAAGTCCGCGCGCAACACATAATTCCGTCAGATGAGAACCAATAAAACCTCCAGCTCCCGTAATAAGCACTGTTTTCATATTTTTATTTCATCCCCTATTTGCGTCGTTGTATAAAGTTGAAAATATGCCCGGCGATTCTTTATCAATTGCTCATGCGTTCCCTCTTCCGCAATCTGACCATGTTCTAAGACAACAATTTTATCAGCGTTCTGAACCGTTGAAAGGCGATGAGCCACAAGAAAAACGGTTGTGCGATGAGCAATATTATTAATGGCTTGTTGAACTTGTCGTTCGCTAACATTATCTAGAGAGCTCGTTGCCTCATCCAAAATGAGAATTTCTGGACGGCGAAGCATGGCGCGAGCAATCGCGAGACGCTGGCGTTGTCCACCGGAAAGCTTAATCCCGGCATCACCGACAATCGTGTCATACCCTTTCTCGGCAGCTAAAATAAATTCATGCGCATTGGCGAGTTGAGCCGCGGCGATTATCTCTTCATCTGAATAACTAAGTCCAAAACAAATATTATCGCGAATCGTGCCATTAAAAATAAATGTCTCTTGCGAAATATAGCCAACTTTTTGCAAATAAGACTCACGACTAAACTCTTTAATATTTATTCCATCCAATAAAATCTCTCCTTTTGCGACTGAAAATAGGCTAAGAAGAAGATTAATAATCGTAGATTTTCCAGCGCCTGATGGTCCGACAACCGCGGTGACTTTTCCCTTTTCAATCGAGAAGTTTAGTCCCTTAAATAAAAAATTTGCTGCCCCATCATATTTAAACCAAACATCTCGAAATTGAATCTTATTCTGGAAATGACCGAGGGCTTTTGTTCCTGTCCAATTTTCTGCCATCTGTTCGTGTAAAAGATCATAAACAATTTTCATATCTGGCATGTAACGGGCGACCGCAACAATATCGTTACCAAAAAGGTTGATATAGGGAATGATCCGGCTAGCGACAATGGCAAAGGTTCCCAAGGCCGGAAGTAAACTCATCATGTTGCCTGTATTAGAGAAGCCCAGCGCTAATCCCATAAGACCGATCCCGCTAAAAAAAATAAACTTAAGAAAACTGTCAGGAAGAACATGCCCAAGCACAACTTGAAAACGAAACTGGGCACTGCGCAAAACGGATTGAGAAAATCTCTCCTGCCAAAGAGATTCCACATGAAAGGCCTTAATCGACTTAATACCACTAATAAATTCATTGAGAATAATATTCTTTTTCTCATCTTCCTCGACACTTAAATGTGAAAATTGACGAACAAAATGATTAAGAATTTTTCTGACAAAGAAAATATAAAAAATTCCAAGAACAATAACAAAGACCATGCCTTGCCAGGTTAAAAACATCATCAATGTTGCCAAAAATAAAATGGTGACAAAAGAGTTGGCACTTCGGACTGCAGAAAAAATATTAGAAGAAATCCCTATTGGAGCAACCGTTGAGGCATAAATAAGCTTTCCTTGCTGACTTTTAACAAAATATTTATATTCCATAGAGGCGAGCTTCTGAAAAATACTATTCTGATTCTCGGCAATGATCCGCATAATGAGCTTATTAGACAAGTAGTGATAATAAATCTTTAACGAAGTAGCCACCATCGTAATCGCTATTAAAAGTAAACAAGATCCTAAAAACAAATTATTAAAGCGGAACGAATGTAGCACAAATTCAAGCCATTTGAGCCCTTGCCCGCCGCCATCCATCTTTAGACCATAATTAATGACAGGATAAAGGGCCGCCACATTAACGGATTCAAAAACACTAGAAAGGACCATCATCAAAAAAACATAACCAGCACTTATCTTGTGCTCGCGAAAGAAAAATAATAAAATCTTGAGATCTTCAAATCTCTTTTTAACTTGCACCTTTACCAGCCCCTTCTGTTTTAAATTCAGCGAAATGATAATCTTTCGCAAGCTCATGGATCACATTAACCACATGATCTCCTTTAAGCGCGTCATAGCCTTCCCGACAAATTAAAAGTAAAGCCCCATTTTGTTTGGATGGCGGCTCCTCAACATGCAAAATCTTATAATTCTGTGTATCTAATTCTCTTAAAACCATTTCAACAATAAAGGCAAAATCTGACTTCCCTAAAATAATAAATTCTTTGATTTGGTCTTTGTGAACAACTTCCTTTAAAACATCTTTAAGTCGAATTTTGATACGACTAATGGAATCAATAGTCTTAAGCGTATACTTAACAGATTTACGCGTCTTTTCACTAAAACCTTTTGTTGTTAGGAGATATTCGACTTTACGTTTACTAAGCTGGTTGATGCGGATATAGCCTTTGGCGATCATTCGGCGGACGAGCATGTTGATCATCCCTAAAGAAAGATCCATAATGCGCGACAAATCGCGCTGATTGGAGCCGAGCTTGGCGCCAATGATATTAACAAGTTCAAATTCTCTTTCGTTTAGGGTTTCTTGTGGCATGGCAGTGATGTTCAGTTTATGAACATCATTATAGAAAAGAACCTTCAATTGTCAAGCAATCAATCGATGAAAATTTATCTCAATTTTAACAGAAAAGAAACATCCGAAACCTCAAGGGGTTAGATACATGCACAACAATTTCATTGATACCCATAAATTTTAATATTACAATGGCTTTTCAATGGACATGAAAATATCCAACCTGCAACCCAGAATTATCATCGCCGCCGTAGCTGGCCTACTTCTCTTACGATTAATTGAGCTTTTTATCCCCATCCCTACCTACGCAAAGCTTTATGGTACATTAGCCCAAAAATATGAACAAAAGAATGACTATCCTAGGGCCATACAATTATACAAAAAAGCGTTGCACCATAATCCGTCTTATAATCAGACATATTACGAATTAGGCGTGCTTTATGGAAAAATGGGCGATGATCAGCAAAAATTAGCGTATTTTCAAGAATTCGTTAACCTAGGCCAAGATCCCGACAAGGTACATCTTGTCAAAAAAGATTACAGACGCGATGTTGATTATGCAACAGCGGCTTACCAACTGGGGCTGGATTACACCCAAAAAGGTGAATATCTTAAGGCCATTAACTTATTTGAGGAAACCGTCAAACATAGCGATCTTTTTACCGAAGCCTATTATGAGATGGGTATTAATTACATCAAGCTTGGCAATATTCCCAAAGCGAAAGAACAACTTCAGCATCTAAAAAAAGTTAATAATAAACCCGTCCTAACACGTGCGTTAGAAGAAAGATTTAAAACCAACCCCCGGGTTCCCTTTCGTTAAATCTATTTCTTAATAACAAGTTTTTGGAAGCTAACGGCGATGCAAATAAGAAATAACGGGACGATGGGGAAAATATAGCGGGTAACAAGAAAAAAGAATAAGTGTATAAATAAAAATCCTGCCATTAGAACCATTATAAAAAAGAAAATCCGAACACTCTCCTGTTCTTCACCTGTAGGGCTTATCAATAGTTTTCGCCGAGAAACAATATACTTTACAACATACACAATCGAAATAAATGATAGGGCCGACAGAATTAATCTTAAGAAATTCTTAAAAAATGACATGTTGTAAATTGTCGAAAGCCACGCAGGATAAGTAACACATCCGATTCTAGTTGATTCCCAAAAGAATATTTTAAAAGACTCAATGGATGTAATAAAAACATATTGCAAAGGATTCTTAAGGGCCTCGCTAATAGCACTTTTCATAATCTGAGCATCAACATCCGCCGGCAGATAAGTTTTATCGGCCTCTTGTCTTTTAAAAGCCCCGAGTGTTTCAACTCGCCAAAGATTCCAAACGTCGCAATCCTTTTTATCAAAAAGAGAATAACAAAGTCCCTCGCCCAATGTATATGCGGCGCAGGTAAGAATCTTACGTGGCGTCAATTCCTGTAGGCGCTTGGCGGTATTTCCATACAAAAGGTACGGCCCACGATCAGTAAAGGTGTAGTGGCCATTATATATTCTATTTAATGATTTATATGTGATGAGGAAGGAAAAAAATGTGGCACTAAAAATAACTAAAAAAATGATGACCTTAAACAGACGTTCCTTATTTTTATTTAAGAAAGCATCAAACATTAAATAAATATAGGGGATTAGGAAAAATAACAGAATGTACTGAAATGTAACCTTGGTACAGGTAGCTAAAATAAACAGTATTCCTAATAAAAAACCACTGCGAATGCACCGACTCATGTTGCTGCCCGTAAGAAGTAGTGACCACGATCTTACCCCTGTTAGGATAATTAATAAAACAAACGGATACGTGGCAATTTCTGAAAACAAGCTAAATGCTGAATTAACAAGCGCGGGAGAGAAACCAATATATAAAATGGTTAAGACTTCAATTAGGGAACTGACCTTTAACTTTTTAAGGATGTTCAGTGTTAAAAGCTGAGTAATAAATAAAATAATAAGCTGTAGAAAAATCTGAATAGATTGATAAGGCACCAGAAAAACATCCGCCAGCCGCATCGATATTGAGATGAGAAATGGGTATAACGGTTCGCGATTAGGACCTGTTCTAAAATATTCAAGCCATCCTTGTTTATAAAGCAACTGCCCCGAATTTTCATAACTAATGGCGTCAAAAATGATTTCCATTCGAGCTGTTTTAAACAAGTATCCCCAATAAAGCAAGCATAGGGCAAAGGATACAAAAATAGCAATTTTGGCGCGGGATTTGGGCATGTGATTTCTTATATTCATAGAATTATTATTAAACCCTATTTTAATGAAAAATCAGAAGAATACAATTGGCGTCTTCCCTATTTCAAAATCAATGACAAAAAATATTTAACTTTACTTTATCTAAAAATAGTTTTAGATTAGTGATGTTTTTGTTTAGTCTTGTATAAATTTTATGTGGAGAATGTGAGTGCAGGGTTCCCAAAAAGTTAGTAACGTCCTTATTTCGATCGTCATCCCTTGCTTTAACGAAAAAGAATACATTCTAGAAATCGTTAAACGCGTCCAGGCCGCTGACATCCCTCATCGCGAAATCATCATCATTGATGATTATTCAACCGATGGAACGCGGGATATATTAAAAACAAAACTCGAAGGCACCGTGGCTAAAATCATCTACCATGAACAAAACATGGGCAAAGGGGCTGCGCTACGCAGTGGATTTAAAGCGGCGACCGGCGATATCATCATTATCCAAGATGCTGATTTAGAATATGATCCCAGCGAATATCCTGTTCTCATTAAACCTCTCTTAGATGGCAAGGCCGATGTCGTATATGGCTCACGCTTTATTGGCGGGAAAGAACATCGTGTCCTTTATTTCTGGCATATGGTGGGAAATAAATTCTTAACCCTTCTTTCTAACATGTGTACAAATATCAATTTAACCGACATGGAATCATGTTATAAAGTTTTCCGCAAAGAGATTATCAAACAAATTGACATACAAGAAAACCGTTTTGGTTTTGAACCTGAGATTACAGCAAAAGTAGCAAAACTAAACTGTCGAATCTATGAGGTTGGTGTTTCCTATAGCGGACGGACATACCAGCAAGGTAAGAAAATTAGCTGGAAAGATGGTCTTCACGCGATTTATTGTATTTTAAGGTATAATTTTCTCTCCTAACTTGAATTCTTTTCATTTTACGCTATGATGGGGGCAATGAATGGACGCACAATATCGCCCAACCAAACAAAACTTATATTCATAATTCCTTTCTTAACGACCCTTCTCTACACCACCTATCTTTTCTTTTTTAGTTCCATACAAGTTACCAATGATGCCCTGGAGTATGAACGTTTAGGGAAAATTATTTATGAGCACGGACTCGTTGGCTATTTTCAAAATGGCCCAGCCCGCGAACCACTTTATCCGCTTTTGATTACGCTATCGATGAAAATCGCTAGCTGGACATCTTTCTCTTATCTAAAAATCCAAACAATCATCCAAATTGCTTTTTTATTACTAACCCAGTTTCTGACCTATCGACTTTTAAGAAGATTAAATATTACGCCTTGGATCATAAGTACAACTATTCTCTATATAGGGTTCTCTCCGGCGCTCATTAATTCAACCTTTAGCCTATACTCTGAAATCATTACTTATCCCCTGATTTTAGCCATCATTTTTGTGATCTTAAAAACCTGGCGCATGTTTGAACAATGCTCCATTGGAAAAGCTTTTTTACAGGCGGCTTTATTAACTTTTCTTTTTATTCTTATTACGTGTGTGAAAGCCATCTTTGGCTATATCGCGGTTGCACTTCTTTTTCCGTTTATCATCCTTCTCATGCGATCTCTTTTTAAAAAAAATTATAGAGTGACTTTAAATAGTTTTGTTTTTATAACAACTTTTCTAATTCTTCTTGGACTATTTATGTTTTCTTTTAAATCTCTTAACAAAAAATACAATGGTTTTTTTAATTTTGCGGATCGTGGTTATTTACTCTATGCCAATAGTGCCCGACGAACTATTCCCTTTTCCATGACTAAATTAAAAGCTGCCATCGCTTATATACCAGGAGAAGGTCTTTGTCCATCAATGGCCGATCACAAAGATGATTGTTATTATTGGTCGATCGCCTCCGCGGATGGGTTTGGTTATCGTAAATGCATGGCCTTGCTTGATGAAGGAGTTCCGCGAACAGAACTCGAAAGCCACTTAAACTCTGCTGCGGTCGATAGAGTTTTAAAGAGTCCTATCCCTTATATATTCTTTACTTTTCTCGAAAGTCTTAAAATGTTTTTTTGGGAATCGACAAAGATTGGATCAGTTACTTATCCCAGTTGGCTTGAAGGATTGTTTGATAACGCCATATTTAAAAATGGCCTGAGATTCACCATATCTATTATTACAATCTGGTCAATGATCTATCTTGCTGGGTTTGTTTGGCGGAAAAGGAAATTTATTTTTGATGTCAAGTCTGCGGAGAGTGAAATCGTTCAGATATACTTCTTTATGCTGGTTTTAATTGGGATTTTTGTTGGATTATATTCTCTGATCCAGATAATCCCGCGCTACCTTTTTACGATTGTCCCTTTTTATCTAATCGCTATTGCTTTTTACTTCGAACAAAAATTAACCAAAAGAGTTAAATAACGATCTTACGTCCATTTCTATCGTCGTAAAGAGGATAGCTCTTCAACCTTCTTTTTTGCAGAAAATATTTTACGCTGTTAGAAAGAACGCCCAATCCATAAATCGAGCTTCGTTTAAAATTAATTGAAGAACAATCTTTATTGTAATTGCATGGCGACGTAACTTCCCCAACGCGATAATTAAAATAAAAGATTTGGGTTAGGATCTCGTTATCAAAAATAAAATCATCTGAATTCTCTAAAAGAGGAATGGAAAGCAGCACATCTCTTGAAAACGCCCGGTACCCCGTATGATATTCTGATAATTTCTGCCCGGTAAGAATATTCTCAAACGCAGTTAAAAAACGATTCGCTACATATTTATAGAATGGCATACCACCTTTTAATGAGTAACCACCTAAAATCCTAGAACCCAAAACAACATCAAACATTCCTTCCGCAATTAAAGCCGCCATGGGGGTCACCAGTTTAGGAGGATATTGATAATCGGGGTGAAGCATAACCACAATATCAGCCCCGCGCTTAAGCGCTTCTGTGTAACAGGTCTTTTGATTCCCTCCATACCCTAAATTCTTTTGATGAACAACAGTGTGAATGCCAATTTTCTTAGCAACTTGGGCGGTCTGATCTTTGGAGGAATCATCAACTAAAATAACCTCATCAACCACACCTTTGGGGATCTCTTCGTAAGTTTTTTCTAGCGTCTTCTCAGCATTATAGGCAGGAAGAACAACAATAATTTTCTTACCATTAATCATAAATTAAGCTCGTTTAATAAGGTTGTTATAAATTTGGCCTAAAGTCTCTTCTAAATCATATTTCAACCGCCACGCTGGATAATGGCTTTTGAATTTTTTAAGAGCAGTAATATACCATATGTGATCACCAATTCTATTCTTTTCTACAACGCGATAATTTAATTTATTGCCAGAAATTTTCTGACACAAACTGATGGCCTCGATAATTGAACAGCTATTTTCCCGGCCACCACCGATATTATAAACTTCCCCTTTTCGCGGATTCTTATAGAAAGCATAAAATGCTGTAACCAAATCATGGCTGTGAATATTGTCCCTAACCTGCTTTCCTTTATAACCAAAGATCGTGTATGGGGTTTTGGTCAAACAACATTTCATCAAATAAGCTAAAAAGCCATGTAGGACAGCCGGTGAATGATGTGGGCCCGTCAAACATCCACCTCGAAATGAAACCGTGTTCATTCCAAAATATCGTCCATACTCTTGGACAAGAATGTCCGCGGCAACTTTAGAAGCGCCAAAAAGAGAATGTTTCGAGTTATCGATACTCATCGATTCATCAATGCCGTTATAAAAAGGATGTCGACTGGAAATATCCCACCGCTGTTTTTGTTCAACCAAGGGCAACGTATTGGGTCGATCGCCATAAACTTTATTTGTGCTGGTGAAAATAAAAACGGCTTTGGGGCAATGCTGCCTAGTTAATTCCAATAAATTAAGCGTGCCGTTGGCATTAATCGTGAAATCGGTCTGTGGCTCCTTGGCGGCCCAATCGTGAGAAGGTTGAGCAGCCGTATGAATCACCACGCTAATATCTTTGGTATATTTCTTAAAAACTCTTTCTAGTTGCGCAATGTTGCGGATATCAATATCGTTGTGGATGTAATCTTTGATGTTATTTTTAAGCCGTTTCTTATTCCAAGCCGTTGACGCTTCTTTGCCAAAGAAATAGCGGCGCATATCATTGTCGATGCCCACAATTTTAAATCCTTGGTCAGCAAAGAATTCTGCCGATTCTGATCCGATCAAGCCTAATGATCCGGTGATTAAGGCGATTTTCATAAGGTAGATATTACAATAAAATTATTTGATTAATTTGACATTACTTTCTATATTATTGAATAGTTTATATT
Organism: Candidatus Omnitrophota bacterium; assembly: GCA_023247445.1. Classification (GTDB taxonomy): domain Bacteria; phylum Omnitrophota; class Gorgyraeia; order Zapsychrales; family Zapsychraceae; genus JAHFGL01. Next base: position 101,462 of record JAHFGL010000004.1, on the reverse strand, counting down.
ACCAAATTAAGGAAAAAAATGAAAAAAATAGCAGATATTTTTAAGACCAAACAGCGATCCTATTCGTTTGAACTTTTCCCTCCAAAGACAGACCAGGGTTATCAAAATATTCTTGTGACCATTGATGAACTCTGTAAGTTAAAGCCTGACTTTATCTCCTGCACTTATGGCGCCGGTGGCGGCAGTCGCGACAAAACCTTTGATATCGTTGAGCATATCCAAAATAAAAATCATACGGTGGGCTTAGCTCACTTGACCTGTGTTTTAAACACCAAAGATGATATGAAAAGAATATTGGAAGATATAAAATCGCGCGGGATACAAAATGTCCTGGCCTTACGCGGTGATCCACCTCAAAGCGATCCTAATTGGCAACCAACCAATGATAATTTTAAATATAGCAGCGAACTCTGCGCTTTTATTCGTCTAAATTTTAAAGATTATTTTGGAATTGGTGTCGCGGGTTTTCCTGAAGGACATGTCTTATGTAAAGATCGTAGTAAAGACGCGGAGTATCTAAAAATAAAAGTTGATAACGGTGCCGATTTTGTTATCACCCAGCTTTTCTTTAACAACCAAGATTACTTTGACTATGTTAAACGCCTACGCAGTCTCGGCGTTACAAATCCTGTCATCCCTGGAGTTCTTCCTATCACCGATTACCAGGCTCTACTACGCTTTACCAGTCTTTGCGGAACAACGATCACTGAAGAAATAAAAAGAATCTTTGAACCCATCCAAAATGACAAAGAAGCCGTGGTTAAAGCTGGAACAGAATTTGCGATTAAGCAATGTCGTGATCTTCTAAAAGGCGGGGCGCCAGGTCTTCACTTCTACTGCCTTAATAAACTTGAACCCTGCAAGTCTGTTCTAAAAGAAGTGCGGATATAGTTACTTCTTCTTTGGCCCAGGATTCTCTCTAAAAGCCATCATTTTCCAGTCAAGGGTAATCGTATTGCCAACAATAATCCCTCCCTTATCAAGAAACTTATTCCAAACAAAATTAAAGGCTTTACGATTAATTAACCATTTACCGCTGGCGATCAAATATCCCCGCCCCTTTTTATCAATAAATGGTCCTTCAATAGAAAAAGGCAACGTCATCTCTTTTTTAATCCCGCGTAAATTAAAAATTCCCGTAACATAATATTTCCCATTTCTTTCTTCAATCGACTTGCTTTCAAATATCATTTCTGGAAATTCATGGGCATTAAGTAACCGTGGAGAAAGAACCATACGATCCAGCTTAGGAAATCTTGATTTAATGCTTTTTGTTTTAACCTTTAAGACAACCGAAGTCTTCGTAAGATTCTGGGGATCAAAATGAATACCTCCGGTGAATTCTTCGAAATGAGCCTTATATCTTCCAATCAAGGTATATTTAATGGAACCTTCAATGGTCGACTGGGTAGGATCAACTGTGTATTTCTGCTGGGCAAAGATAACGCACGGGAACAATAAAAAGAACGCAACTAGTGGAATAATGACTTTGCTAAATCGTTTTGATAACATCATAAGATATTCTCAATAACTTACTATCCCAGGATTCAGGATTGGTCACCGATATTTTGCTGTCCAAACGATATAATATTGCGTCCGATATACTCCATGACCATAAAATCAATTTTCCATCCCGCTCATTCTATTATATCGGCTTCTCAACATTCATCCACGGGCAAGCCCGTGGCATTCTGTCCCTTCGGGGAGTAATAAATATTTATTGTTAATTTTGTAACCACAAGCTTACCTTAATTAGCGGCATTAAAGTCGCCCGAATAACTAAGCGAAGCTTTTGATGTTTAGCTAATTCTTCAGCAACCGGAGGACTTGTTTGATAATACCAACTTACAAAATTCCTGCCTGCTTTGAATTTTAATAGCACGTCATCACGCAAATTGCGCAAAACCCCCACCTCGTTAACCATCGCTGATCCATAAGCGGCTGTTGCGATAAAACAGCCTGTTTGTTGAAGATAAAACTCTGACTTAGTTGTTAGGTTTGTTTTATCTTTAGCTGTAATGATTATCTTCCACAAACCTCCACTGGGCGGTTTCCATTTGAATTCATGAGTAAAAATTAGATTGTTAATAGGCTGTATAACGTCAGTTAATGTAAGACTTAAATTACTTTGCGGATTAAAAGCCTCAACTGAAAATTCTGTTATATCATCATTAACATCCCTAGCTATAAATGGAATTTTCTTAATGTTGCCGAGTACATATTCCCTAGTTTCAATCGGAGTAATTTTAGGCGCGGCGGCAAATCGAACCTTAACTATTTTTTCTACGTCCATATGCCCGTCATTGGCACGAAAAGGAATCTCAAAAGTATTCGTAGAATATTCTCTTGGAGTCCAATCCACAACCATACGATAATGATCACTTGATTTGACTATTGTCAATGTTGCTCCCGGTGGCAGATTCTCCGCTGTTGGAGCTAAAATCTTTAAATCTTCCAGATTATCTGAATCATAAATATGAACCGTAAACTGCATAGGCTGCGAGACAATAGCTGTTGTGCTTCCTGTAAGTTGCATTTGAGGAGGCATATCATAATCAACTCTGATAACAGAGAATTTATAATCATTAATTTTATGATTATCTTTAGCATTAAAGGTTATTACATATTCTTTACCTAAATCCTGCCATGTGGGCGTAAACTCAAAGACACCCGTCTGTGCGTTAAGCGTTGCGCCTTGTGGGGCTCCCTCCATTGAAAACGTAACCGGATAATTCACATCTCGATTAATAACATATAATGGGATATGAAGCTTTCTGTCTAAAACCGCGTGATATGAATATTCCAAATTACTTAATTGGGGCCTGGCAAATTTAATTTCAACAGGGAACTCTATTGTCTCTTTGCTCTCACTAAGTACTCTAAACATAACAATTGGGTTAACCGCAGGAACACTTGTAGGGATCCAATTGATGGTCATCTCAGTGGGATCGACAATTCTCGTAGCCCCTGGCAAAAGATCCTCGTCCTTAGGAGATAAAAAAGCATTTTGTCGGTTGGTTCCGACCTTTAAAGTATGTGCCTGCCCAACGATAGCGTCTGAATTTTGTATTACATTAAAATAAGGCAATGTTGAATGATAGTTAACTGTTACATTTTGAGAAACATTTAACTGATGTCCATCAGTAATCTCAAACCGAAAGTTAAAAATTTTTTGCGTGGGGGGATTATCACCAAAAACCAGTTGAAACATTCCTGTTTTTTCATCTAAAGTACCATATTCATCTCCAGATTTTTTAAAAAATAAACTATGCGGGAAGTCGGGATTAATGACATTTAACCTAAATCTTACGAATGTTCTAAAAGTTGTATCATATTGGCTTTTGACTGGAACAAAGACGTTATCACAGACATCGCCTTTACCATCTATATCAACATCGCTTTGGTTATTATTGGCAATATACGGACAATTATCATCAAAATTAATGATGCCGTCGCCATCATCATCTCGTTTAACGGGAATTAACCACTTGTACTTTCCCGCGCTACCTTTCTCAAAGATATCAATCACAGAGACCCTGCTCCAAGTATGATCCTGGATGACAAGATGTCCATTGTCGTTAAAGACCATGCTCCCTGAAGCCCCCATTGGATAGCGTATAAACGCGTCTGGATTTTGACCCATGACATAACTGCCATCCGCGTATTGTTCTAAAGGATTTTTATAAAAGGCGAGTTGTTCCAAAGGACGAACTTCTGGTCTTTTGCCAAATTGATCATTGCCATAACCATCTCTGCCAACAACCATATTATTCTTATCATTAAAAGCAATGGCCACAGGAACGGATATTCCCTGCGGAGCCCTATCACAACTTTTGGGTTTATAAAAAGAATCTCTGATAAAAATTTTATGAGCTTCCATAGGACCTATAGGACCCCTAACTTGCGAATTAGGATAGACCACAATACTATTATTTCCATGACATTCATAATTACTATCAAGGACATACATATTTCCCAACTTATCAAATTCAACTGAGAGTGGATTACATAAGAACATTGGGTGTAGCGTGCTGCACCCATCTTGTCTAGGATCCCCACCAAAATAAACATCCTCAAGAAGTCTGTCCTGAAAATTATTATAATCTCGTATACGATATATTCTCCGTCCAACAGGAATAAAAAGAGCATTTTTAGTAGAATCTATCGGATCCTTATAAAAAGTAGGGCCGGAAGTAGTATAAAAATCTCTAAGCTTAACATCTGCATTTAAAGGAACACTATCCTTTGTTAAAGGAAGTTGATACACCGCTAATTGTCCCGTTTCATTGGTTGTCCAAAATCTATTTTGATCATCAATAGCAAAATGAGCACGACCCGTTGATTGAGTGGCAACAACTTGATCCGCGGGACTCCCAAAATCCATTTTGTTTTTATAATTTTCCCAAACTAACGTCCTCTTTTTATCATTAACAATTAAATTCCCTTCATGAATAGCGATTCCTATAGAGCCATGAATTGTTCGCTGGCTTTTTTCATTATTTCCAAAAAAGTTATCCAGCAGATTAGTTTTACAAGATCCTTCACTTCCATCTAAATAATAACGCCATACCGTATTCATTAAATCTGTTTCCAAATTAACATACACATTTTTATCATTATCTAACCCCATATTTCCTGACGGCCATGAACTTTGCAATCCGAAATAATTGATAAATTCTCCATCTTTATTAAGCATTAACGTCTTTTGTGGGCCATCAACTCTTGAGTGTTCGCTGACAATCATTTCCACTGCTTGACAGCTTCCCTCTTTATAAAATGTATTAAACATTAATGTGCTAGCTGTAAAATAACTTTCAGAGGAAGGATCCTCGGGAACAATAACACGAGATGCTGGTTTTCCCGTCGTAAAAGGCGGATCATAAACAAGGATTCGAGCGCGGAATCCTTCAAAATCAATTTCATCAATAACATACAAACGATTATCATTCGGATTTATTTTAGCTAATGTAGGACGACAAAGTTTATCTAGCGTTAAATTGTCTAAACGGCATTCTGATGACCTGGAATAAAAATCCTTTTGTCCTATAACTAAATTTGGTTCTTTTGAATTAAAAGCAAACCGCAGAACGCGATGATTATGGATATCCGCGATCCAAAGGTTTCCGGCAAGATCAATAGACACTCCGCGTGAAGATCCTAATCGCTGTGACAATTCTAATGTTGTCAGAGAAACTGGTCGATTACGTTCATTAAAATTAAAGTCGTTTTGTCCCCAAACCATATCAGCTATCGTATCTCCAGCACCCGAAGGACAACTACTTCCCTGGCAAAAAGGTTCATTGTAACGTAACACACGGTTATTATAGACATCTGGAATATAGAGATTACCCTTTTGATCAACATCAAAATTAATATGCGTCCACTGTTCAGCAAAATTGGTATTAGTTGGAATATCCATCAAACACAAACTTTCTTTTGACGGCTTTTTAAAATACCCTAAATTACTGTCGCCATTACAGCTTGAAGATCTCCTATCTGGTTGACCAAAAACTAGATCAGCTTCCCTAAGATCAAGAAGACATTGATCACCACTCTGTGGACAGTCGGTATTATTCGTACAATATTGCTGGCTTAAGGCACATTGTCCTAAAGAACGAAACCCTAAAACACGATTATTCCCTGTATCAAAAACATAAAATATATTAGGGCGTTTTCTTCGATCAACAAGGACTCCTGGGCCATGCGTCCCTTGCGAGCGGCCCGTTGTTAAATCAGGAACAATTTCTTTAATACTACGCTGGCCAAAAATTTTGAGCGTATCCATACATTGTCCATAAAACGGCTGTTGATTCGCCTGGCAGCTCACAGTCTTATCTTCCAAAGGCTCAATAGGCAAAGCTAAAGCCCCATGGGTCAAGGATAAGAAGTAAAACAGTAAGAAAATGTTTCTTCTAATCTTCGTCACCAAAAAAGATGCCAGGATAGCACGGCTAAAGCTATTCTGGCTTAGTAATTTGTTTTTACTTTTATCTAAGTTTAATCTAAAAATATTCATTTTGATTCGGTAGCCTGGCCATCCCGAAGGATCCTTTTGGCTTTGCCCATGAACTTAACGTAATTTCATGGCCACGCGCCCTACGTGGCGCGTGGGTCCCTAGGTTTCCCTAGGTTTGCCCCCCTGTAACTTCACAGGGCTCCTAAAAATTAGGATTTTCCTCAAATTTTATCTACATCCTAAGTATACAATCTATTTTCTGTCGTAATATAAAATCTAAAGAATTTTCATGATTTTTATTAAACCAATAAATCTACTTTTTAATCTAATTGTCGTCGATAAAGCAATTTCATCTTGTATAAAAGAAACCGCTACCTGAAAACTACAAAATTTCTCTATAATAAGGGTTTAAAAGTAAATTTCCACGCCATTACGGACGTGGCATTCTGACCGTCTTGTATTACAAGCTACGTTTGTCCTCGATCTTTGTAATCTCGGAGGCGCTTCATCCACGAGCTTACGCCAGTTTCTTTTCGCGCTCAATAAAAAAGGCAGCCTCTTTTGAAGGCTGCCTTTAGTCAATAAAAGATCAAACTACTTTTTATGTGCTTCTATATCAATAATAAGCTTAACGTTATCTTCAACAACAAGTCCACCACTATCCAAACCTTTATTCCAGGAAATACCAAAATCTTGTCGATTAATCGTGGTCGTTCCTGAAAGACCAATGACGTCAGCACCTGAAGGACCTTTAACAGGCCCAGCAATAGTTACAGGGATGGTGATCTCTTTTGTTACACCATGCATCGTAAGATCCCCTACAATTTCATAACCATCACCTGCGGCCGTAAGTTTTTTGCTTTGGAAAGTTATCGTTGGATATTTCTCAGCATCAAAAAAATCCGCATTACGAAGATGCTTATCTCGATTCTCATTGTTGGTGTCAATACTCTGAGTTTGAATCGTCACATCAGCTTTAAAGGCAGCATCATCGCTCTTATCAAACTCGATGGCCCCTGTATAGTCATTAAAATGGCCTAATACTGTACTAACCATTAAATGTTTAACAGAAAAGCCTATATTGGAATGGACGGAATCAATCTCATATTTATCCGCAGCCAAGAGAGGTTGTGCTAAAAACCCAACAACCAAGAAAGATGCTGCCAGGCTTAATAATTGTTTTCTAAATCGCATATACCTCGCTCCTTAAATTTGAAAATTAATAACCACTTTCCTTCATCATGCCGTCATTCATTCCTGCGTTATCTTCCATCATGGCATTCATGTTTTCTTCCATGGCATTCATATTCTCTTCCATACCTTCCATCATGTTTTCTTCGGTACCATTCATCATCTCTGCCCCTGCATCCATCATGGCATCTTGCCCAACAGCATAACCTTCATCTGTATAAGCTCCCTGGGCAGCAACGGCCTTTTCATCACCCTCGGCTTTAACAAAGGTTGTTGTGCCTAAGATAAGCATTAGGGCGATGGTTAACATACTGACTTTTTTCATTTGTTCTGTCCTTTCGTTAATACTTGTTAAAATTGTAAATTGTTTGGCCAACTTGGTTTAGTTGACGTTATTTTCTAAGGCCAATTTAGATTAACGGTAATTATACCAATCTTTTAAAATATCACATTATTTTTTTTAATTCTTTAACACCCCTAAAATAACCACAAAGATCCCGATTTGATTAAAAAATACTCAGCAGCTATTAATAAAATCACCCCACAAAACTGCTTTACCCGCACAAGCCACAGCCCAGACTTCGGTAAATTAGCAATCATCCCGCTAAAAGTTCCTAATAGTATTAGAGAAGCCCCCACTCCATAGGAAAAAACAAACAAAAGGCTTATCCCATGCCAAATATTCTGTTTAGAAGCCACATAAAAAAGTAATGTCCCTAAAACAGGGGCTGTGCAAGGACCAACCACAAGTCCTGAGGCCATGCCAAAAAGAACGACCGCCCATAAATTTTTTGATTTAATTTTATGATGCGTAGAAAAACCAAGGGTTGGTAACGGAATAATATCAAACATCGCCAAGGCGGAAAGGATAAGAACATTGGCGACAATAAGGTAAATAATCGGATTGTTTTGGATTTGGCCGAAAACCTTCCCAGTCAAAGCGGCAAAGACAGCAAAAGAACAATAAACAATCGCCATCCCAAAAACATATATTAAGGAAAGAAAAAGTCCGTTAAGCTTTGTTCCTTTTGTATTAATGCCCCCAATAAAGCTGGCCGTCAAAGGCATAACAGGATAGACACAAGGCGTAAAACTGACCAACACCCCACTGCCAAAGACAATAAAGTAATCAAGAAAACTTCCCGTAAGGTTCATATCCCCCCCTTCTAATTAGTAAAATAATGTGTACTGATAAGACTGATCGTTGCTGGAATACGACCGATCATTAAGCCAGCCAAAATTAAGATGGCCATTATTTGTATGGTTTTATTGTTTCGAAGCGACTTTATCAAGTGATATGAAAAGATGGTTGTTCCAATAACCGCCACTGGCGTCAAGAAAACCATATATCGATTCACAACCGGGGCATGCGGCCCGGGACGTAACATAAACGTAAAGAGCAGTAAAATAGCCGATAATAACGTTAACATGGTAACCATAAGCGCGGGAAAAGATGCCAACAGTAATTTTCTATCAAAAATTTTCGTCTTCTTTTGAACTCCGACATACAAAAGAATTAGTCCAAACACAAACAAAATTAACAATCTTTCTTTGGAAAAACCTGAACTTATCAATTCTGGCGGTTTATCATCAAAAAAGAAAGTACTAAAACTTTTAGGAATTGGCAGAATATAAAGATAACAAATGATAGTGGGGATTACGGTAACCATTATATAGCGATGCCACTGGCGGCTGACCATAAGCCACAACAAAAAAGATATCAAAAAAACCTGAAGCACACTAAAAACTACGGTAAAACATAATGAAATATTAATTATCACAAGCCACTGCCATAACTTTCTATTTTCTTTGTCTTCCACTAAACGCAAGAAAGTAAAGAATTGAGCTGTTGTTAAGAAATACCAGACGGCGTAAGGACGGCCATCGGCCCAATAGATCCACGTCATATAAGAGGTCCCGGCTAAAAATAAAGAATAAATTGCGGTCCACCATGAATAATATCGCGAAAAAAAGTAAAACATAAAGCTAAAGGCTAAAGAAATGCAAACATTCGGAAAAATTCTCAAAATCAAAGAAGCGGGGAGATCGCGAAAGGCCCACCCCCAATAGAGAGTTTCCAAATGTTCTTTGAAAGGATATCCAGAAATATCACAAATCAACTTTTGAATTAAATAAAAACCGGGGAAATTATTTGACTCCATCGTTAATTGGCCAAGAAAAATTTTCAGATAACTAGATCGTAAAATATTGCGTAGCGAAACGACTTCATCACCACCAGCGGACAGTAAGGTGGCCAAGGCAAAGCCAATGATAAGACAAACAATAAAAATACCAGCGGCTATTCGCTCACAGATTTGTTTATTATTTTGGGTATTTATGCTCTTGTTTATATCTGGAGAGAACATAAAAGATGTTAGAACGGACTTAATTGCGGTTCTTGAAACTCAATTGGATACTTTTCAAATGTAAATTGCCCGGATTGGTCGTCAAAATTTTCTACTTTAGGAATGACGAGCGGTGCATGGCTGAGCGAACAGCTATGATTGGCATGGGCCGTAAATTCGGCAGGAAATTTCTTAATAATGCTGCTAATTAAAATAGATTCTTGCTGAGGTAAAAAGCATCGGGTTTGATTGGTACAACGGGCTGTCTCAGAAAGGATCGCATCTCGATCTTCTGGTGAGCCGGTCTGATCTAATAATTTCTTAAGATGCTCGGTGATAACCCGCGTTCCCATATTACAAGGAACACATTGACCGCAAGAAGAAAACGCCAAAAAATGTGAAAACATATGAGCGACCTGAACCATGCAGCGACTCTCGTCATAAACCATAAATCCAGCAGAACCAAGTCCAACGCCGTTGGTGCGTAGCGTCCCAAAATTAACATTTAAATCAAATTGATCAGGCGTCATGACACGATTGGCAACCCCAGAAAAAACGGCTTTAATTGGTTTATCCGTTGCTGGGCCTCCGGCTAAATCGTAAAGCATCTGACGAACGGTTAGACCCGTTGCCACTTCATACATCCCCGGGCGTTTTAAATCTCCGGTTAAAGTCAAAATAACTGTTCCTGGCGTATCTTGATCGCCCATCGACTTAAACCAATCCGGGCCCTTGGCTAAAATATTCGCCACGTGACTTAACGATTCCGCATTATTAACGACGGTAGGATTGGTTTCAGTTGGACCAACGCCCACCCCAACTAAAAATGGCGGAAAAAATCGCGGCATCGGCGTGCGGCCATCAATGACTTCAAGAAGCGCCTTCTCTTCTCCAAATAAATAGGCATCGGGGCCTAAAACTAATCGCAAATATCCTTTTGGACAAACGCCAGCGTCTTCATATTCTTTAATCGCTTGTTGCAAGCGCTGGACTAAACCAATTTTCTTAAACTTTTCTTTCGTTCCAATGATCGCCTGTTTGGCGCCAATGGCATACGCGGCAATGAGCATCCCCTCCAAAACGATATAAGGATTTTTATTTAAAAAATAGCGGTCTTTGTATGTTCCAGGTTCGCCTTCGGCAAAATTGCAGACCAAATATTTCTTAGCGTCGGGCGCATTGGATACAGTTTCCCATTTAATCGCCGTTGGAAATCCCGCCCCACCTCGTCCACGCAAGCTAGATTTCTTAACTTCAGCAATCACGTCTTTAGGATTCATTGTCCGTGCGCGGGTAAGTCCGACAAGGCCGCCGATAGCTTTATACTCATCTAAGGAATTAATTGATCGCAGGTCTGGCTGCAGAAGGTTACGTTTTTCTAATGGATGCATAGTTATATAATACGATTTTTTGTTACGATCACAATTATTATTTATAATTTTATAAAACGAAAAGAATTTGTGTTTGTATTACAAAGAAATACTCGAATCGGAAAATTTGGCGTGTAGGAGCCACAGAAAGAATGGTCCACCCAAAATGGCGGTAATAACACCCACGGGAATTTCTGTAGGTGGCAGTAAGCTGCGGGCTAAAGTGTCGCACAGGGCTAAAAATAAACCGCCGAATAAAAATGTTGCTGGGGTTAAATATCGATGGTCAGGACCAATCCAGAGACGACAAATATGCGGCGCAATGATCCCAACAAAGCCAATGGGTCCGCAAATGGCCACAATCCCGCCAATCATAATCGATATTAAGAAAAATAAAATTGTTACTGTCAATTTGACATCAACGCCACGGCTTATGGCTAACTCTTCACCGGTTGTAAATAAATTTAAATCATGAGAAAAATACCAAATAATAAAAAGTCCCAGGAAAGCGATAATGCTGGCCTGAATAAGCGTATCATATCCAAATGCGTAGATCCCTCCCATCAGCCATCGGGAGATTCGCAGTGATTGGATAACCCCACTGATAAACTGAATAAACATAATGATACTTAAAAAGAAAAAGCTCACAGCGATCCCAGCTAAAAGCATTTTAGCAACAGATGAACCTTGTTTCATTCTCGATAAATACCAAACGATGGCAATGGCAAAAACTGCTCCTAAAAACGAGAAGAAAGAAATCCCTGAAATTCCCAAAAGGGTAAATGAAAATCCTAAGGCAATGTAAATCGCTGCACCAAAAGAAGCCCCGGATGAAACCCCGAGGGTAAATGGACATACTAAGGGATTGCGAAAAACCGCTTGAAAAACCATTCCGCTAAGCGCCAAAATCGCACCCACCATATAAGCCAATAAGACACGCGGAATCCTGATGACCCAAAATATTTTAAAATCACTGCTCCCCGGTTCAAGGCTAAAAATGTTATTTAATGAAATCAATTTTGAGCCTGCAAATGGCGAGGTGAAGATCACAACTAATGATCCCAGAAGTAAAATTAACAATATCGCCAATTTATTCTTTTTATCTAACACAATTATTTTCATAGCATGGCTTCGGCAACGATGAATTTCTTGCCGCTGGATGGAAATGGAAGAAAAACAAATGCTGTTCCAAAAATTGTTTTTAAATTAGCCGGTGTTAATATCTCCTCAGACGGTCCAGAAAATATTAAACGCCCCTCTTTTAAGGCTAAAATTTTCTGCGGCCCAAGACATAGATGCTGCAGGTCATGCGTCACATGAATAACCGTCATACCGCATTGCGATGAAATATCCCAAATCATCTTTTGAATCTCCACTTGATGCTTAGGATCTAAATGGGTTGTCGGCTCATCTAATAAAAGAATTTTCGGTTCTTGCGCTAAAGCTCCGGCCAGATAAACCTTTTGCCGTTCACCGCCGCTTAAGGCATTTACAGGGCGCTTTGCTAAATCCATAATGCCTGTCATCGAAAGAGCTTGTTCCACAGCCCGATGATCTTCGGCGGTGGTATAAGAAAAAGCCGGAACATACGCATAGCGGCCCATCATCACAAATTCATAAACTGTGTACGGAAAAAGTTGTTCACGGCCTTGCGGCACATATCCAATCAATCTTCCTAGCTCTTTTTGTTTATAGCCCGACAGCTTTTGACCAAATAAATGAATTTCACCTTCTTGACTCGTAAGAATACGATTTAAACATTTGAGTAAAGTTGATTTACCCGCGCCATTGGGGCCAATAATCGAGACATAATCTCCTTCGTCAATGAAGCAAGTAATCTGATCTAAAACTTTCTTTTGATCGTAAGAGAAAGAAAATCCCTGAATCGTAACGATGTTTTTTTTCATCTTTAAGGATCCCATTTGATTTCAGGATGGATAGATCGGGCGATGCGATCCAAGGTTTGCGTAATGCGCGGGCCAGAAATACCTAAATAATCATCGGTGAAAATATAAATTTGTTTATTTTGATAAGCTTTAAGTTCAGGCAAGGTATCCCAATCTTTGATCACCTCAGCTGGATTTAAATTTGTTTCTTTTAAATCTGACAGAACTTCGATAATAACATCGGGATTCATCTGTAAAACCCCTTCGGCGGAAACAACGGGACTAGCAATGGCCTCTAATCCATTATACGCATTTTGACCGCCAGCGATTGTGATAATATCATGAAAAAAAGATTTTGTCCCAGCCACATAAACATTATTAATATTCCCTTCACCTAGCGTCCGGGCAAAGGTCACCAACACACGAGGGCGCGATGAACTCTTCGTTTTAGATTGGATATCCTGAATTCTTTCCTTGATGCGATCCGTAATCTCGGTGGCTTGTGCCTTGCGATCACAATACGAACCGATTCTGGTAATCGCCTCAATGACGTCGCTTACTTTATTTGTCTCAAGCATCAAGACATTAAACCCCATTTGTTCCAACTTTAATTTAGGGCCCATTTCGGTATTAAGTAAAACAACCAAATCTGGATTAAGCCGATAGACTAATTCAAAATTAGTATCCAAAAATGTTCCAATGATTGTTTTTTGTTGAGCCTCTGGAGGGAAACGGCAATAGCGGGTTACACCGACGACTTGATCCCCTAACCCAAGGGCGAAGAGAATTTCGGTACCCGAAGGAGCAAGAGAAATAATACGTTGATATTTTGGGAAAGGAACAACCGAAGATTGTTGGGCTATCGCAGGCAGATTCCCGAATCCAAATAGAATCAAGCACAGCAATATCCCAACAATCTTCTTCATCATTTTTATTTCTGTCCTAACTTAAAACTTCACATTAACCCCTACGTTAAAATTACGTCCAGGGGATGGATAAAAACTTTGTGCCCCGCTACCGGTCGAATAAACAACCGTGGATGAATATTGTTGATTAAAAATATTATTAATTGCACCATAAACTTCCCAATTAGGCAATTCATAACTGAGTTTAGTATCCAGAGTAAAATATGGCTCAATCTTTGGACTAACGTTGCCTAAATCGTTAATAGCAAACTGCGCGCCAACATAGTTGCCCATCACGGAGTAATTATAATGGTCTAAGAATCTTGTTAAAAATCCTCCGCTAAACTGTTGATGTGGAACCAGTGGAATATCTTTTTTATCATTAGCCCCTCCCTTAAATTGGGCTTTTTGCAAATTATAATTGGTGATGAAATTTAATTCATCTACAAAAGGGATAGGCATCAATTTTGAAAGCTTAGTTTCTTGTCCAATTTCAACTCCCCGTCTTATGGTTCGATCATAATTTGTATTGACAAAGTTGCTTGGATCAAAATAAATTTCATCCTGATTATCAATCCAATAAGGAGTCACCGTAAAAGTAACCTTATCAGCAAAATTATGTTTAAGACCGACTTCATACTGGATCCCTTTTTGTTGCTTTAAATCCGTGTTAAGAGTTCCCGAGAAAGAACTATACCATTCATCGGTCGCTAAGAAACGAAATGTTCGTTGTACGCTAGCATGCACATTAGAACCCTTCGCATATTCATACTTTAATCCGCCCATATAAACCAAAACGTCGGGCTTTTGCCTCTCATCGACAGCTACACCGTTACGTTGGCTAAAGGCATATTTAGCTTGATAGTAACGACCGCCGCCATTAACAAAAAGATTTTTTAGGGCTTCATATTCTGCAAAACCAAAAACACCAAAATCTGTTCTTGATATCGTCAGATCATCGGTATTGCTGCCGCTTCCCTGGATATCTGTTTCATGATCATAAATATCGACACCTGTGACAAAATTAAATTGCTTATCAAAAATCGTATGATCAAAAACATATTTACCGGTGATACCCGTTGTTCGTGTGCCACGGCCGGTATCAAATCCAGAAAAACTATCAAACACATCACGGTCTCGTAAATAAAGATCAAGAACAAATTGACCATAATAAATATCTTGCAACCAAGGAGTAATGGCAAAACCTGTTTTTAAACTGCTATCCTTGCTTCTTGCAAAATTATTCGGTGTCGTAGTAGCCCGTGGGCCCATGGCAGATAAATTAGCCCCACTGAGTCCACCTGGGAACCCATATTGATCTTCGTGATAGGAGTAGTCCACATCCACTTTGATCTTTTGCAACCAATCGTAATCAAGGCGAGTTTTAAAATCTTTGGAAAGGACATCGCTATTTTGACGATAACCATGATCATCATTGTATTTTGAGTAAAAATAATATCCGAGTTTATTCTTAGATCCAGAGACTTCCACATCGGTTGCCCGGCGATCGTAACTGCCAAAATAAGTTCCGAAACGTCCCGTTAAAGGCCCTGTTCCTTTTTTAGTAATGATATTCACAATTCCACCAACCGCCCGATCTCCGTAAAGAACAGATCCTGCTCCACGGATAATTTCAATCCGTTCAACAGAGCTCAGTGGAATTTGGGTTAAGTCAGGACTGGAGATATCAACGGTATTTAAAATACGGTCGTTGACTAAAACTAAAACGTTTCGCGAAGCAGTGTCACCAAATCCGCGAATATCAATCGTGGTTGTTTTAGTGGAACTGTTATCAACCACATGCACGCCCAATCCCTGCTTGAGTAGATCGGGAATGTTCTGTGCGTTAGAGGCCTCGATATATTTACGGTCAAGGACGGTCACATTCCCCGCCACCTTATAATCGTATTGCGCCATGCGGCTGGCAGTAATAACAATATTACCTAAATCTTCAGCGGCCTCTTCTGCTTTAACTGTAGCCACACTCATTAACAACAAACAAAAAACAATACAAATAATCTTCTTCACTTTAATCCTCCTTAAAATAAAAAATCCCAATCGAAGTTATTTTCGATTGGGAATGCACCCTGATTCTTGTTCCCTAATATATATTCAATTAACACTGTCGCGCGCAGTTAATTGACTAACTATATGGCAGTATTCTGACTCCTAGGCTTGACTTCCCTAGATACAGCGGCGGGACCGTTCCTGACTGGTACAGGATTTCCTTTTAACTCCCCAAAAACTTATGAGAGACCACATAGAAAATTTTATTCATCCAAAAGAGCAGTAAGAAACTTTGCTAATATAGAAAACTTCCCATAAGAAGTCAAGTAATTATTTTCTTAGGCACTTAATTATCAGCTATTATTCGAGTTAGATAACAAATCACAATACCAAAAACCTGTGTCAACATTCTGCATGGAACTATTCGCAGAGTACTGATCATTCGAGGAAGTATTGGGTGAGCAGGCAACGGGTTTATAATTTCGATAAACAACCTCTCCTTTTTTAAAAGCAATTGGCTTTTTAAAGATCGGGCCGTCATAAACAAAGGAATGATACTCACCATTCTCGCCACACGGATCGACATTCTTAGGCAAATCCTTTAAAAAACTTTTATCAATTGCGCGTCCAGCAAAAGATTGATCTAGGAAACGCTCATTAACACAAACCAAAACGGCTTTGAAACCTAAATCAATAAAATCTCTTACGAGTTTTGTTGTATCTTTCTTCCAAATAGGAAAAACACCCTTCATGTTTACTTTAGCCAACTGCTCTTCGCGATAAAGCTTTAAATCTTCCAGGAAAATATCACCAAAAATGGAATGCTCAACGCCATTCTTAACAAACGGCTTTAATGTTTTAGACATGAGATTATTGTAATCTTCCATCGAAGGCATTTCGGGGACCATTAACTTATGTAGCGGGATTCCAATACTTTTCGCCTGAGCTTCTAACAATTCCTCGCGTACCCCATGCATTGAAATACGACGGTATTGGGTGTTTACGGATGTTAAAAGGCACTGAATATCAAATTCCTTTTTTTGTAGGACGTCATAAAGCGTAAGCGATGAATCTTTCCCGCCGCTCCAATTAAAGATAGCTTTCTTCATTCTTCACTCTCATTTTCTTTACGATGTAATTTATCGGTAGCACCAAAAGGACAATGCTTGCAACCATTCTCACAACAAAATCCGCGCTTTAAATGATATTCGCGGGTAAAGACCCATCGCCCACATTCATCGATGTAATAATCAATGCCCTCTTTTAGATTTTCTTCCATTCTTTTTCTTTGATTTTATTTTGGCAAAGACATCAGCGGCGACAAAAAGCGCATTTAAGGAAGCAGGAAAACCAGCGTAAATGCTCATCTGCATAATGACTTCAACGATTTCTTCTTTGCTACAACCAGCGTTTAAGGCATTATTGACATGGGCTTTTAATTCATGCGCGGCAAAGCCAAGCGTTGTTAAAGATGCGATTGTGACAAGCTCTCGTGTTTTTAAATCCAACTGTGGACGTGAATAAATATCACCATACGGAAACTCAATAACAAGCCGCGCCATGTCGGGACTGATATCCTTTAGCGACTTCATAATCCGCTTGCCGGCGTCACTATTAATCTTCCCAAGCGTTGCCCAACCTTTTTTATATCGATCTGTAGTCATCGTAGTTCCCCTGTAGCTAACCAACGTATCTATTAAAAATCAGGTAATGTTTTAACTCGTCTAATAAATTCTTCTCGGGCAGTTTTATATATCTCCTTATATAAGAAACTTGGAGGATTAAAAGAATCGTCCTTTTCTGGGTATGTGAGCTCAAGCAAAAAATCAGAATAGATCTTGTGAATTTCATCCTGAGAAAGATCTTTAAAATCAGGCAAAGGATAATTGAGGATCTTAAGAATAGAAGCAATTATCTCTTCATCCCGTGGGAGAAAATATCCATAATGAGATTTATTATCTTTAAATTTTAAAGATTCAGTAATCTGATGCGCGCAAGATTCTTTCAAAGTAAAAAACCTATCCTTAATCCGCGGTCGTTCGGGCATAGATTGACACAAAGAAGTATCCTTCGCATTACACGCCACTTCAAAAATACACCAATCTCGCGAAAACTCATGACTTGTGTTCTCTCCATAATGCGAATCTGGGCGTAAGACATCCTCACGAATTTTTTCACACCAATGAACATCATTTGTTTTGTGGGCGGCAAGATCATAAAGTATTTCAAGCTGTTCGATTGTTACACGATTCATGTCGGGAGAATCTGTCACGGCCTTAATACGCTCAAGAATATCTTTCTCTTCACCCAATTTTGCATAGACGTCAAAAAGATTCAACGGATTGCGGGTTAACTTCTGTTCAATCACAACCGCGGGAGTATATCCCATTTGAGAAAAAATTGTTACAAGCTTGTCATTACTCGGGAGATCATTACCACTACTATCGTCAGGGCCGTTTTTTCGAATTTTTTCTCGGCAAGGTGATGGAGAATACTGACTCCCATCCAGAGAACCTTGATTAATTGGTTTAACTTTCTCACACAGATCTTCTCTGGCAAATCGGATTGCTACATCATAATAACATTCTGAACGCTCGAGGCTAATCTGATACCCTTTTTGAGTCCAACCAGCGGACAAATAAGCATTCGGAGAAATTTTTGCACAAAGTTCTGGCTCATTAACGCTCACCGCCGCGTAATGATAAAGAATTTCATTATCATTTGGCTGCCTCAAATCAGGCGTGTCATCGGAATAGGCGCGACAGGCGGTCAAAAAAGTTAAAGATAGAAAAATCAGCGGAATTTTACAGGATGAGATAATTTTTTGTTTTCTTACCATTAAGACAAAATTATTTTCGCGTTTATCTACTAACCTAATTCGGGCGTTAGTGCCCGAATTCAAATTCAAAACATCTTTAATGGTGACTGACAAGCTGCAACGAAGAGAATCTTGCCTTAAGGGGTATCCGCTGAGGCTTTGCATTTGTAAAGTGTTCTATAAAATCTACAATAGTGAACCCAACAATTTTCTTAGTCTTAGGGTCACGGCGAACAATAACACCATCATCCATCAATTCGCCAATGGTTTGGCGACGTTTTCCCTCGGTGATATAAAGAACATCTGCCCCTTTATCATAAGAAACTGTTAATTGATCCATTTTTTCTTTAGCCATACAATTTTCCCTCCCTTAATTGAATCACTAATAAAAGCCGTCTTAATTCGATTATCCGCTAAACTCACAACAACAACTTTATAAAGACCTCGCTTATAATCCTTATGATATATCCAACGGTCATGTTTTGATTTGTCTTCAACAATCGCGAACGGCTCTAAAAGAGTATCTTTTATAAATTTGACAGGATCATCTATACAATGTTCGCGTTGAATATGTTCATATCCAATTGGTGATAAAATAAAACTTCTACCATCTTTGTCCTTAAAATGAATTATCTTTGTCATACGCACCCTTTCTATTCGTCGCTTTGCTTTAAATATACTATAAGTTTCTTTTAAAATCGAATGCTACTTAAGACTAGGAACTACGACTAATACCCCAAATTCGGTCCAAGCCATTTTTCGACTAGCTTTATATCCATTTTCTTTCGCGCGGCGTAGTCGATGACTTGATCTTTATTGATTTTATCAATCCAAAAATATTTTGATTGCGGATGAGAAAAATAAACGCCGCAGACAGAAGCCGCGGGCAACATCGCAAAGGATTCCGTCAGCAAGATGCCAGTATTTTTTTCGGCATCAATTAACTTAAATAAGGATGGCTTCTCCGTATGATCTGGACAGGCGGGATAACCCGGCGCTGGGCGGATTCCCTGATATTTACATTCGATTAATTCTTCATTCGTTAAATCCTCATTGGGAACATATCCCCAATATTTTTTGCGCACCTGCTCATGAAGCCGTTCCGCAAACGCCTCCGCCAAACGATCAGCGAGCGCTTTGACCATAATACTTTTATAATCATCGTGCTGCTTCTCATAAATTTTTGCCAACTCATCTACGCCAAAGCCAGTTGTGACGGCAAAAAATCCGATATAATCTTTAACGCCTGTTTCTTTGGGCGCAATGAAATCTGACAAAGCATAATAAGGTTGATTGCCTTCGCGCTTTTCGGTTTGCTCCCTTATTGTATGAAGCGTTGTTAAAACTTTTGACCGGCGATCATCCAGATAAACCTCGATATCATCACCAATACTATTGGCCGCAAAAAATCCAATTGTTCCATGGGCTTTAAAGGATTTTCGCGCAATAATTTCAGCGAGCATCGTCTGGGCATCGGCAAATAGTTTGGTCGCCTCTTTGCCAAGGCTCGGATCCGTCAGGATCTTCGGATATTTTCCTTTTAACTCCCACGTGATAAAAAATGGTGTCCAATCAATTCGCTCAACAAGTTCCTTAAAATCAAAATCTTTAAACGTGCGAACGCCCAAAAATGTTGGTTTTGTAATCTGCCGCTTGGTCCAATCAGTTTTTAGTCCACGCTTTCTAGCCTCTGCGATGGACAGAAAACGTTTTTGATGCTGGCGTGTGAGATGATCTTCACGCAACTGCGCATAATCTTTTTTGGTCTTATCATTTAACTCGGCTTTTAATTTCGGATCCATTAAACTGCGCGCAATGCCGACACTACGCGACGCATCTTTAACGTACACCGTCATCCCATGATACGCTGGCTCAATCTTAACCGCGGTATGATTAATCGAAGTTGTCGCTCCACCAATTAATAAGGGAAGATTGATTTTCTGTCGCTCTATTTCTGAGGCAACATGAACCATTTCATCCAAGGATGGTGTGATGAGTCCGCTTAATCCGATGATATCCGCCTTTTCATCTTGCGCTGCCTTTAAAATTTTGTCGCACGAAACCATAACGCCCAAATCAATCACTTTAAAATTATTACAACCCAAGACAACGCCGACGATATTTTTGCCAATATCATGGACATCGCCTTTGACGGTTGCCATGACAATCGTGCCAATAAATTGATGGGCATCGCCGGACTTTTCTTTCTCAATAAAAGGAGTTAGATACGCAACCGCTTTTTTCATAACGCGAGCGCTTTTGACAACTTGAGGTAAAAACATTTTTCCGGCGCCAAACAAATCGCCGACAATGTTCATCCCATCCATGAGCGGTCCCTCGATGATGTCCAGCGGCCGCTTGGTTTTCTGACGCGCCTCTTCCACATCTTCGTCAATAAATTCAACAATGCCTTTAACTAACGAATGGGCTAGACGTTTTTCAACCGGCTCTTTGCGCCAAACTAAATCCTCTTCAACCTTTTTACCCTTGGCTTTAACCGTTTCGGCAAAAGTAACGAGTCTCTCGGTCGCCTCTGGTCGACGATTTAAAATAACATCTTCCACCAGTTTTAATAAATCCTTAGGAATTTCATCGTAGACGGCAATCATCCCAGCGTTGACAATGCCCATCGTCATGCCGGCTTTAATCGCGTGATACAAAAAGGCCGAATGCATTGCCTCACGCACGACATCATTGCCGCGAAACGAAAATGAGACGTTACTGACGCCGCCGCTGACCAAACAATGCGGTAATGTTTGTTTAATAATCCGCGTGGCTTCAATAAAATCAACGGCGTAATTATTATGTTCTTCGATTCCCGTTGCAATCGCAAAAATATTGGGATCAAAAATAATATCCTGTGGCGCAAATCCAATCTCTTGCGTCAAAATTTTGTAAGCGCGCGTACAAATCTCCACTTTACGATCGATTGTATCGGCCTGTCCTTTTTCATCAAAGGCCATAACGACAGCCGCCGCGCCATAACGCAGAACTTTTTTGGCCTGCTCTTTAAAGGCCGCCTCGCCTTCTTTCATGCTAATGGAATTGACGATCGATTTGCCTTGGACGCATTTTAATCCTGCTTCAATAACTGACCATTTCGAGGAGTCAATCATAACCGGCACACGCGAGATGTCTGGCTCTGCGGCAATTAGATTTAAGAATTTCACCATCGCGGCCTGCGAATCAAGCATCGCTTCGTCCATATTAATATCAATAACCTGTGCGCCACTCTCTACTTGTTGACGGGCAATCGATAGCGCCGTGTCATAATCGCCAGCTAAAATTAATCGCGCAAATTGCTTTGATCCTGTAACGTTGGTTCGCTCGCCAATATTTATAAAATTACTATTAGCGCGGACAATGAGAGGTTCCAATCCGCTAAAACACGTTTGAACCGGAATATCTTTAATTTGTCGAGGGGCAATGCCTTCAACCGCCTGGGCAATAACCCGAATGTGATCCGGCGTTGTTCCACAGCATCCGCCCAAAACATTGATGAGTCCACTTTGCGCAAATTCTTTCACCAGGCTCGCCATTTCTTCCGGCCCTTGATCGTATTCGCCAAAGGCATTTGGCAATCCCGCGTTGGGATAGCAGCTGACATAACAAGGAACGACGCGCGATAATTCCTCGACATACGGACGCATATCTTTAGCGCCCAGCGCACAGTTAAGACCCATCATCAGCGGATTCGCGTGGGAAACGGAAATCCAAAAGGCTTCAGTTGTTTGACCGGAAAGTGTGCGGCCGCTTAAATCCGTGATTGTTCCGGAAATCATAATGGGAAGTTCTTTTCCAATCTTTTCAAAATACGATTGAATGGCAAAAATCGCGGCCTTGGCATTGAGCGTATCAAAAATTGTTTCAATAAGAAGAAGATCAACTCCGCCGTCGATAAGTCCGCGTAGTTGTTCAGTGTAAGAAGTCACTAGCTGATCGAAATTAATCGCGCGAAAGCCAGGATCATTCACATCCGGGGAAAGCGATGAAGTTTTGGTGGTTGGACCAATGGCCCCAGCGACAAAGCGTGGCTTGGCTGGATTCTTTTTAGAAAATTCCTGCGCGCTCATTTTAGCGATTTTTGCCGACGCAAGATTAAGCGCGTACACCTGATCCTCCATTCCATAATCCGCCATGCTGACCGAATTGGAATTAAAGGTATTGGTCTCAATAATATCCGCACCAGCGTCTAAATATTCTCTATGGATGGCTTCGATAATTTGCGGTTGCGTCAAGGAAAGAAGATCGTTATTGCCTTTTAAATCTCGATGGTAATTGGCAAATTCTTTTCCGCGATAGGCCGCTTCATCAAGCTTATATTTTTGAATCATCGTCCCCATCGCGCCATCTAAAATTAGGATACGTTTTTTCAAAAGCTCGTGCAGCGGATGATTTAATAATGGAAGTTTCATGAATGTTTAAGATAAGTCAAATAGATGGGGTTGTCAATTATTTAATCGAGACAAACATGCGGGACATATAAAAAATTCTGGATGGGAAAAAATAAATCGAGCGGTTCTTATGATTTTCTTCTAAAACCCATCATGCCAAGAAAGCTACTTCCCAGCAAAAGAACCGTTGCTGGTTCAGGGACGGGCGATGAAGGGGTTACGAGTTGAATATTATCAAGCTCAAGAGCTGAAATTATTCTGCCATGATTGCCAGGGATGCCAACGTCAACGACCGAAAATCCAAGCGTAAAATTACCTGTTGTTGGAATATTATAAGTGTAGGTTTGAAAATGCGTTTCGTGAAAATAAGTTGTGGCTGTCGGGAAAAACGTCGAATGTGTATTGGCTAAGGTTATCGCCTGGCCATTTAAAACAACATAAGCAAAATCATTAAGAACATCGGGGGTTGTTTGTCTGGTTAAAAAATTCCAATCAAATGATAAGACATCACCAGCATTGGCTGCAAAGGTCTGTTTAATAGCGGAACCTTCATCAACATTACCATTACCTAAACCATTTAATGTTCCTGCGGGTAATGAAAAGAATGATTGTAACTGACTGAGGGTTTGTTCTGTTGGGCCATTGGTTTTAAGACGGGCTTCTTGTAAACCTGCCGTTGGGCCGCTGCCAAATAAAGAGGTGTCAATCGTCACGTCCCCGGCTGTCGTCCAGCCTGTGAACCCCGACTCAAAACCGCCGTTGACCAACGCCTCGGCTTGATGAAGAGGAATAACAACTAAACTTATAATGCTTAAAAACAGGAGAATTCTTTTAATGTTCATGGGCAAACTTTAACATCATATATAATATTGCGCAAGAGGACAGACTAGAACAAACTAGGACAGGCTAAGGGGGTTAGTGTACTAAACTTAAACTGTCTTCTTTCTCCTGTTGATTGATTCCCAGCAGCATAAGAAAATTTGGGGCGGATTGGATGTTAATGATAACGGGATATGCGCCGTCGATCATACTCCAGAAATGACTTAATTAATAAGTGCCGTTTGCTGCTCTTCCGGGTTTAAAGAACCCAAAAATAAAGGAAGGCTGGGAATGGGTTCGATTTTGATAATAAGCGGAGTAAAACCATCGACTTCAAAATCTTTCAATTGGGCAGGATCAAATTCAAACTGAATCGGCGCTCCATCATTCTGGATAAACAAATCGATCTTGTTGATATCAAAATCGATACCCCCTTTTCTATCAATATCTGCACCAACAGGAGCCGTTCCAGTTGCCTCATCGATAGCCGCTGATCCCGCTTTAGTTAACAAAGCCTGATCAGCTGTATTTTTAATAGACTGAGAAAACTCTCCTTGCTCAAACCTTCGCGCCTCAGCCTGATCTGTAACAAAAACGTAATATCGATTAGCTCCAACTCTTTCGAACACAAAACTACTGTTAGCTAAAGAATCGCCTATATGATTTTCCATTTCTAATTCGTAACCTCTAAAGAATCCTTTTCGATATTTAATAGCGTCGGACAAGTTATACCTTAATGCCTCAGGATCACTAAATGTGGTGCCTTGCGCCTTGCCCTCTGTGTAAACTCGCGCCGCATGAACCAAACGACGCCAACTCCAATCGTTTAGACTTTGCATCAGATTACTTCCATCCATATTATAAATTTGAAAAGAATTGATCACTTCGCTAACAGGACGAATCGTTTTATTCTGTTGATCATATCCAATGGAGTAGATCAACTTCATGGCTTTAGCAAAAGACCCTTGTCCATTAATCTTCCATCCATTTTGTTCCACTCCGCCGGACTGAATAATAAGCTGCTCCGCCCCAATCCCACTTAACCCTCCATGAAACCATTTGTAAGATTCAATCCCTTCTTGTAACAAATGTTTCATAAAACGTATGTCTGAAAGAGTCGCTTCTTGACCAGCCAGAGAAAATTGTTCTTGAATTTGATTCATCTGAGCGTTAAATAGATC
Organism: Candidatus Omnitrophota bacterium; assembly: GCA_023247445.1. Lineage (GTDB taxonomy): Bacteria > Omnitrophota > Gorgyraeia > Zapsychrales > Zapsychraceae > JAHFGL01. The sequence goes on along the minus strand of JAHFGL010000004.1, from coordinate 76,590 downwards.
AGGATAAACCTTTCCTTCTTGCCGAAGGGTAATCTCCACTTTAGTTAATGGCCGACCACTCTTTTCATAGACAATAAATGAAATCAACCATTGATGACTATTATGTGGTCTCTGTTTAATGTTGTTAATGGTATATCCTCGTTCTTCAAATTTACTCTTTAAAGCAGCGATTATTTTTTCTCCCTCCTGTGTCGGATTAAAACTGTTTTTGAAAACTCCTAACAAATCCAAATCAAATTTCCCCGGCAAATCGGTGTTGCGCCCCACCGAGCCTTGAGCAAGAACCCGTCCTCTTGAGCCAACAGAAGTAGTTAAACTCGATTGAACAATTCCTAACAATTCTGCTCGCTGAGTACGTTCGTCAGTTTGCGGCACCAATCCATCTTTGACGCTGATAAAATCTTGAGCCGATGATTCCGCTATTGCAGTATTTGTCTGCCCACTTGAGGCATATTGATAAAATTCCGTATCAACGGCATGGGGCAAATAAAAAGATTGGCCTCTAAAAAATCCACCATAAGTTTCCGTCATCGCATTACCATCCCAAGGATTAATATATCCATCCACATGATGTACCATAATCATCTTCATCAAAGCCACATACTGTTTCATAAATTGTTTAACGTGTCCTGGATATTTTCCATCGTCAATACTTTTGATGACAGCTCTTTCATTATATCCCAGACGAGTATGCTCAACATAAATGACGGGCGGGCCGCCCTGCCTATGATGAACAATATCAAGAATGGGGGGAAATAATTGCATCGTGAAACTGACATCTTTGCCATCAGGCATCGGCTGCGCCAACATATACATCAAAGTAATTAATTTGGAGAAGTGGTCTAACGGTTTATCTCTCTTATCAAATGAAACCATGTTCGCTTGAAGACCTTTAAATTTACCATCGCTCCCTGGAAAAATATTTTTCATAACCTCCTCCACGAGAGGATGCAACATTGTTTTTTCTACATCATAACCCCCTTTAACAAAATATTCCTGCATCTGCACCATGGCCTCTAGCGCCTCTTGCGTCATTTGAGAAGATTGATTCGTCACCTTAAATATATTTTTAGCATCAAGATCAACGGATTGAATAGCCTTAATTAATCTTGTGAGCGCAGGTAAAAATTGCTGACGAATAACCGCATCTGAAGGAACTGTTCCTTTTTTATGCGTTCCGATATGTTGATAAGTATTAACCTCCTGCAACTGACTTTGCTCAAAAACGCCATCAACAAACATTGACGACGGAAATTGAGCTTGCATAAATTGTCTTTGCTGCATACTCACAACAGCCACCTCCGATTGGACCCCTTGGAGCTTCGCTAAGTATCTAAAGAATTTATTATAGTATTCATTGACTCCATGCTTGCCGTAACCAAATCCAGAAAAACTAAAACTCGCGCGGAAACGATCATTAACTTTTCGACCAGTTACGCGTTCAACCACATCAAACATCGTTTGCAACCACTGCCGTGAACCATATAAACGTTCGGCCTCCTGTCGGGCATAAGCGGTTAACGCTTCACGCTTTTCTGGATGATCAATCAAATCTTCAATCGCTTGTCGATACTGATTTTCCGCAACTTTATAGGTCCCACGATCAGCCATCGTATCTCTTGAAACAATCGGAAATCCCATCGCCATAACTTCTTTAGTAACCAATCCTAGCGTATGAACAAAAATACAATTGGGTCGATTAAGTCGATTAAGGGTCAAAACAAAATCTTCCGGTGAGTAGGGCCCATGAAATTCTAAATGTGTAATATTATTGGCAAACGCAAGATTTTGTAATTGTTGTTTAAACGAGTCCTCGACCGCTCCCAGGAAATGACCTCTGACTGTTATGCCGTTCGCTTTATATTTTGCTTGGATATCACTTAGCACGAGGAGAAAATCGCTGGCACCCTTATCTTCCGTGACACGGCCAGCAAAAAATAAATCAATCGTTTTATCTGCGTTGGGTTGTGCGGCAACAGTAGCTGCCGCTAAATCAGGGCCAACCAAAGGCGCTCTAGCAAGAGTTGCTACAGCAGGCACAGCTACTACAGGAACGGAAAAATCCATCTTGTCGCTTAAATCGACATCATCATAAGTGTATTTTCTAATATATTCTTCATTCCCTAAATAAGTTAATAGTGTTAGCGGCGCGCGATGTTTTCGTCCCAACATAATATGGCTGTCAATCCAGGAATGTTTATCAGTGACCTCTCTAATTCCTTGTCGAGGAGATTTCTTAACAACATGAAAGCCGGTCATTGCCGATTGTAATAATCTATGTAAAATCTCTCCATTATCCCTTTGAGGTTGATACGCTTTTCTTAAATTATCAAAAAAACTATCATTGATATATCCAAAGAGAAAATCAAAATAGGCTTTATTTAAACCGCACTGCGAACGCAAGATATCAAGCTGTGCTTTGAAAACATTGATTAATTCATCTAACTTCTGTTTAGCGACTTTGCCTTCCGTGAGAAGTTTCAAAAGTTTGAAAATATTTTGTTTCGCTTTTCGTTCCTTAGCTTGCCATTGACCTAGTTGAAGTAAAATCTCCATGATCGTTCTGTCTCTTAGAAGCATCGTTCGCTTGCGAGTGTATTCAGGCATGGGTTTATCATTAGGATAACTAAAAGCTAATGTGACGTGATCATCCTTACGTCGATTATTCTCTCCCAACAAATTAAGAGCCCCCTGATCAAATTCATGAAAGGCGTTGAATCCTTCCGCACCATCAGAACGTGCATTTTCGCCTCCCTTATTGGCATAATGGATAATGGCTGTTGTAATAGCATGTGTTAAATAGGTGTTATGTATACTATCGACTTCGGCAGATCCACGGTAAGTCGATAACAAAACATCAAAGACCGTTGGGATAATGACCCCATTCCCAACTGATCGAAACCCAAATTGGTTTAAATTAAGACCGCTAATCCCACAACTAGTCAAACTACTCTCCCAATCGGTTAAACTAAATGGCCTGACAATTCCCTGCAATTTGTCACGAATAGATACCATCCCATCCATAAGTCCTTTACGATTTTTTACGTCGGCCTTCTTGACATCTTCAATCAATCCGGTTGTCTGTACAACAATGTTATTTAAGTTATTCAACAAAATAGCCTGGGCCACTGCTTCGGGCGTAAAACGGTTTTGCGCGAGCGCTGCTTTAACGGCTGTAAAATTTCGATCAATAAGCATTCTGCGTAATTCTAGCTCGCCTTGTTGTTCCATTTGATTGTATCGCGCCAGGACTTCAGCAGAATAAAGCCCTACTGAAATATCGTGCTTATCCGTTGAATAATTATCATAAACCATAAAATATAAACCTAATGTCAACTGCTTTGGATTTCGACTATAAACTTTATGAAGAGTTCTTACACAAGGTAACCGCAATTCGCTTGAAACAGTGTCATCCGCTAAAATGCTCATAAGAGCTGATAGTAATTCTTTGGAAGGATCATTAATCTTTGTTAATTCTGTTACAATTCGCTCTTTAACTTTTTCATCAACACCTTTAATTTGATCTCTTGAACGAACAATACTTATCAAGTGATCCAACGCCTCTTGTTTCTTCTGAGTAACCGCCAAGTAAAGCAATGCGTCGATTAATTTGATGGGCTGGTTATTAAGATCTAAATTTATGGTGAGATCACACTTTCGATCAACTTTGATCAGAGGTGATCGAATAAGTGTATTCAACGCGTCAATAGTTTGTTTATCTTTGCGTTCATAGGCGATTTTGCGGATCTCTATAACCATAGTATCTCGCCAATCATTATCATTAAGACTATCATCCAATGTTATTTCTAAAATACTTTCAAATGCCTGTGGCTCTTTCTCAATAGCCAATTGTTTTAGAATCCTCAGTGCCGCTTCTCCAATACCCCCCATCATCTTTAAAAATATCTTAAAATTTGGAATCAACTTCTTTAATGCTTCTTTAAACATAGGCGTGCGTTGATTCTTCTCCAACACTTCAATAATCCTCAACTTAACCTCATTAGTTATTCCTGAAATGTTATCCGTTTGGATAATCTCAACTAAATGATCCAACGCCTCTTTTTTCTTCTGAGTAACCGCCAAGTAAAGCAATGCGTCGATTAATTTAATGGGCTGGTTATTAAGATCTAAATTTATGTTGAGATCACACTTTCGATCAGCCTTGACCTTGGGTGACCGAATAAGCATGGCCAGCGCATCAATGGTTTGCTTATCTTTACGTTCATAGGCGATTTTGCGGATTTCTATGACCATAGTATCTCGCCACTGATTATCTTGAAGACTATCATCCAAGGTTACTTCTAAAATACTTTCAAATGCCTGAGGCTCTTTCTCAATAGCCAATTGTTTTAATATCCTCAGTGCCGCTTCTCCAATGTTTCCCCCCATCTTTAAAAATATTTTAAAATCTGGAATCAATTTCTTTAATGCTTCTTTAAACATGGGTGTGCGCTGATTTTTCTCAAACACTTCAATAATCCTCAACTTAACCTCATTGGTTATCCCTGGAATGTTATCCGTTTGGATAATCTCAACTAAATGATCCAACGCCTCTTGTTTCTTCTGCGTAACCGCCAGGTAAAGCAATGCGTCAATTAATTTAGCGGACTGATTACTAAGATCTAAGTTATTATTAAGATCACACTTTCGATCAGCTTTAATTAAAGGCGACCGAATAAGCGTGGCCACAGCATCGATGGTTTGTTGATCTTTACGTTGATAGGCGATATCACGAATTTTTCTGGCTATCTCATCTCTTTCATGAGGAGCCGTTGCTGGATCTTTAATTCTCGAAAGTAATTCATCAACATCTTGTGTAGTGTTAATATCTGTTACCGGCGCTGGGGTTCTCGGCTGGGGAGTAGCCGTTGGAGAAGTTGATCTACTTACAGCTGAAACATCTCTGGCTGGACTTGTAGGTTGAGATATTGAAGGAGACGTGCTTGGAGCTGCAACCACCGGTGAATCTGCCTGTGCTATTGAGGAAGATAAAACAATCCCTCGAGAACGAAATAATCCACGAATGACTTGTTTTATATCAGCCGTAATTCCATCAACACCATCTGAGGCAACAATTCTTTCCAAGAGTTCAACAGCTGCGGGATCTTGATTATGAATAACCAAATACATCACACCACCAATTAAGCCGGTAGGAACACCACCTTGATTAAGTACTTGCATATCATTGCTGTCTGATTTTATTCCAGCATCGATCACATCATTCTTGGCAAAGATCATT
>JAHFGL010000004.1:66102-71341 GCA_023247445.1 Candidatus Omnitrophota bacterium | reverse complement strand
AACCAAATACATCACACCACCAATTAAGCCGGTAGGAACACCACCTTGATTAAGTACTTGCATATCATTGCTGTCTGATTTTATTCCAGCATCGATCACATCATTCTTGGCAAAGATCATTTCATCTACCACTTTAAGGACGTCTGGATTATTGTAATCAATCGCCATTTCTCTTATAGAATTAATGGCTCGTTGTCTACGACTGACCTCAACCCCTTTATAATCAAAACTTATCTCCCTTAACGCAACAACCACCTCTGGATAATTCCACTTCATATTATCTAATACCTTAAAACAGGCATTGGCATAAGAACCTGTCGTACTAGTTTCAATCCCCTTCTTAAGCTGAGGAATTAATCTTTGTAAACTGCTGTTTTGACTTTGATTGCTCAACAACCTCACGATATTGGCCTTGATCTCATCACTAATCCCGTCAATTCCTTCTGACTCAACGATTCTTTCCAACAGCGCAACAGCCGTCGGATCTTGATTAAGTCGAACTAAATACATCACACCACCAATTAAGCCGGTAGGAACACCACCTTGATTAAGTACTTGCATATCATTGCTGTCTGATTTTGTTCCAGCATCGATCACATCACTGCCAGCAAAAATTAAATCACTAATCACACTCAATGCTTCAGGTACACCATAATGAAGGGCTAACTCTCTAATCGAATTAATAGCCTTCCTACGCGTTGTAGCGGGTTGACTTAAATCAAAAATGGTTTTTCTTAAAGTAGCTACATTCTGGGCGGTATTAGCATCACTAGCCCAAACGGGATTAAATTCGAAATCTAAATTTAATCCATCTGACAATGCCGGAGAAGCTTTCCAACTATTTAAATCAGATTGTTGTCCAGCTTCTTGGAGTGCTTTGGTGTGGGCCTTATCATATTGAGCCATAAACTTCTTCCGCCAGATCAGCCTTTCCTCGTTAGATCCTTGCTTATTAGTTAAACGGTCGATGATTTGACCAATTGTTTCAACATTATTTTTCCTTGATCGATTGATATCTTGAATATAAGAATCCGTTGCAATTAAACCTTCTTCCTTCATAAAACTGATCCAATCCTCAAGCTCGGTGCGTTCATGAATAAGGTTCTCTTGCGAATCCGCATAAACAGCAACCTGGAATTGGCCTGTACCAAAGTGACTAATATCCTTAAAATCCGGATGAACAAATTCTAAAAGCCCGTTTGCGGCTAGACGAATAAATTGTCCATCAGCGAGATGAATAATTTTCTCATTTCCTTCAAGCTCACCATTATTTTCTACGGCCGAAACAAAATCCCATTGATTGCCGACAACCGGGACCACAATTCCTTGACTTGCTAAATCATCCACGATCTGTTTAAGGACATCGGCGATTGTTTGATTACGATTTTCATGAGCGGATTTAGAAAATCTTTGTAATAAAACTTCATAACTACGAACAGATCCTTCTGCAGACACATTCTGTTCTTGTCCATCTGCTTGTAATATTGGAGAGACTTGTAGCTCAGCGCCTCCAGAAAAATATTTACGCGGGACAATCTCTTGAGTTTGAGGATCATAGTCCTCTTTGATATAGTCGTAGACACCTTGCTTAAAGGCCTCGACATATTGTGTCCAAATTTTTTCGCTGATTTGCTTATCCACAACATCAATTCCAGAAGTCTTGCTTTGATCCACATAAACCTTACTTAAAATGCTGTCTTTAATTTTCCGTTTATACCAAGCAGCTAAAACCAGGGAATAATAAATCTGTCGCAATTGAATAAAATTCTTGCCTTCATTAACTTCTTTCTCAAGTTCTGGAATAATCACATCGCGCATTGCTTGTGCAACAATCGCTTCCTTATCACTATCTTTATTTCTGGGATTCAAATGTTTCTCTTGAATTTGATCATCATTCTCCGTTGAGAAGTAACGCGCTTTATAATCAGATTCCAGCATGACTTTTAACTTTGTCTCTGTAACAAAAACCGTCGTACCATTCTCATAAACCGAGGCTTTTTGTGGAACAATCCAAACTTTATTAAAGGCATTCGTAGGAATATCATCCATACCATAAACTGCCCTTGTCTTTTCTTTAATACGCTTCCAAAATTCTCCCCCTAATGCACCATCAGGATAAAGAAGCGATGCCGTAATCTGCTTTAAAAGATAATCTTGAGCTAATAAATCCCGCCCCATTTCCGTTTGTCCAAATTCATCGGGGATGATACGATCTTTTTCATAAGGAGAAAGGTTTACCCAAAGATCTTTTTCCGGAACAGTTAAAGCGGCCAAGAAATATTTAATAACCTTCGTGGCTTCTTTATTAATCAGATCCTCTTTGGCTTTTGTGTCGTCGCCTGTATCAACAATGAAGTCAAAGCGTAAAGGATTATCTGGATAGATTCGAACACCCTTCATGATGACGGGAGTAAATGCAGAGCTCAGAGGAATCATCTCCCCAACCTTGGGAAGAAACCCTATGGGAGTAAAATTTTGAGCAAAACTCGCTGTGGGTTGGATAATATTATTTAGCAAGAAGCTAAAAATAATAAGCCAAGAAATAATTCTTATTGCTAATTTTCGGCTAGTTTCTGGCAAATATTTGGACATAGCTTAGCGCCCATATTAATAATAATTACATATAAAGTATAAACTATATATGTCCTATTTATCGGCAGCTAGGTGGAGTTTATGAAACCGTTTTCTTGACATAGAATTTCTAAAATTTTCTATAAAAACCATTCGGATTGCAGTAAGATGACAACTGTCATGAATCAAAACGATCTCATTTTTTGGTCCTTATGGACGGGAGTTATAAGCGCCTTAGCCACCGGTTTAGGGGCGATTCCGATTCATTACGTTAAGGGCAATTCGAAATTTGTCCGAGGATTTTCCTCAGCGATTGCGGCGGGGATGATGCTTTCAGCGTCTGTTTTCTCTTTAGCTCAACAGGGGATTGCACTCAAAACAAAAATGCCACTAGCCCCTTACATCGTCATTGTTGGACTGTTGTTGGGAGCGGCATTTTTTCGAGCGACAGAAAGAAATCTTTCAGCTAAAACGGTCAACAAATATTATTTGAAAAATGGATTAACCAAAAAAAGTTTACTAATTTTTGTGGCCATGTTTATTCATTCAATCCCCGAAGGGATTGCTATTGGAGTGGCCTTTGCAACGGGGAATCTTCAGTTTGGTTTGATAATTGCCATCGCGATTGCCGTCCACAATATTCCCGAAGGGATTGCGGTTTCATTACCGCTTAAAGCCGATGGAGTCTCAACAACAAAATGTGCTATTCTCTCAATTTTAACAAGCATTCCTCAACCCATTATGGCGGTCCCGGCAGCTCTTTTGGCCTGGCTTTTTGAACCACTCTTACCTGTTGGACTTGGGTTTGCCGGCGGGGCGATGATTTACTTGGTCATTTCTGAACTTATTCCAGATGCCCTGGAAGATTGTGGAAAGAGTTCAACAGCCTGGGGAACGATGATTGGTCTTTCTGGGATGCTGCTTCTGACAACCCTTCTTAATTTAATTCCGCATTAAAGAAATCAATAATCTTCATCTTAAATTTTTGTCATTCTGAGCGAAGCGAAGAATCTCAAAAATTTTAAATATTCTGAGATCCTTCGGCTTCGCCTCAGGATGACGGGAAAGAATTTTTACTTAGTGGCTTCTGTTGTTGTCGTTGTTGTAGTAGTTGTTGTCGCTGCTGGCGCTTGAGCTTCAACGGCTGGAACTGCCGGCGCATCTTGAATATCAACAATCTTCACATCAAACTCCAAAGTTTTCCCGGCTAATGGATGATTGAAATCAACCATAACACTTGATTCCTTAACTTCAGCAATAACCGCTGGCGCTGACATCCCTTTACCATCACTGATATCAACTACCATACCGACGGTAGGAACAAAATCTTTCGGGAACGATGTATTTGGAATTTCTTTAACGGCATCCTTAATCACATCACCATAAGCATCTTTAGGTTCGACTTTAACATTCTTTTGTTCGCCGACTTTCATTCCTTCCAAAGCCGTTTCTAATCCAGGAATAATCTCTCCAATTCCTTGTGAATAGGAAAGGGGTTCTTTACCGGCTGAAGATTCAACTTCTTTCCCATCGACCTTTAAAGTATAGTCAAACTTTACGATCTTACCTTTTTCTACCTTAACATCCTGGGCATAAACATTTGTCACTAAAAAAGCGGCGACAGCTAACAACATAAATTGGCGTTTCATTTCCTCTCCTCTTGATAAATTGATGATTAGGTTAATTGCTACTTACTTTCAGAAATTGTTGAACCATTTTAAAGTATGGATGCTATTTTTCAAAGACAAAAGAAAAAGCTTGTCTAAAAATCTCCTTTCCATTCTTCTCAATTAATCCCCCATGAGCAAGAATAATTTTATCGAAGTCCCATTTTAAAATTTTCTCAATTGATAAACGTGCCTGCGGCAGATCAATGACATCTTTGGTAAAATCCAAAGGCGGTGAAACCTTTTTATATATCCCCATCATCTTGGCCGTTACCTTGGTCACTATCGGAATATTCTCGTCAAAATTCATCAATAAGTCAGCTAAAATAAGTGTACGACTTTTCTTATGAAAGAAAACAACTTCCTTAAATTGGGGATGCCCCCAGACAATGGCCTGATCAATTTCCTCTTGCCATTCGGGTTCGGGATAATCTTTGAGAAAATATTGAAATTTCAAATCCCTTCTTTTCTCATCAAGCCCCGGTGAAGCATAAATCTTTGCATCCGGATAAGGGCTAAAATAATCACCGATAAAAAAATGATGCATGTTGTTTGGTGAGACAACATATTTGACTCGCCCCAAAGGAATGAACTGTAATTTTGTTGCCTCATCAAGCCGTGTGGGAGAATGAACAAAAAGCTTGTCGAGCGACACACGCACAACCGTCATTCGCGTTCCTATTTCCATGCCAAGAAAACTTAATGGAACCTTTTGAACCCAGATTTGATCAGGAACAATGACTTGAAAATCTAATTTTCCCAAGTGCTGGCTGCCTTCTAATATTACTTCTTTTCTAACAGCTTAACATTTTCGTCTCGCTGCTCTTTCGATCGATACAATAATTTCCAAGGATGTAATTTTAAATCATAGGTAAACTGGTCTAAATTAATAGCGGATAAACGTAGATGTGTCAACGTGTCATCAATGTTCCCCTTATTTACTGTCAAACGTTCATCAATATTATCTGTAATCGAATGCAAATTGGCTAACGATTGATCAA
>JAHFGL010000004.1:0-66092 GCA_023247445.1 Candidatus Omnitrophota bacterium | reverse complement strand
CAATATGCTCTTTATTGACCTTTAAACGTTCATTAATATTTTGCGAGACCTCTTTTAACTGTGTGGCAATTTCCTGACCATCTTTAAGAAGCTTATCTAAATCAGCCGGGGCTTCACCAACAATTGCGGCTCCCGCAGCCAAAACAGGCGCACCTTTTTCCCCAGCGGTCAAGCCCACATATTTTTCCCCCATAAAACCCATGTTCTTAACATAGGCCTTGGCGCCTTGACGAAGTTTAGCGCCTTCTTTGAGCCAAACCGACAACATCATTTTAGTATCATCTTCAGAATGATCCATAACAATGTCTTTAACGCTCCCGACCTCATAGCCGTTAAGCATAACCGGGGCATTAAGTGAAATCCCGTCGATATTTTGAAAATAGACTTTAATCAAATATCCTTTTTGCGAAAAATTAACTTTCCCGGTTTTAATCGTTAACGTGGCGAGCAGAAAAACGACCGCCATAACCATGATGCCGATCTTGGCTTCATTGGATAATTTCATGATGATTCCTCCGCGACCTTTAAAATTTTAATCTGGATTATTGTCATTTAAATGAATCGGCCCCTCAATCTCGCCGTTAACAAATTGTTGAATAATTTTATTTTGTGAATGACGAATTTGATCTCTTGTTCCAACCTCAATAAGTTTTCCTCGATAAACCATCGCTACACGATCTGCAATACGCCAGACACTTTCCATATTATGGGTCACAACAATCGAGGTCAGGTTGAGCTTCTTTGTTAAATCAAGAATAAGCTGATCGACAACGGCGCAAACAACCGGATCAAGTCCCGCGGTCGGTTCATCATAAAAAACAACTTCAGGATCCATGACAATGGCGCGGGCCACCCCCACGCGTTTTTTCATCCCACCGGAAATCATACTGGGATAATAATTCTCAAATCCTTGAAGGCCAACTAAATTTAATTTCATTTTGGCGATAATGCTAACAACCTTGGGATCAAGATGGGTGTGTTCACGTAGTGGCAAGCTGACATTCTCTTCAACGGTCAGAAAATCCAAAAGCGCCGCCGATTGAAAACTCATACCAAATCGCCGTTTGACCTTTTCAGCCTCGATGCCTTCGAGTGTATGAATATCTTTATCGCCAAATAAAACTTTTCCACGGCTGGGCTTAACCCCACCGGTCATAATTCTAAGAAGCGTACTTTTACCGCTACCAGAGCCGCCCATAATGACAAAAATCTCTCCTTTGTTAATATCAAAATTGATATTATCCAAAACTTTTCGTTCGCCGAAGAATTTTTCTAAATCCCGAATCGAAATCGCTACTTTTTTTTCAGCTGTCATAAATTAAAATTTTCCTTAATCTATCGTCATTCTGAGCACCGAAGGTGCGAAGAATCTCAAAGCACTTAAATTTTCTGAGATCCTTCGTCACTACGTTCCTCAGGATGACATTACTTAATTACATCGCCATAAAATAAAAAATTCCCGTAACCACACAATCAGCCAGAATAATTAAAATAAAACTCGTGACCACACTGATCGTTGTTGCCTTTCCAACGCCAACCGCGCCGCCTTTTGTCTTTAATCCCTGATAAGCGCCTACGAGTGAAATAATAATAGCAAAAACAAAGGGTTTCGATAGTCCTGTATAAATATCTTTAAGCGTTAAATATTTTAAAGCCGTTTGAATGTATAATCCGGAATTAATATCTAAACTAAAAACGCCAATCAAGTAACCTCCCAAAATCCCCGCCATATCGCCAAACACCGTCAGGCACGGCAGCATAATAAGGAGTGACAAAAATTTAGGAACAACTAGATAACGAACAGGGCTAATGGCCATCGTGTCGAGCGCCTCAATCTGCTCGTTGACTTTCATCGATCCCACTTCAGCGGTAATCGCGGCGCCAATTCGGCCGGCGATAACCAGAGCCGTTAAGACTGGTCCTAGTTCACGACAAATCGAGATCGTGACTAAACTGGCGACATAAATTGTCGCCCCCATCTGAGCAAGTTGATGGGCCGATTGCATGGCCAAAACAACACCTGTAAAAAGATTAACAAAAAAGACGATGGCAATCGATTGAATCCCCATAAAAACCATTTGATCGAAAAGGGTGGGAACGTTGATGGGCTTAGCTCGAAAGGGTCCAAGAAAAATCCAATAAAGGGTTTCTAAAAGCAGTTGAAGAAATTCAACCGTAACAACACACCACTCTTTAACGGTAAAACCTATATTTTCAAGAATTTTGATGGCAAACATAAGTGGGGAATTAATGTTTATGATTACTGGAGCCAACGACCTTAATCGCTCTAAGAAGTTCTTCAATATTCACGGGTTTAACCAAGTAAGCATCAGCACCCATCTCAAGACCAATTCGAATGTCCTCTAACTTATCACGGGAAGTTAATAGGATAACTGAAATATCTTTTACCTTAACTTCTGTTTTGACAAGTCGGCAGAAATTATAACCATTAATAATCGGCATCATCACATCAAGGATGACAATTTCGGGAGTTTGATCAATCGCAAGTTGTAATCCAACCGCGGCATCATGAGCGGTTAAGACCTCAAAACCATTTTCCTTTAATCTCGTTTGGAGAAGTTTAACTTGAACAGGATCATCGTCAACGAGCAGTATGCGGGTTGGTTTGGTATTATTTTTTATCATTGATTAGCAAAAGGATTAATAAATTTGTATGTAAAGCTAAGTTGAATTATATCAGACATTTATATTTCATCTAACAAAAAGATAAAAATGTCGGGCAGCATACTAACGATGATCGCCGAGTAAAATGCGCTTTGCTTGTGGATAAATTAGATTTTCCCAAAGAGCATGTTCTTTAGCCGAAGGATGTAATCCGTCATCAGCTACTAACGATGGATCCTGCCCCATCTGTTGAGACAACGTAAAGATATCAACAACATTTAAGCCGCGTGCCTTTGCCTCTTTCTTGATAATGTCGTTAAACTGTGTAATTCCTGACGAAATGTCGCGAACATTGCCAAAACTTGCGCCCATTGGCGTAACGGAAAAATCAGGAATTGTCATAATTAAAAGGCGATCTTTGTTGGGCAATTCTTTAAGCATTTCATCTAGAAGATTACCAAAGCGGGCAGAAAAAGTTGATGCCGGCATACCTCTTACCCAATCGTTAACGCCGATCAAAACTGTCGCAAAGGTTGGTTTTAATTTTTTATAAATAGGAAGTTCAATTTCAACAGCATTTTGTGTCGTCCAACCGTTTTGAGCCAGATTGGCAACCAGGCGGATAGAAATACCTTCTTTTTGTAGATGTTTTGTAAGAAGTGTTGGCCAGGCTTCTTGGGGACTGGATCCTGTTCCAACAGTATAGGAATCGCCGATGGCGATATAACGAATTTCAGCAGGGGAATTTTGGGCGTGCATAAGACCAGCCGAAAGAATGATGAAAACGAAACTTAAAGAAAAAAGCTTAGATTTCATATCTTCATCATGCGGGCGATATCATTAACTGTATTCTTTGATAAAATGGCTTCTGTATTTTTCTTAGCCGTCGCCATTTTAATTTGACGTAGGGCTGTTTGAATCTTGGGTAACCCCGCCGGCGTCATACTAAATTTTCTTAGCCCAATTCCAAGAAAATATTCCAAATATTTTTCCTCTTGAGCCATATCACCGCAAATGGAGACATCTTTTTTAAACTTATTAGCAGCATCAACAATTTTCTTTAAAGACCTTAGAATCGATGGATGATGAGGCAGATACAAATTCGACACCTTTTCATTAGTGCGATCAACCGCCAGCATATATTGAATAAAATCATTGGTACCAATACTAAAAAAATCCGCCTCCTGCGCCAAATCCTCAATAATTTCAACCACCGATGGCAATTCAACCATTAAACCAATCTTTGGATTCTCATTGCAAGGAACCTCAGCCATTTTTAAATCGTTGATACAAGAAATGACAACCTTTCTGGCATCCAAAAACTCATCCAACGATGAAATCATAGGAAACATAATACGAATGTTAGCGTCTGCCCCGGCGCGTAAAATAGCCCGGATTTGATGAGAAAAAATATCAAGGTGCTGCAACGAAAAACGGATCGAACGCATTCCCAAAAAGGGATTGTTCTCTTTAATGTGATGTTGGAAATAAGATAAAACTTTGTCACCACCGATATCAAGTGTTCGAAGAGTAATTTCTTTATCTGGAATTCCATCAATAAGCTTTTTATAAATCACATACTGCTCTTCCTCTGATGGAAAATCACTACGGATAATAAAAGGAAATTCTGTTCGGTAAAGTCCAACCCCTTCGGCCTTATATTCCCGTGCGTTTTTAACATCACCTAAAAGATTAATGTTAGCCAACAAATACACCCGCGTTCCATCGCTAGTCTCTGTGGTCGCGGACATTGAACTTTTAAGACGCTCAACTTCTTTTCGTAGATCCTCCTTACCCTTAAACGAATTAGTAATCTCTTGGGCAGGATTAATATAAATATTTCCTTGTTCGGCATCCATCAAAATTTTTGTTTGGGCCGGTAACGATAAAAGATCCAGATGATCGGCAATGATAAGTGGAATCGACAATGATTGAGCTAAGATGGAAACATGTGATGTGGTTCCGCCGCGTAAAAGAATAATTCCCCTAACCTTCTGTGAAGAAAATTTAAGGACATCCGATGGCAACAATTCTTCGGAAACGATAATGTGATCCTCATACTCAGAGGCTTGTTGACCATGCCCAACCAAATTGTCCAGCAATCGTTTGCCAATGTCTCGAATATCTTGACTTTTTTCACGCAGATAAAGATTCGGAAGGCTTTCAAACTTTCGGACATAATGATCAACAACGGTGATCGTCGCAGAAACCGGATCCTCGCCATCTTCGATCAGATGAACAATCGCCTCAATAAAACCTTTATCTTTAAGCATCAAAATCTGCGCGGAAAAAATAAGCGAAGCCACGTCGGCTAATTTTTCTTCAATCTGCCGCTGAAATTCTTCCAGCTGTTTTTCTGTTAAGGCAACGGCCTTTTCAAAATCTTCTAAGGTGTAACTTTGTACAATCTTATTTTGAATATAAAGTCTCAAATTTTTTTCATTCTTAAGAATCGTGGCCTGCGCAAAGGCAAACCCTTCTGAACCAACTTTCCCTTGAATAAATTTTAATGGTTCGGTTGGCTGTGTTTCTTTTTGAAGATCATGTTGCGTTTCAAAGGACATGATCAGCCTCGCCATTTCGATCGTGTTGGCCAGCTGAGAGGTCACCGCACGCAAGGCGATGGTATCCTCATCGCTAAAATAATCCTTCTGCGTATTTTGGATGACCATCGTCCCAATTTTAGTTGTTCCGCGGATAATGGGAACAGCGAGAAAAGATTCATACTTCTCTTCACCCAAGCCGGGGAAATACCTAAAACTGGAATTTTTACTGGCATGGCGCTCCGAAATTGGCCGTAGCTCTTTTAAAGCGACACCGGTCAACCCCTCTCCCAACTTTAATTTAAGCTTTCCGATAAAATCTTTATTTAAGCCATGCGTTGCGCTTAAAATCAATTCCTGCGTATCCAAATAATAAAGATAGATCGAACAAACATCAGAATTCATATGATCGGCAATCATCTCAACGATGCGCTGCAAGAAGGTCTCAAGACTCGTTGAATCTCTAAAGAGTCCTCCCAATTCTCCAATATCACAAATTAGCTTTGTATTATCCCTTTTGATATTTCGCATCATCATTTTCTCAATTTACTTTCAAGGTAATTAAATTTTGTCTTGTCTGTTGCATTGTATCCATGTAGAATACCGTCAACTTTTCAACGATTCTTTACAGGAAAACAATTATGGCCATCCCTTTTCATAAAGCAGTTAGTAGTTTGGAAGCTATTGCTAGCTCAATCGATACTGACGAACAAGTCTTTCGATGGTTTAATTTCCTGGTTACGCGTCCGGCCATTTCTGAACATCTTACAGATGTTAATCACGCCGCCACTCTTTATCCCCGTTTAAGAAAAATTCTCTGTTTGCAATTGCTTCTTAATGTCCTCATTGTTGGACTACTCGTATTGATTATCGTATCAAAACAGTATGTTTATTTATGGGCAGGGCTACTATTTATTTATCCGCTATTTAAACTGAATCAAAATCAAAAGAAGTTGGTTGTTGAAATTAGTACGGAACTACTCAAAAAAGACTTCCAACTAGAAGACCTCTGCCAGAAAACTCTCTATCAACTTTGTGAAATTTACAGCAAGAAGTACAACATCCCATCACTGGTTGATACCATTTATCATCTTGATAATATTTCGCGAAAAACAATTATGTGCGTGTTTATCTTTACCTGCTTTATTTATCCCCTCAAAGTATGGCAGATTTTTGCAACCACGATCGCCAGCTATTTTGTTATTCAAATTATTCTCAAGATCCCCTTCATCTACAAAAATCTTAAATAATTTTTATAACCTCGTTAAAAGAAGTAGCGCAACCCCAATTAATACAAAAATAAAAACTTTTCGACCGAACGTAGATGTCGTAAAGAAAAACACATATCGGATAAAGATAAATAATTTTGGAAATATAAAATTATCTAGATTGGGATGTTTATAAACCAAACTATAAAAGGCATACGCCCGCCAATTTAAATTCGTTAAACGATTGCTTTTAAGCATATCAACATAAAGTTTGGATCCAGGGATGGGTGTCAAAATCGACATAACGGTTATTTGTGGGCTAAGTTTAAAGCAAAACTTCCATAGCTCAAATAAACTTTTGTAACTATCTGACTCCCAACCAAACATAAACGTCCCTTTTATTTTAATTCCTGTTTTTTGGATAATTCGCGTATAGTCAATGTATCGATCCGCCATCGTTAATTTGCCATCAACTTTTGTTTCCAGCGATCCGGCAGGAACTTCATAACCGCATAACAATAATTTACAACCACTTTCTCGAGCTAATTTAAGTGTTTCCTGATTCTTGGCGATGTCAATGGTCGCCGCGCTCTGCCAGGTAACATTCATCGGTTTCAAAGCTTGAAATAATTCTTTAGAATACGCGGGATCCGAATAAATATTGCTATCAATAAAGTAAAGATCACGATTATATCTATGTTTAATCCGTTTAATCAGCGACAAGAATTCTTCAACAGGTAATCTTTTAATATTATCCACAATGCCTGGAATCGCACAAAAATGACACTTAAATTTACATCCTCGCGTTGGTTCCAAAAAGTCTTTAACCACTTCTGGAGTCGAGGTCATCAGTTCTTGCTGAACAAATTCATGATCTTCTTTCTTTGATTCTCCAGAATATTCTTTCTTAAGTGATCCATTTTCATAATCGCGAATGATCTCACGCCAGACCCCTTCCACATCTCCAACAACGACACTATCACAATAATCGATGGCTTCCTGAGGTACACACATAATGTGCGGCCCACCCATGATGACAGTCGCACCACGTCGTTTAAACTCTTTCGCAATCCTATAAGCCTCCGGAGAGTTCGAGGTGTAACAGGTAATCGCCACTAAAGCATTTTTCTTATAATATCGATTGGCCCAAATACGTTGATTAAATTCTGTGACTTTATAATGCTTTGGCGTTAATGCCCTTAAAACAACAAAAATAGGTGGATGCCACCGCCACGCAGAATAGGAAAATCCCGTCAGAAGATCTCCGCCATAAGGATAGGGATTGATTAAGTAAAGTTCACGATCAAAAGTAAATCGTTTCTCAATTTCAGGATATTGCTTAAAAATAATCAGAGATAAATACGTAAAGATAAAGAAATCTAAATATCGAGCAAGAAATCCTAACAGATTGGGCAGATAAAATCTTGAGGTATCAACATACTGTGGTAAATAAAAAATGGCCAGATCCAATCCATAAAGGGCAAGAATAATACCGACACTTTTCAAGCTTAAAACGATGCTTCTTCTCTTTAGCGCCCCTGGCTTTATGTATTTTGCATTAATAATGCCGTAAGAAACCAAAAAGAAAATAACAATATTTAAATGAAACATTAAAACACTAATGGATAAGTTTTGAGGCAACCTAAAGACATACTTCACAATAAAATAAATGGCTAGCGGCAAACATAACGCTAAGGCATAAATTTTCCAAAATTTAGTCACATTACTTTTAAAGCGAGCAAATTGAAAAAGAATCTCTTCCCCACTGGCTATCTCAATTAAGGTAACGAACATGGCGGTAAAAAGAAGAATCTTAAGCGGGATAAAAATCAACAGACCGAATATGCCCAGATTCTGAACAAAATTGCTATCGAAAAGAACATCCAACATATACGTCAGAAAAACCATCGAAGCCAGAGAATTAAGAATTCCCCCTGCCCTGCTTAATAAAGATATTTCTTCTTTTTCTTTCTTCAAATCCATAAGTGTTCCTAAAGTTTAAATAAAACTGTGCATAACGCCAAAATGATTAAGAGTGAAAATAAAATCCGCCCTGTCTTAGACGTAGTTAATAAATAAAAAACAGAAACAACAGGAAAAACCTTTGAGACAACCGCATCGTTTAAATATTTATGTTTAAATACCAACTGAAACATCGAATATCGACACCAGTTGAGGTTCGTTAATCGATTCTCGATAAGCATATCGTGATAAAGCTGTGACCCCGGAAGCGGCGTCAAAATACCCAACCCGGCTGAATTCGCTCCTAACGATAAGCAGTATCGCCAAAGCCGCCAAATATCTTTTAACCGATCCGATTCAAAACCAAAAATAAAATTAGCGCGAATGGCAATGCCAAGCTGTTGGATCGTTTGCGTATAGCGCCGATATTGTTCAGCCATCGAAAACTTCCCGCGCAAATTCTGACTATCAGGCGAATTTCCTGAGATCTCATAGCCAACCAATAATCCTACACAGCCACTTTCCTTTGCCAACTTTAAGGTCTCTTCATTCTTTGCAATATCAATGGTACACGCCGTACGCCACTTAATATTGAGAGGTTTAAGCGCCTTGAAAAGTTCCCTGGCATACGCGGGATCATTATAAATGTTGTTATCAATAAATGTAACTTGATTATATTTTTTCTTAACTTTCCTAATCAATTCAACCAGCTGAAAAACTGGTTTATTGCGCACATTGCCTCCGCTTAATCCAGGAATCGTACAAAAATGGCATTTAAACTTACACCCCCGGGTGGTCTCTAAAAAGTCTTTGATCACATCGGGCGAAGAATTAAGAAGCTCTTGATAAACTTGGTCATGATATTCTTTGGTGCCACTGCCTGTATATTCCTTCTTTAAGGTATGATTTTCGTAATCTTTAATGACATCTTTCCACACTCCCTCGGCTTCTCCAACAACAACACTATCGCAATATTCCAAGGCCTCCTTAGGTAAGTATGTCACATGCGGCCCACCCATAACAACAGTTGCGCCTCGCTGTTTATATCCCTTCGCAATCTTGTAGGCTTCAAAGCTACTCATTGTATAAGATGTAATGGCGACCAAAGGATGCCCACGGTAATAGCGATTGCGCCAAATGACTTGATTAAATTCGCGAACTTTATAATTTTTTGGTGTCATGGCCTTAAGGACAACAAATGCCGGTGGATAGCCGCGGCTAAACAAGGCATATCCCAAACTGCGCAACATACCCGCACACCAAGGATTGATCAAAAAGAGTTCTCGTTGCGGGGTAAAATGCTTTTGAATTTCAGGATAGGAGTTCAAGATTAAAACCGAGAAATACAAGAACTGAAAATAATGAATGATCTCTGAAAGAAACCCTAGAAAGTTAGGTAAGTAATATTTTTCTGTCATCACAAACTGCGGCAAATAAAAAACGCCTAAGTCGATGAAGTATAAAGCCAGAATCACGACAATATTAAAAATACTCAGAGGAATTTTTCTTCTCGGTAATCCCAGTTGTTTAACGTATTTCTTCTCGATAATATAGTTGGCTAAAATATATAGCGCGATGATATTAAAGTGGGTAAAAACAACGGTGACCGGCAAGGCTTTAAAATAGTTTGATAAAAGCGTTAGAGGAAAATGGATAAAAAACGGGACAACCAATAACAAGGAATAGATTTTCCAAAAGGCCCGGATGTTCTGGCGAAACTGCTTAAAGTCAATTAGAAATTCCTGTCCGCTGGCGAGCTCAACCAACACACCATAGATGCCGCTATAGAGAATTATTTTTAGGAAAATAAAAAGAAGTAGGGCGGACCATCCTAAATCCTGGATAAACGATGTGTCATAGAACAATCCTAGCATGTATGTGACAAGAACAAGACTCGGCACCGAGGCCAAGACTTCATAGGATGTTTTTAAAGGGCTGTCTTTAGACATCATAATGACATTACTTTAATTCAATGATTCAAGCCGAACGGAGATTAAACCTAACGTTTAGAGTTTAAACATAACTGACAAACTTATAACCACGACTAACAAGAAAAGCGCAGAAAAGCCCATACGCGAAGTCGTAAACATAAAAAATGGACGAAGAATAGGAAACAATAAATCCAACACACGTCGATTAATATGCTTATGTTTAAAAACAAAATTATGGAAAGAGTAACTGCGCCAATTAAGATTTGTAATAGAATTTTCTTTGAGCATATCGTCATACGTATGGGACCCAGGGATTGGTGTCAATAAATTGATGACGGTTATCTCAGGACGGATCTTCAAACAAAATTTCCATAACGTAATTAAGTCTCGGAGCCGATCCGTATCCCACCCAAAGACGAAACTCCCCTTAACTCGGATCCCCATCTTCTTGACGGCATCCGTTAATTGAATATATTTTTCAGCTAAAGCGAATTTTCCTCCTTGACCTTTTTCAGATGAACTACCAAAAATCTCGTAACCAAATAAAAGCAACTCGCATCCGCTGTCTTTGGCAAGTTTGAGCAATTCTTCATTCTTAACGATATCAATGGTACACGCCGTTCGCCATTTAACCTTAAGCGGTTTTAAAGCAGTAAACAATTCTTTCGCGTAAGCAGGATCACTGTAAATATTGTTATCAATAAAAGATACCGAATTATATTTATGTTTAATCTTTTCAATCAACTCAACAAGCTGGAATGTTGGTTTTGTCCGTGTTCGGCCGCTACTTAATCCAGGAATAGTGCAAAAATGACATTTAAATTTACATCCACGTGTCGTCTCAAGAAAATCTCTGATCACCTCTGGCGATGACATAAGCAATTCTTGATGCACCTCTTCATAGTATTTATCCTCGGCGGCACCGACATATTTCTTCTTCAAAGAATTATTTTCGTAATCCGTAATCAATTGTTTCCAAACCCCCTCCGCCTCTCCGATAACAACACTATCGCAATATCCTAAAGCCTCATCCGGTAAATACGTCACATGCGGGCCGCCCATAATGACGGTTGCCCCGCTCTCTTTAAATTCTTTCGCAATTTTGTAAGCCTCAAAACTATTCCCAGTAAAGCAGGTGATCGCGACCAAAACATTACTTTTATAAAACCTATTTTGCCAGGGCACACGATTAAATAGTCGAATCCGATAATTTTTGGGAGTCAAAGCCTTTAAAACAACAAAAACCGCCGGATTCGGCTTATAAATAATGGATCCCAAACTATCGCGAACTCCGGCATTCGGTGGGCTGATAATATATAATTCTCGCTCGGGAGTAAGATGTTTCTCAATTTCAGGATACCCATCCAAAATAACGACGACAAATATTAGAAACTCCATGTAATGGATTAATTCCGATACAAACCCTAAAATATTCGGTAAATAAAGTGGCCCGCCGTCAATAAATTGTGGCAAATAAAATACGGCCATATCGATTGCGTAGATCCCAAGAATCGTTCCCGCTATTTTTAGATCAATGACAATCGGCCGTGCGGATAGGCCCAGAGGCTGGATATATTTCTTAGCAATGATTGTCTTAGCTAAAATAAATAAGGCAATAATATTAAACTGAAAAACCACAACAGTGATAGGCAAGCTTTTAAAATACGGGACGAGTAAGGTTAATGGCAGATGAATAAAAAAAGGAACAACCAGCAAAATACTGTAAATTTTCCAAAATCGCCGAACATAATCTTTCCAATGATCAAACTTTACCAATACCTCCTCTTTACTTGCTATTTCTACTAATATTCCATAAATGCCACAATAAAGAAATACCTTCAAAGGAATAAGCAGTAGCAACGATAGGATTCCTAAATCCTGAAGGAAGGAAATGTCAGAAACGATCCCAAGCGCATAAGTTATGCACACAAGAATCAAAGCCGAATTTAAAATATCAATCGACTTATAAAAAGGCTGAGAATGGATTCTCATAGGGAAAGTATATACGTTATTTCACGAAGAGACAATTTTCCTTCGGGTCCTTCTCTAGCGTTGACTGGCGAGGGTTTGTAGTAAAGCCTGCTCATATTGCTTGGCAAGAGCCTGCTGCATGGCTTGCTGTCGCTGCTGCATAATCGCCGCTCCTACACGCTGCTGAAGCTGTTGTTGAAGCACGGCTTGTTCTTGAAGGATTCGTTGCTCAATAACTTTTTGGGCAACCTGTTTATACACTTGTTCCATCATCGATTTTCTAAGCGCCTGTTCGACACTAGCGGCAATATTACGTTTAATGACTTCTTGCGTAATTTGCTGTTGGCGCTGATTAACAACTTGGCTTATCCCTTGCGCATATGCTTGCCTAAGAGCCTGCGTAACCGCCTGTTCTTTTAATCCTTGAAGAACGGTTTGGCCAATTACCTCCTGAACAACTCCTTGGGCGATATTTAACTTTTGTTGAACAATCTGTTTCTGGACGACGTTTGCCACTGCTTGCTGATAAGCGGCCATGATCGTTTGTTGGACAATCTGTTCATTCGTTGAAAGAGTTTGGGATGGAGAGAACGACTGGGTTCTTGATGGTCCAGAAACCAAAACCCCATCTTCAGAAAAAGCAGGACTGATTAAAAGACAAACAAATATAATAACGAATAAATTTCTTGTTAACATCATGATGTCCTCCCCTTTAAAAGGATTAATATTCTTTGATGGCATTATAGCTCTTTAGTAAATAAATCCAGCAAGGATTTAGGGAATTTTTTCGCCATGCAAAATGACGGGAAGCGGCAATGAATCAATTCGCAGTCCACCATCATGTTCAATTTTAAGTGTGTAGAGATGTCCAGGAACAAACATCGTTCCGGGAGCTTCAATCTGGGCATTTTTAACGCCACTACGTTTGGCGCGATCGGGGTTAAGCGCGTAAATCCAGAAATCTTTCCATAAACGATCTTCAAATGGGTCCTTTATATCGTTTAATTTGTATCCTTGGGGCGTGTCATACATTTTATTAATCTCATATTCCTGTGTGTTTCGGCCGTCGAGCATAAAAACTTTCCAAAAAATAAACGCGCTTTTGCCGCGCAGACGATCAGCGTTACGGACATAAATATCATCAAAGCGGATGACCAGCGACTGGAATTGGATAATATTTCCGGAGAAAGTAAAATATTTTGGTTCAAGCGCTTTGTTATCGATGTCGTATTCTAAAAATTTAATCGTTGTAAAGGTCTTAGCCGATTTTTCATCATAATTAACGCCGGTCACTAAAACCTCTGCTACCCGTGAATCGGCTTGTAGTCGCTCAATCACTTGTTTGAGAATCCGATTTTCATGTTGATATTGCCAAAAGGCTTTATAACCGATGAAGGTAAGAAGGGCAAAAAAAAGTAACTGTAAAATGAATTTAATAAATTTCTTCATAACGTCATTATACACAGGTTAAAAAATAATATTAGCCAATATACCAAAAAGTATTATTTGAGGAACAGTAATTGCCGGCAACCATAGTGCCGCCCGACGGCCAATGTTGTGCCAAATAAGACCAATTTCTGTATAGTCGGTCGCGACTCCGGCCATCAGAAACACCAAACTATTTCCCAAGGCGCCGGTTTGCCTAAATATTTCAAAGGCCAAGGGCGCGGTGCCTTCCGAGCAGACTTCCAAAATAGTGGCCATAATAAGTGTCACAACAAGTCCCAAAACCGTTGGTCCCATATATTGATGAAAAAAATGCGGCGGGATATATGCACCGGCAAAACTTGCAATACCAATGCCAATTAAAATCCACCAGAGAACCATATTGCTCAACGCAACCACTCCCCCATAAATGCCGTGTGCCGTTTCTTTTAAATAATCTGAAGAAAATTCCACATCACTCCATCTTTTTTGAATATCTTTCATAATAGAAAAATCTTCCTCGAACATCAGGCTTTGTGAATTAGTTTCAACAAGCTGACGCCTCTCGAGAAATTGATAAATATATCCTGTGACTAAAGCGATAATAATGGCAACTACGATAATATAAATAGCTTTAAGGAATCCGAAAAAACCGATGAGCATTAATGTTATTGGCAAATTTGCCCAGGGACTTGCGAGCAAAAAAGCAATGACCGCTGAGGTGGAAGCCCCCTTTTTATAAAGCTCCATCGAAATAGCTAGAATGCCGTGATTACAAACGCTCATCAAAAAGCCCAACATAACCGAGTAGACAATCGTGCGTTTCTTCCGGCGGGCCAAGACATATGAAATGTATTCGCGAGGAACAAGATAATCAATGATCCCACCGAGAATAAGTCCTAAGGCAATCGCCCACCAGGCTTTTTGAAAATACATCGTTAGCGATTGCTTAAAAGGCCCCAAGATTGGAAGGAAATACGATGATACATACAATAAAAGAAGAATGGCCGCGGTCAGTAAAGTTTTATTTTTGTACCATGGAAGGCTCGTAGAACCCGCGCATGAGGAAACCATATCAGCATCAACTTTATTTTGGCTAGCAAACTTCTTCAGACAATGTTCGCTGCAGAAATAATAGGTTTGGCCGCTGACGGTTAATCGTAGAGAACTCTTTTCACTAACACTCATCCCGCAGATGGGATCTTGCATAAACTTTTTTCCAGTTTCTAAAATTAATCTAAAAATATTGAATTGTTTCTTCCGGGATCGCTCGCTTGCCCCTGCGAGGCAAGCTTCGCTCGGCGGTCCTTCCTCGCCTGAATCCATGCGGCTCGTTGGACCGACGTCCCTCCAGAAACAATTCAATATTTAAAGTAATTTGATTTTATTTTTGTTCTTGAACTTTTTCAGAATTGTCTACCACCGCTTCTTTTGCAACTTCATCTTCGGCTATTCTGCTAAACTTTTCTGGATCATTCTTAAAATCTCTAAGACACATACTACAGCATAAATTATACGACTTGCCATTATATTCATGCTTTACAATCTCACCCATTTCGCCGACTTTCTCCCCGGAAATTGGACAAATTTTATTACCGACATCGACAACTTCCACAGCAGCCTTGTCTTTTTCTACGACCGCGACGGCAATTTCTTCACTGCTCGCGATAGCCCCATCGAGCCTTAAAAAGACGGCCATCAAGATTAAAACAAATAATTTTGTTTTCATTGTACTTCCTCCTTTTTGCTTTATGTTATTTGAGGTTTATTATTCTTTAATTCAAAATGCGATTTCCAAAGAAAATAGACAGCCGGGTAAACAAGCAATTCCAAAATAAACGACGTCGTTAAACCTCCCACCATGGGCGCGGCGATCCGTTTCATAACATCGGCTCCGGCTCCATGCGAAAACATAATCGGCAATAAGCCTAGTAAAGCGGCTGCCACCGTCATCATTTTGGGTCGTACGCGCCTAACCGCTCCAACAATGATGGCCTCGCGCAAATCACCGATCGTTTTCATGGCATTTTTACGCACGGCATCTTTATAAGCAATATCAAGAAAAAGTAACATCAAGACACCCGTTTCCGCGTCGAGTCCCATCAAGGCAATCATCCCAACCCAAACTGCAATCGATAGATTGTATTTGAGTATCCATAATAACCAAAATGCACCGATTAACGAAAACGGCACGGCTAATAAAACAATACCAGTTTTAACCCATGATTTTGTGTTGAAATAAAGTAAAAGAACAATAATAAAAAGTGTCAGTGGGACAACAATCTTAAGTCGCTCACGGACACGAAGCATATTCTCATACTGTCCGCTCCAGATTAACGTGTATCCTTGCGACAGTTTAAACTCAGTGGCGACTTTCTTCTTTGCCTCTTCAACATAGGTTCCAATGTCACGGCCGGCCACATCAACATACACATAACCAGCAAGCATCCCATTTTCATTGCGGATCATCGCCGGTCCCGTGCGCACAACAATATTTGCGATTTGTCCCAGAGCAATTTGCGCGCCCGATGGTGTTGCCACAAGGACACGGCTTAATTGATCCACATTATCGCGAAATTCACGCGGATAACGGACATTGATGCTATATCTTTCCCGACCCTCAACAGTCGTCGCAATATTTTCGCCACCAATGGCCGATTGAATCGACATTTCGGCATCGGCAACGGACAATCCGTAACGTGCAAGCTCTTGGCGTTTAAGATCAAAGTCTAAAAAATATCCGCCCTGCGTGCGTTCAGCAAAAACACTGCGCGTGCCGGGGACATTTTTTAATAACGCCTCTAAGGCCATGCCCATTCTATCAATTTCTTTAAAATCAGCACCTAAAATTTTAATTCCAATGGGTGTGCGAATTCCCGTTGAAAGCATGTCAATACGATTTTTAATCGGCATCGTCCAAGAATTGCTGGTTCCGGGAATTCTTAGCGTTTGATCCATTTCTTCAATCAGTTGTTCATGGGTAATTGGACGGCCATTAACGATGCGCCACTCGCTTTCCGGCTTGAGCAACACGACCGTTTCCATCATTGATAATGGCGCAGGATCCGTTGAGCTTTCCATCCGTCCGGCTTTGCCAAAAACCTTATCCACTTCTGGAAAACTTTTAAGAATCTTGTCCTGATTTTGTAATAACTTTTGGGCTTCCGTTACTGAAATTCCCGGCATAGTGATAGGCATATATAAAATTTGCCCTTCCCATAACGGCGGCATAAATTCCGATCCTAATGTATGTGGCAAAGAAATCCCCTTAAACTTAAAATTTCCGTGAGGTAAAAGAATTGGAATCACACTGGCCATTAATAACAAAGCAATGATAATTGTCATTTTGGCGTGATTAAGGACAAACCGACAGATAGGTTCATACACACGAAATAACACCCGGCTTATGGGATGTTTCTCCTCGGGATAATAGCGGCCAATAAATAATGTATTCCCTAAACTCCTCAACCAGCCAGGACCTTTGGTAAAAGGTTTAGTGCGCACAAACATCAGGCGCAGCGCTGGATTAAGCGTCACAACTAAAATCGCTGCGACCGCCATGGCAAATGTTTTTGACCAGGCTAGTGGTTTAAACAACCGTCCTTCCTGATCAAGAAGTGTAAAGATTGGAAAAAATGATACAGCGATGACCAGTAGCGCAAAAAATACCGATGGCGCAACTTCCTTAATCGCTTTAAGCGCCACTTCTTTTGGATCTTCTCGCCTACCACCGGCCTCCCATTCTTCCAGGCGTTTATAAACATTTTCCATTTGCACAATCGCCCCATCAACTAAAATCCCGATTGATATGGCAATGCCTGCCAACGACATGATATTCGATGTTAATTTCATTCCGAGCAAAGGAATAAAAGCGATCAAGACCGCAATCGGAATGGTGACAATCGGAATAAATGCTGACGGGAAATGCCATAAGAAAATTAGAATAACTAAACTGACAATGATCATTTCTTCTATCAGTTGCTTTTTAAGATGATCAATAGCGCGTAAGATAAGATCAGAACGATCATAGGTGATATCGATCTTGACGCCTGGCGGCAATGAAGGTTCAATCTCCTTAAGTTTGGTTTTAACAGCCTCAATAACTCTTAACGCATTCTCTCCCTGACGCATTACAATGGTTCCGCCAACAACATCACCCTGGCCATTTAAATCCAAAATTCCACGCCGTGTTTCACCTCCTAAAGCAACATGAGCAACATCTTTAATAACAATCGGTGTGCCATGAGCATCCACCCCCAGAACGATCTGCTCTAAATCATCAATAGACTTGGCGTAGCCGTGACCGCGAATCATATATTCCGCGCCGGTAAATTCAACGAGTCGACCGCTGGTTTCTTGATTACCCAAACGCACGGACTCGATGACTCTATTGATAGGAATATTGTAGGCTAGCAATTTTCTTGGGTCGACGGTGATTTGATATTGTTTGACAAAGCCGCCTTGGGAAGCTACTTCAGCAACACCGGGCACCGACCCCAACCAATAACGCAAATGCCAATCTTGAAAACTACGCAGCTGTGCCAAATCATGCGTACCGCTAGTGTCCACAAGTGCATATTGCAAAACCCAACCCACCCCCGTGGCATCAGGACCTAATTCTGTCTTAACGCCCTCGGGCAACTGAGAGGAAATTTTACTTAAATATTCTAAGACACGACTTCGCGCCCAATAAGGATCTGTGCCATCTTTAAAAATGACATAAACATAAGAGAATCCAAAATCAGAAAATCCGCGGATTGCTTTGACGCCAGGAGTTCCCAATAAGGACGATATGATTGGATAGGTAACTTGATCTTCAATAATATCTGGACTGCGATCCCATTTGGAATAAATGATCACTTGGGTGTCGGAAAGATCAGGGATAGCATCCAGTGGAATATTTTTGACTGACCATATCGAAGCCACAATAGCGGCCGTTACAAAAAGTAAGACCAAAAACTTCTGACGAGCACAGGCATCAATAATTTTCTCAATCATATTATTGCCCTCCTGATAGTGATCCTTCTAAGCGACTTTCTGAATCCAAAAGAAAATTGCCTGAGGATACAATCGTCTCGCCTTCTTTTAATCCAGATTTCACAACCACCATATCATCACCTTCAAAACCTGTTTGAATACTACGTGGTTCAAAGACGCCATCTTGGGTTTGTACAAAAACTATTTTGCTTATTCCTGTATCCATAATGGCCTCACGAGGAATCACGAACGCCTCATCTAATTCAACAGGCATATCCACGTTAACATACATGTTTACACTTAATTCACCTTTGTAATTTGGTAGTTCAATGCGCACGCGCGAAGTGCGTGTCGTGGGATCAACAACGGGCGAGACACTGCGCACGATGCCTTCCACTGTTTCACCATACGTTGGAATCGTTGCGATGACTTTTTGTCCCGCGGCAATAAATCCTAAATCCACTTCCAGAACTTGCGCGTAAATCCAGAATGGCTGATCTTTTTCAAAGAATAATAAATCGGATTGAACCCACGGTTGTCCATATTTGATTCTTCGTAGCTGTTCCAGCTGCGTATCGGTCAATCCCATATGCCTTAATTCATACTCAGCCTTAATAAGTCTTTCTTGCGCTTTAAGTTTATCGTTACTAAGCCAGCGCCCATGCGCTGGTTGATTAACATAGTATTGTCTCCAATCACTACGAAATTCATCTTTAATTTGTCGACGGGACATAAAGGCATAAAACACACGCCAGGCCTCAATGTATTCAAGTTGGGCCTGATACAATTCTAAATCATGCGCCACATAACCATACGCGTGAAGCGTTTTGGTTAATGTTTTCTTCACAACGGGCACGGTTCGAACGCCCATCAATTGTTGTTTTTGCGTGTCGATTGAAATCGTTGAATACCCTTGAACAGAATTATCAGATGTTATTTTATTTGATCCCTCTTCGAACACAGGAACCAAATCCATCCCCATCGGCGACTTTCCCGGACCTTCTGCTTTATATCCAGGAATCATCGGATCCGTCCAATAAAGAATTTTTTTCTCTTTGGTCTGTGTAACTTTTGGAACAGATGAATTCTTAGAAAATTCCTTTTTAACCAACTTCATACTGCAAATCGGACAATTCCCTGGCTTATCACTGATGACTTGCGGATGCATGGGGCAATAATAAACATCAGAAGCAGTGTGCGTTAACTTATGTTCTCTCGACTCTTTCGTCATTATAAATCCAATGACAATAACCACTAAAAAGACCACGCCCAAAATTATATTCTTATTTCCCTTCATATCGCACTCCTTTAATTAAAACTAACGACAGAGAATCTATTATTCTTTTTAGAAAATTTTTGGAATGAATTATTAAATACGAAGGGTGTGTGTTTTAAGGAAGATGGAGATCGAGGCAAACTTCTGAGGAGATATGGGGAGTCGGTATTGCGATGAAACTTTGATTAACGTTGACGTTAAGCTTAATCCTAACACCAAGAAGTCATAACTTTGTTGATTTAAATTGGATACTTTGAAATCCTGATGAAGAACAGCTGATTGCATCATCATGTTCTTCTTACAACATTTATGATCTTGACTAGGAGTTTGTGATTTTTGAGCTTTATGGCAGGCAGGAACTTTGACATTAACCGCAGCCGAGGCTGGCTTGTAGCAGCACAATAATATAGAAGCCGCCACGAAGGCAACCAACAAAAAGGGAACTGATGTTTTATAAACTCTTTTCATACACTCAAAAAATACACTATATGCTCCGCCTTGTCAAGCGGGCATAAATCTACAAACTCGCGTGTTCTTCTTGATAAAGCTCATCCCGACGTTGGCGAACACTTTCGCTCGTCAAATACTCATCAAAGGTCATGCCCGGCTTATCGAGAAAACCGTTAGGGGTGATTTCAATAATACGGTTGGCGATGGTGTCAACAAATTGGTGGTCATGCGAAGAAAATAAAACTGTGCCCTTGAAATCTTCCAGTCCATCGTTAAGCGAGCTGATGGATTCAAGGTCAAGGTGATTGGTGGGTTCATCTAAAATAACGACGTTAGCGCCAACGAGCATCATCCGCGCGAGCATGCAGCGGACCTTTTCACCTCCAGAAAGAACCGAGGCCTTCTTCAGCGACTCTTCGCCAGTAAATAACATCCGCCCTAAGAATCCACGGATAAAATTTTCTTCTTTTTCTTTCGAAAATTGGCGCAGCCAGTCAATCAAGTTTAAATCGACATCAAAAAACTTTTTATTATCTTTAGGGAAATACGCCTGAGAAGCGGATATGCCCCATTTAAACGTTCCCGAATCAGCCGTGAGCTCTCCCATCAAAATCTGAAATAATGTGGTCTTAGCGATATCATTTCGTCCAACAAACGCAATCTTATCGCCTTTGTTGATATGAATATCTAGGTCTTTAAAAATTAACTTTCCATCGATACTTTTCGTCAATTTTTCAATCTTTACAATATCATTTCCCGCGTCTTTCTCGAACTTGAATGAAACATAAGGATATTTACGCAAAGACGGTTTGATATCATCAAAGGTTAGCTTTTCTAAAATCTTCTTTCGCGAGGTCGCTTGTTTAGATTTCGAAGCGTTGGCGCTAAAGCGGGCAATAAAATCCTGCAGCTCTTTTCTCTTCTCTTCAACCTTTTTATTCTTATCACCGCGTTGGCGTAGCGCCAGCTCACTTGATTTTTTCCAGAACGTATAATTTCCTGGATAAAGCTGAATCTTTCCAAAATCAATATCAGCAACGTGGGTACAAACTTTATCTAAAAAATGTCGATCGTGAGAAACGACAATGGCCGTATTTTGAAATTCGCACAAAAATTCTTCCAGCCATAAACAGGTATCCACATCAAGTTGGTTGGTAGGCTCATCTAAAAGAAGAATGTCCGGTGTACCAAATAAGGCTTGGGCCAAAAGAACACGAATCTTTTGTCCAGCCTGAAGCTGCTTCATTGTCATCTGATGAAATTCTTCCTTGATGCCTACGTTACCTAAAAGCTGCGCGGCCTCGGTCTCGGCATCCCAACCATTCATCTCGGCAAATTTGGCCTCGAGTTCAGAAGCGCGGATACCATCGGCATCAGAAAAATCAGCTTTGGCATAAATCGCATCTTTCTCCTGAAGAATATCATAAAGTTCTTTGTGTCCCATGATCACGGTTGTTAAAACAGTCACCTCATCAAAAGCAAATTGATCCTGTTTTAACATCGAAAGCCGCTTACCGCGATCAATGGCAACTTCTCCCATGGTTGAATCAATCTCTCCCGAAAGAATTTTTAAAAATGTAGACTTCCCAGAACCGTTGGCCCCAATTAAGCCATAGCAATTCCCTGGCGAGAAGACAATGTTGACGTCTTCAAACAAACGTCGTTGCCCGTATTGTAATGTTACTCCCTTAGCGGCTATCATTTCTGATGTTTCCTGATTTGCTCTGCGACTTTAGCTAATTCTTCCGCAAGCGTTGGTTTAGCTTTAGCAAAATTTAAATCGGTGACTTCCATAATGGGAATCAAATGAATGTGAACATGTGGAACTTCTAAGCCGGCCACCATCATCCCAACCTTCTTACACGAAATTTCTTTTTTAATCATCTTGGCTGTCTTTTTAGCAAAAACCATAAGGCCGCTTAAGAGATCGTCTTCTACATCAAAAATATAATCAATTTCTTTTTTAGGAATAACCAGCGTATGTCCAGGATTAATCGGCCGCACATCCAAAAAAGCGAGATAATTCTCATCTTCCAAAATTTTATGGCACGGGATTTCACCTTTAGCAATTCGAGTAAACAATGTCGCCATGTTTATTCCTTCCTATGCACTAATAATCAACTCTTGTTTTTTCTTACGCGGCAGGGCTTTAACCGCACATTCGCGAACCAAGGCCTGCGTTCGGCTACCACAAATCTCTTGATAAATAAACTTAACTGGCCGACGGGTTCGAGTATATCGCGAGGCTTTGCCACTGTTATGCATCTTAAGCCGTCGTTCTAAATTATTCGTCACACCCGTATAAAACGTTTTATCCTTACACTCTAAAATATACAAAAACCATTTTTCTTTTACTTTACTTTTCTTCTTGGCCTTTTCCTTGGCCAACATGCCTTTGAGCATTCTTTTATATTTAGGATGCATTGGAAAGTTGTGCGTGACGAAAGCATTCAACCGTATGATCATTGACCATTCCAACGGCTTGCATAAAGGCATAACAAATGGTCGATCCAACAAACTTAAATCCACGCGCCTTCAAATCCTTACTCATCGCATCAGATTCTTTAGTTTTTGTTGGTAAATCTTTCACAGAGCGTCGACGATTTTGAATCGATTTATAAGAAACAAACTGCCAAATATATTTATCAAAACTTCCAAATTCTTTTTGTACTTTTAAGAATGCCTGGGCATTGGTGACGGCTGATGCAACTTTAAGTCGGTTGCGCACAATTCCTTCATTTGAGAGCAACTCTTTGATCTTTGTTGAATCATACCGCGCGACTTTTTTGACATCAAACTGGTCAAAGGCCTTGCGATAATTTTCTCTCTTTCTTAATATCGTAATCCAACTTAAACCTGCTTGGGCGCCATCTAAAATGAGCGCTTCAAAGAAAAGACGATCATCATGAACGGGAACGCCCCATTCTTGATCATGATAGGCTATATATAAAAGATCATCGCCCGGCCAAACACAGCGCTTAAGACTTTTAGGACTCATAACTGGGGTTATTCTACTTTGAAAATAAAAAGTTACAAGCAAAAAAAATAAAGCAGATTACATTTAAGCAATCTGCTTCATTTTTTAAATCCTAATAATATTTCCCTAGTTAAACTTTCTTTCTTCGAAATCCAAGCGCCCCAAGTAAACCAGATCCTAATAACACCATCGTTGCTGGTTCGGGAACCTCTGAAGGCGTGACGACATCGGGTCCATTGCAATCATCATCATTATTATAAACATCACAGTTGATCACTGAGTCACGACCAATAAAAATATTATGTTCACTATAAAGCGCCCCTGTCACATGGGAACTGGCATTAACTGTAATATCGTTATGGGCAAAAACTGTTCCATAAAACGTATCTCGTTCACCAGAAAACCAATTATGAGCAACTTCTATATAAACATCATCTGCTGTTCCATTGACTAAAAACATATTAACATCGTGATTAAGAGATATATCCTGAAGCACATACAACTTAAAATCTCCGCCACTTAAATTGATGTTAATAATACTATCTACCGGCATCGTTAAATTACGTAAATAATACGTTCCTGAGGTCAGGTTTAAAGTCGCATTAGGCCGATTAAAACTCACATCTCGATAGGTCCCTGGGGCAAGATTAAGCGAGGCATTAAATCCTGTGATATTTCTATCTTGGGATGACAAGGTTCCCGCACTAAAGCTTGTCTCTGGGAGCAAAGCTACCGGGGAATAAGTATCTGGGTTACCATTGGGTGTGACCGCTCCTACCACGCTTGTGAGAGTCCCTAGAGTGATTGTGCCATCAGCTGTAATATCCCCACCAAAATAATCATTTGAACCTGTATTGACATTGCCGCCCGCATCAACATCACCATGGATCTGGCTGTCTTGATAAACTTGGACATCACCATTAAAAACCACATCACCGTAAACATCAACATCATCAGATCCAATGACAAGATCATCCCCACCTACAACACCATGGGATTGAACCCCTTGCCATAGAGTAACATCACCGTTACTGCCGACTAATGGACCGCTGGTCGTAGAAACTGTTCCGCCTGTGACATCAACATTTTGATCAATAACAACGGAATTTTTACCAAAGACAACAAAATCACTAATGGTAAAATCTGTAGTAGAACTTGGAGATGGTAATCCTCCCCCAGCATTGGCATAAATAGGAAAAGCCAACATAAAGCTAACCATATAAAGTATTACAATAAACTTTCTCATCATTTTTTTAGTATTATTTAATAATAATTTAGGAAATAATAAAAATAGTGGATTCTTTTGAAATCCACTATTTTTATTACTTATCAAAGACTAAATTTTTAAATTTATTATGCTTTAGCTTTCTTTTTTCTTAATCCAAATGCCCCTAATAAACCAGAACCTAGTAAAGCCATCGAGGCGGGTTCAGGAACAGCTGATGTTGTTGGCGGGGGTTGACACTGTTCCTGGTCAGAATCAAGATGACAGGCTAAATCAAAATCAATACGCGATCCACCATAAACATGGATACCATTCTCTGCATAAAGAGCCCCTGTGAGATGAGTTTTACGTCCAACAACAATACTATTATGGGCAAAAATTGTGCCATATAAAGTGGCATAAGAATAGCTATGCCAATTGTTGGTTTCAATATAAACATCTTCAGCTGAACCATTAATCAAATTCATATCCATATATCGACCAAGAGAAACACCATTGGTCACATAAAGTTCAAAAGATCCACCCGAAAGGTCAATATTAATGATACTACTTGAAAGCATGCGTAAACGATCAATATAATATTTCCCTGCTGACAAATTTAGAACATTGTGATCTCCCATAATCAGATCATCATAGGACCCTGGTAAAAGCGTTGTTGTAGCATAATCTCCCGTGCGAACATCGACAGTTCCATGGCCAAATACTGTTTCTGGAGGCAAACTAACTGGGGAAAAAACTGTAGGTGTTCCGTTTGCGGTTACTGCCCCTCCAATAGAATCAAAAGGCCCTAAATTAATGCTTCCACCGGCCGTTACATCACCACCAACGGTGATCTCACGACCAAGTGTTAAATCTCCTCCAGCTTGGACATCCCCAGTAATATGACTATTCCCATAAATCAATACATTTTCATTAAAAATAACATCCCCATTGACATCGATCCTATGCCCTCCTACAAATCGTCCGCCTCCCACAATACTCTCAGTATCAGTTCTTCCATAAACGTGAATATTGTTATTACTTCCAATATTCCCACCGTTTACAATGATAGGATCATTTGGATCTTCAGGCGTAACATCATCTGGATCATCATCAGAGGCATCAATACCACGACCAAGAACAACACGATTTCCACCAAAGACAGCAAAATCGCTAAATGTAAAATCCGTCGTCGCTGGTGCGCTTGGTGTAGGGAGACCCCCACCGGCATGCGCTGTCATTGGCAGCAAAATCGATAAACCTAAAATAAAAATTGTTGATAGAATTTTCTTCATTATTTCTCGCCCCTTTATACTAATTTTGAAATGTGGCAAAGCATAAAATATTATCTAAAAACTGTCAAGATAACAACATCGGATATTGTCGATTAAGAACACCAACAATTTGTCTAATTTATTTATGACTCTTTGAATGAATTAGTGAAAGGATAAACTATGAACACAAGGTTGTCAATATGACAAGGTAGGACACTGTTGGACACAACCAA
Organism: Candidatus Omnitrophota bacterium; assembly: GCA_023247445.1. Taxonomy (GTDB): domain Bacteria; phylum Omnitrophota; class Gorgyraeia; order Zapsychrales; family Zapsychraceae; genus JAHFGL01. The sequence goes on along the minus strand of JAHFGL010000004.1, from coordinate 40,036 downwards.
TAAAGCAGATTACATTTAAGTAATCTGCTTTATTTTAAACCCAAAATCTAATATTTTTCCTACTACGTTTTCTTTCTTCGAAATCTAAATGCCCCAAGCAAGCCAGATCCCAACAACGCCATCGTTCCTGGCTCAGGAACAGCGCTTGTTATTGGAGGGTCATCGCATCCAGCATGTGTAAGTTCACAATACAAATCAAAATTAATCACACTATTTCCATAGATATGTATCTGATCCGCGGCATAAAGTGCTCCAGTAATGTTATTGCCCCGGCCAATCACAATATCATTTTGAGCAAAAACAGTTCCATAAAGAGTCGCATACCCATAAGAATGCCAACTCGTGCCTACATCCCAAAGAACTTGATCTGGTGTTCCATTCGTTAAAAACATTGTTGTATATCGTCCGAGTTTTACATCTCGAACAAGATGCATCTCAAAACTCCCTCCACTCAAATCTAAATTAATAATACTATAAGCTCCTAGATGAAAAGAATCTAAATAATATTTACCAGAAGTGAGATTAAGAACATTATATGATCCCAAAAGAACATCATCATAGCTTCCTGGCAATAACGTAACAGTTTCATTTGAACCCGACCTAACATCAACTGCCCCTGCACCAAAAACCGTTTGTGGAGGAAGTGTCACTGGGACATAAACATCTGGAGTGCCACCCGATGCTTGAGTTCCACCAATCACAATTCCCGTTCCCAAAAACATGTCGCCTGCGGCCGTTATGTCACCTCCAACATTCGTACGTGATCCAAGATATAAATCTCCACCGGAATCAATATCACCAGCAATATGACTATCTGAATAAATTCTTACTTCACTATTCGCAACGATATCTCCATCAACTTGAATTTCCCGTCCAGCATGATAGTCTTCCCCAGCAAAAATTCCTTCTGTTTGGGTACGGCCATAAGTATAAAGATTTCTATTGCTTCCCAAATTCCCACCGTTAATTGTTGTCAAATCATCTGGATCATCGGGATCGATAACTTCATCATCCAAATCAACGCCCCGGCCAATTACAACGCGGTTGTTACCAAACACCACAAAATCAGTGAAGTCAAGGGCAACGTTTGTTGAGGTTGATGGTGATGGTGGTGGGAGACTTCCGCCAGCATAAACACGACTAGTCAACAATTCCGAAGCCAAAATAAAACAATAGCTTAGCAATAAAAATTTTCGCATTTTTAACCTTTATATTTTCTTAATTTATATTCCTAGAATGTATCGATGGCTAAAAGATAAAACATAATATTAGGCAAGTTTCTTCAATTTCTTTAATCTTGAGGCGGCCAATAAACCAGAGGCCAATAAAGCGATCGTCGTCGGTTCAGGAACAGCTGATGTCTGTGGTGGTACATCCTCACAAGCTAAATCCCCTTCAAAACCACAATATAAATCAAAATTGATATTACTTCCTCCGCGAATTCTTAAGACATCCCCGGCATATAATGCGCCCGTCCAATTTGTCTTTCGACCAATCTGCAAATCACCATGTGAAAAAACAGTCCCATAAAGATTGCTATGGCCTCGCGAAAGCCATTTTCTTCCTACCTCTATATAAACTTGATCAGCTTCGCCACCGGTTAAAAACATATTCGTATATCGTCCAATCGTTACATCATGAAGAACATACATTTCAAACTCGCCGCTAGTTAGATCAATATTAATTGTACTAAACTCTCCCAAATTAAGATTATCCATATAATATTTGCCGCCTTGAAGATTCAAAACATTGGAAGCTCCCAAAGTAATATCATCATATGATCCCGGTAAAAGTGTTGTTGTATTACCTGAGCCTTTCGTCACATCGAGAGTACCTATTCCAAAGGCTGTTGAAGGGGGTAACGTAATAGGTGAATAGGTTAGCGGCGTGCTAAATTCTGAAGCTGTTCCACCAATGCTAGAAAATTTTTCTAAATCAATATCACCACCCGCGGTGACATCGCCAGAAACTACTGAATGTCTTCCTAAATGAACCTTCCCTCCCGCCTCAATATCACCACCAACTTGAGCATCGAGATTTAAATCCACATCCCCATTAACAATCACATCCCCATCTACTCTCACATGATTACCAAGCAAAATATCACCATTGGTAACAATGGCCTCGGTTTGAGATTTACCACGAACTTCAATATTGCCATTACTACCAACCAAGGCTCCGTTAATAATAATCGGATCATCTGGATCATCGGGTTCATTATCATCAGCGCTGACTCCACGGCCTAAAATAGTATGCCCGCCGCCAAAAACCACAAAGTCCGTAAAATCAAGATTGTTGTAATTTGGCCCTGGTGGCAGTCCTCCCCCGGCATAGGCAGGAAGCGAACTCCCCAAAAGGAATAAATTAAAACATAAATAAATTAAGGTTTTTTTCATTGGCTTTACGCAAATCTAATAATTTGAAAGATAGATGAAAGATAATCTATAAGAAGAGGATTGTCAATGGGACAAGGTAGGACAACTAAGGACAGAAATAGAAATTAAAGCCATTTCTTTTGTTTGAAATAAATAAGCATTAAAGAAGTAATCGTGGCCATAATAACCAAAATGAAAGGATATCCCCAAACCCAATGCAGTTCAGGCATATGTTGGAAATTCATCCCATAAATTCCAGCTAAAAATGTAAGTGGACTAAAAATAGCGGTAAAGATTGTTAAAAACTTCATAACCTCGTTCATTCGGATACTTAGGCTCGAAAGATACACATCATGCATTCCAGAAAGCATATCGCGATAGGACTCAATGGTGTCCATGACTTGAATGGTATGATCATAGGCATCGCGCAAAAAGATTCCTGTCGCTTTGTTAATTAAATTTGATTCAATACGTTGGAATCCACCAACCACCTCTCGCAAAGGCCAAATATATCTTCTAAGCAAAATAACTTCTCGTTTGAGCTGATGAATTTTATGTGGCCAAGTATTATCCGTATCTCCCATTAACTGATCTTCAAATAGTTCAATCTTTTCGCCTAAGCGCTCAAGAATAACAAAATAATCATCGATAATTGTGTCCAGCAAAGCATAGGCTAAATAATCCGCGCCCATTCTACGCACGCGGCCTTTATTGTTTCTAATTCGATCACGAATTGGATTAAAGCTATCTCCTTGCGATTCCTGAAATGTAATAACATAATTAGACCCGAATATCATACTAATCTGCTCTGGCGTAACCTCATCTAACTCCGGATTATAATTAAACATTTTTAATGTAATAAAGACGTAATCTCCATAATCTTCAATCTTGGGACGTTGCTCAGTGTTTAAAATATCTTCCAATACCAGTGGATGAATACCAAAACGACTATCAATCTTTTCAATGACGTCCACATCATGCAAACCATCAATATTTATCCACGTAATGGTTTCTGAATCTTTGAAGGGAAAACATTCTTCAACAGAAAAAATTTCCTGTTCTTTATATTGATTCACATCGAAATCGAACAAAGTAATACGTGCGGTTTGTTTTTTGTGATCGCCAACGTAAACAAGCGTCCCCGGGGGGAGCCCTGCGGTTTGCGATAATTTTTTAGCGGCACTCGTCATGATTCAAATTCCTATAATTTCTTACTGGCGAAAAGCCCAAACATAAAGCCCACGATTATCCCTAATAAAATCAAGAAAATCCGTGAAGCGGTGATTTTCCAAAGTAAAAACTGAAAAGCAACAACCTGAGTGTTTTGAAACAAAATTATAATCAGCAGAACGCTTAAAAGAACAATAAAAATATTTTTTGATTTCATAATCCCTCTTCTTCGCGTTCAATGGTCTTTATTATAAGGCGAATATTTCTTTCTTTAACAATAATTTAAAAAATCTGCACTGTAATATTATCAACCTCGGGACTCGGGCCAGGTTCTTTTTCTAAATCTAAATTCATATAACGACTAAAAAAATTGGCCTCTCCCAACTTTAAGTCCAGCGCATGCTGCGCAATGGTATTCATGGCTTTTGTATTCTTCAGATAATAACAATCCGCCACCAAAAGTTTATACCCCTCCAAATAACTTTTGTTTAAATCAGGTACGGTGACCGCATGTGTTTTGGGATTAACAATAAGATCTTGATAGAGCTTGGAGGATTTGACAATTTTAAAAGTTATCTCGGGACTAATCGTAACGGCTTTTTTAAAAAATAATAAAGATTCTGCATAATTATGATTTTTAAAATAAATAACACCAAGATTGTAATACGCGGGGAACAAATATGGATTGAGTTCCGTAGCCTTTTGAAAAGACCCAATAGCCGCTTCTTCTTTCCCTAAATAATAATCAACAAAGCCCAGCATCGCATACGCCTCCGCCATCTTAGGGAAAGCCGCAATCATTTTTGTATAATAATTTTCGTATTGTTCTAAATTACCAATAGAGGTCTTCCCACGGCTGGCAACAAACTGATTAAGACTTTCAAAGGAGGGCGTAAAATAATCAACCGTGATGTATTGAGCGCGTTTGTGAACATCTTCTTGCGTTTGAATAAGTCCAGTAAATATTTTACAATGCGCCAATTGGTCTCTTAATTTTGGATATTCGCCTCGGATGATCAGAACAAAAATAAAAAAGACTATGACCAAAATAAAACCAATTCCTAAACGACGAATAGGAATCGAAGAATCGAGCTTTGTTTTCATAAATGATATTTCCTATTATTTGAACCTCTTGTATACTAATGAAATCGTTGAGGCAAGTCAAACAAGAGAACTAAAAAATGTTATCGAAACAATCCTCCTGGATTCAAAAGACACCCCTGGTTGCAATCATCTGTTGTGTCATCTACTGGCTCTATCTCGCCTCAACAACGCAGCCCATCTTGGTCCATGACGCTTTGGGTTATGAGCATCTTGGCTCCCTTCTCTATAAAGAAGGCTGGATTGAATATTTTAAAACAGGCCCAAACCGCGAGCCTGTTTATCCAATTCTTATCTCATTATCCATGCGCCTCGCCGATATTCTTTCTGTCTCTTATCTTTCGATCCAAATATTCTTTCAATTTTGTATTCTATTTATAAGCCAACTACTTCTACTAAAAATTTTAAGAAAATTTCAAATCCATCCGATCATCCAGACCGTTACTCTTTTTTATTTTGGATTTTCTCCAGCAGTTATCAATTCTGCGTGCAGCCTTTTCTCAGAGATCGCAAGTTATCCCTTGATTCTCGCGACGATTATTGTAGGCTACGTGTCCGTTGAAAAACTCTCCCAGCTAAACTCAAAGAAAGATTATCTCCTAGCTTTTGTGTGGGGCATTTTATTCTTTCTTTTGACTTTAACAAAAGCCATTTTTGAAATCATTACACCAGCATTCTTTCTTATTTGTATTATCTACGCGATCAAAAACCGCCGATTAGGTCTTAAAATGGCGATCTTCTTTCTTATCTTTATTTTCAGTTTTGAAATTCCCGTCTTTCTCTATAAGTCTGCCAACCAAAAATATAATGGACACTTTGCCTTAACTGATCGCGGCGCGTGGGCGCTTTATGGCAACATCGCCCGCCGGATGGAAAAATTAAACAACCAACGAATGCAAAGTGCGGCCGCCTTTATTCCTGGTGAACAGTTCTGTCAAAAAGCATTAGGGAAGGACCGATGTGCCTTTTGGTCGTGGCGAATCTCCGATGACTTAGGTGCAGAGAAAAGACAGGAACTTGAGAGTTATCACTTACCCGCACAAAAAGCTGATCAGACATTAATTAAATTAGCGATAGGAAAAATGCTTGTGAATCCTCTCCAAGCGGCGGGACTAGGTTTAGTGGAAGGCGCTAAAATGCTTTTTTGGGAATCAACACAGATAGGATTTGTCGCATATCCAAGTTGGTTGCAAAAACTTTATGATCGGCAGGTGTTTAGCTATGGGCTAAGTTTTCTAATGGCCCTTCTAACAATACTTTCGCTTTTCTACACTCTACAACTTACCTTCATCGAGAAAAAGAATGGCCACATTGAACGGTTAGGGCTAATCCTTGCCCTTATAATTCTATTTATCGCAGTACATTCCTTCTTCTATATTCTTCCGCGCTATGCGCTGCCACTGGTGCCGCTTTATTTGATTATAATTGCCGTGGCGACAAATCAATTCCTCGGCCAACGCAAATCACGATAAAGACAAACTATTTTGTAATCCAATCACCTGCTTCAGTTTGAATCTTATCCCCAGCGGTAGCTTTATCGCGTTGCACCTGTGCAAAAACTTTTTCAATGGTATCAAGTGCCCCTTGAAGTTCATTTTGTTTGGCAATTGCTTCATAGATAAGTTTTCGATCAGCATTTTCTGCTGAAACAATTTCATCCGCGCCCTCGCCCTTCGCTAAAACTTGAACGTACCCCTGATTATTCTCCCCAATAGCCCCACTAGCTTTTAATTCTTTGAGTTTATCAAAACGATCACGGCGATTCTCAAGGGCGCCTTGAACCTGTGGCGTCATTTCTTTAATACTATATTTTCCTTGAGCCAAAACGACGTGATTATAACTAACGGCAAGTAAACATGCACTTAATACAATTAATAATGTCTTTCTAAACATATTATTTTCCTCCTTGATCGACAGGTAAACTTTCTTTAGATTTCTGACCACTGACAAAATCTTCGATATCGGTTGCTGTATTCTGCAGTCCCTTGATATCAACGGTAATATGGGCATCGATTGTAATCGGCCGTTTTGGATCACCGACAGCTTTGACCGTACATCCCACGGCTGTCAGAAGCCCAAAGATCGATACCAGCGCCAACATATTCTTTTGTTTTATTTCCATCATGTCGCCTCCATTATTGAAGAAATTTCTGTAGAAAAACAAACAAATTTTGAAGCCCACCTTCAATATTAAAATCAACTGTTAAATGTGTATCTAAATTAAATCGTTTGCTCTCAAGTCCGATCGTTGTACTTAGCTTCTCTTCGCTTGAACTCTTTAGCGCAAGGACGGCTTTGTCCAGCGCCACAAGTCCGTCAACCTTCATCAAAAGTTCTAAATCTTTTTTCTGCGTGCTCTGCGGAATGTAATCAAAAAATGGTTTAAGAAGCCGCGCCTTAACTTGGCCCTCCTGAGGTATCTCCAGGTTCATGATGATGGAATGAATTTTAGCAGGTTCACCTTTTAATTCAACATCTCCCTGTAACTTTCCACGCACCTGAGAAAAAACCTCCATGTTAGCGGCCCGCATCGCCGTTAAATCGACATCTTTGATCGCTAGGGCTATATCATACGTAACAGCCGGTTGATAGGCTAGTGTAATCTTACCTTTCACCTCTCCGTTATAAGAACTCGCCAAGAAATTATCTAAAACAATATTCTTTTGGTCGCCCGTGATATCGGCAGAAATATTGGTTAAAACATATTTATTCGAATCAGCCGAGGCGATTTTTAAAGTGCCCTTTAAACTTTTCAATAAATTCTTCTCGAAAGATACGGCCAACACCATATTGGCGTCTTTTAGATTAGCCACTGATGATTCAATTCTTAGGCCGCTTAAATTAAGGTCAATCTTTTTGTCCCGGCCTACGATAAAGGAATTCGCATCAATGGTGAGCCCGCTAAGATCAATTGTGTATGACACTTCTTGAATCTTAATCTTTAATTTAACATCCTCTAAGATTAATTTTGTCGGCAGATTAAAATTTGTTTTTTGGATGCTCAGTTGGGCGGATTGGACTTCTTTTCCCCCTTGCTTGATCAGACTTACGGCGAGTTTTTCCCAAAACCACGAGCTGTTTAAGAGATAATACCCAAAACCAAAAATCAAAATAAACAGAGAAACAAAAATGATTAACGCTAATTTAAAAGTATTAGTTTTCATTAGAAATTATCCCAAGATTGTCATTCCCGCATGCTTTAAGCGGGAATCTAATTGGATGCCCGCATCGACTTTCCTTAGTTAACTTCGCAGCCCGGTTCCCTTCTTTAAGAGATCCAAACTATAAACCGCTAAAATGATGATGAGCGTAATCAAAATTAGAATACTAACGGAAACATTCACATCTGAAATTCCATAAAATCCGTAACGAAAACCATTAATCATATAAAGGATCGGATTTAATTTTGAAAGATTCTGCCAAACCTCCGGCAAGCTGTGAATAGAATAAAAAACGCCGCCCAAATAACTTAACGGAGTTAAGATAAACGTTGGAAAAATCGCCACGTCATCAAATTTCTTCGCAAAGATCGCATTAATAAACCCTCCCAAAGAAAAAAGAATCGATGTCAAAACCATAAATACAATAATTAAAAAAGGGTGATAAATATGCGGAACGGTAAAGAAGAAAGAAACAATAAAGACCAGCGTCCCCACGACAACTCCGCGCAAAACTCCCCCACTGACATATCCAGCAAGAATAATCCAGTGTGGCGTTGATGAAACCAAAAGCTCTTCAACGCTGCGCTGAAACTTCGCTCCAAAAAAAGAGCTAACTACGTTGGCAAAGGAATTGTTAATAATCGCCATCATGACAAGCCCCGGCACGATAAACGACATGTAACTGATTCCATTTATCCCGCCAATTTGAGATCCAATAAATTTTCCAAAGATAATAAAATATAATGTCTGCGTAATTACCGGCGGCAAAAGCGTCTGCGTCCAAATACGCATAAAGCGCACCACTTCTTTACGGATGATCGTTTGATAGGCTACATAATTTTCTTGGGAGGTCATGTTTTTTAAAATATCCAAATCACAAATACCAAACAAATTGCAATTAACAAACTACAAAACTAAAAGTTAATTTTGGCCATTGGGATTTTGAATTTGCATATTGTTTGGTATTTGGAATTTGTGTATTGGTGCTTTATTGTTTCAGTATCTTTAAAAACAACTTCTCTAATCGATTCCCTTTAGGTCGAATATCCGTGACAATCATTCCTGCGTTTGAAATCTTGAGAATAAAATCGTTTAGTCTCTCTTTCTTACTGATATCGACCTCAAAGGTTGTATCATCAATTACTTTGGGGTTATACATCTTGATCGTTTCGATAGCCTGAATTTTCTCAACGTGAACTACATAGGTTTCTTGTTCAAGGAGCTGAAGCAAATTTTTCACACGATCGTATTTGATAATCTCGCCCGTCTTAATAATCGCCGCGTTTTTACACATCTGTTCGACTTCTTCTAAATAATGGGTCGTTAAAAGAATCGTGGTGCCTTGAGCGTTTAACTGCCGCAAATACTCCCACATGCCGTAACGTAGCTCAACATCAACACCGGCGGTTGGTTCATCAAGAATCAACAATTTTGGTTTATTAATTAACGCGCGGGCGATCATCAGGCGCCGTTTCATCCCACCAGAAAGCGTTCGTGAAGGAGATTTTCGTTTTTCCCAAAGCTCAACTTGCTTTAAAATAATTTCAGAATCTCTGATCGCAGTTTTATGATCAATCCCAAAATATCCAGCTTGGGCCACCACAATATCCTGGACCTGTTCAAACATATTAAAATTCATTTCTTGCGGCACAACACCAATCATTTTCTTTGCCGCCATATGATCTTTTTCGATATCAATATCAAAAATCTTAACCGACCCGGAAGTCTTATTAACAATGCTCGTCAAAATTCCAATCACGGTCGTCTTGCCCGCACCGTTGGCGCCAAGAAGAGCAAAAAAATCTCCAGCGGTGACCTCCAGGTTAATTTCCTTTAAGGCCTGGGTGCCATTGGCGTAAGTTTTCTTTAAGTTAGAAATTGTAATCGCGTTCATTTGTCGAATTGATTGGTGCGTAGCATGACCAGCGTACACGCATTAATCGGTTGGATTCCCTTTAAACGTAACTGTTCTTCCAGCGGCAAATTCTCAGCCCCGGGATTAAAAATAATTCGCCGAGGATGCTTGGCTAATAAATCATCCGCCATGGCTATTGAGACATCAGCAGCAACATACATTGAAATAGTATCAATCGAATCTTTAATGTCATTAACTGATGGATAGACGGCCATTCCTTCGATGTCTTTGATGCGCGGATGCACGGGATAAACCTGATGCCCCTTCTCTTTTAACAACATGACGGCCTGATAGGAATATCGATCAGGTTTGTTTGATGCTCCAACGACAGCAACATTCATTTTGAAGCCTTTCTCTACAACTTCTTCATAATCACTTGCTGCTCTTTCTTAAGTCGCTTTTGCGTTTTGGCGCGTTGCTTGCGATTCTGGGCACTCACCCGAGCTTCCCGACGATTCTTTCGGCGCTCACGCAATATCTGTTGTTTATTTGAGGGTGATTCACCCGCCGTTGCGATAAAATCCGTCGTTTTATTAAACAATGTTTGACGACTTGGATCGGCAACAGGGGCAATCTTACGCGACTTGCTTGCTGCTAACGCACTTGAACACAAAACAAAAGAAATTAAAAATACGAAAAAAATCTGAGCTTTAATTCTCATAGTCTCCCTTTCCTCTCCCTATTGTTTCCCAATATATTTAAACCGCGGAACAAATGCAACCCCGACCTTAATTTTTTCACAAAACATCCTTCTAGGACGAACCCACAACGAATCTTTTCCAAATTTAGTTTTATATAGCGCCTTATAAACCACCAACTCCTCCAGCGTCTCACTATGATGAGCGACGCCAATAACTTCGTAAAATTTCCCCCTATAATGCTGATATTGTCCAAGTTTCATTTTCATTACCTAATCTCTTAGCCTGGGCTTTAAAATGTCTTTAATATCTTTTCCATTTCTTATAATTGTATAAATCAAAACAAAAAGTTGGATCATGACGATCCCAGAATCTAAATAATAAAAGTCTCTTGGTGTGTTAGTCCATATAAGAAACGGTATTAAGGCTGCTGAAACTCCAAGGAGAGTAAGTCTGACGACAGGAAACTTCCCTCCATCTTTCTTTCCAAATAACCAAACAACGTTGAGTACAGTTAATATGACTATAACATCAGCAATGCTCCAGAGGACACCATGAATCTTTGTTGAAAGAATATACGCTTCGTCTGTAAAATTGGCTCCAATCCAAAGAAAGATATTATCTAGCATGGGATTGATCCTCTTTTAACAATGAAAATAATCTAAGCCAGATTACAACCGCCAACCATTCGAAAGTTATCCAGAAAACTCCGCAAATCCGAACATAAAACAACTGCATATTATAAAACTCATCCTTATATAAATGATATTTCTGACAGACAAAGATGGCATAACTCTGATAAAAAATAAAAAAACCAAACGCCCCCACGACTAATAGGGGAAGAATATAGGCGGTCCAAACCGCGGGGTTGATCTTCTTTATGTGTTTGTAAATTTGAAAGGCATAAAATACGCTGGTCCCTTCTAGAACAACCCACAGGGTACAAAAAAAGTTCCAAAACATAATTTGATACCCATAATTGCTCGTTGGAAGTGGTATAAACTTTTGTCCATACATGATTACCCACGTTAAAAGAATAAAAAGGACGCAGCTTATAACAATAAAACCATTCTGCTTTTTTTGTTCTTTGAGATTAAGAAAAAGGCCTCGTAAGAATATTAAAATAAATCCCTCGGCAAATGTCCAAAAAATGGCCATCCCCTTAGGATTAAATAACGTTTCGACAACTTGAATCATTCTAACCTTTAGTTCAATTACTTGATAATGGCCTGCGCCACCACATATCCACTGGCCCAAGCCCATTGAAAATTAAATCCACCAATGCGACCATCAACGTCTAAAATCTCGCCGGCAAAAAAAAGTCCTCGCTGCAATTTGGATTCCAAAGTCTTGGCATCGACTTCTTTAAAATCAACACCTCCAGCGGTAACCTCCGCTTTTTTATAACCAATCACCCCTGTTACTGGGAGTGGACAAGAAAGTAAACCAGAAATCAATCGCTCTCGATTTTCTTTCTTGAGCTGACTGACACCTATCGTGTCATCTAAATCAATCTTTTTCAAGAAAGTTTCAATGAAACGTTCCGGCAATTTCTCGACTAAGAAACTTTTTGTCAATTTCTTAGGATGATCTTTAACAAATTGATCCAAACTGCTGCGCAACAATTGTTCGTCAAAATCGGGCAAGAAGTTCGCGGTTAGTTTCACATCATGTTTATCTTTAAGCCTGATCCAATGACGACTGATGTCGAGCACACACGGGCCGCTATATCCAAAATGGGTAAAAAGAAATGAGTCTTCGTACGCAATGTGTTTCTTTCCATCAACGTGAAGGGTTAAGCGCGCAGGCAGCGTAACGCCACTTAAATCTTTCCAATCCTGATCACTGGTTCCAAACGGTGTTAACGCCGGCGTTGTTGGAATCAAATGATGACCAAAATGTTTAGCCAATCGGTAGCCAACGCCGTCACTGCCTGTTGTTGGGTACGACAGCCCGCCAGAACAGAGCACAACCGTTTTAGAAAGTGTCGCAAAATTTTCTCCGCGAACATGAAATTTCTTGCCGTCAAATTCAATGTGGTCAACTTTACAAGAGGTCTGCAAAACAACGCCTAATCGATCAATCTCTTTAAGGAAGGCCTCCAAAACTGTCTTTCCCGAATGTGTGGTGGGAAAATATTTCCCACCGGGCTCTAAGATAAGATTAACGCCAAGCCGGCGAAAAAATTTAATTGTTTGTGTGGCAGGAAAAGCCTTAAGAACATTGCGCACGGTGCGCAGTTCTTCACTCTGATAATCGCGTTCGTTGACATCGAAGTTCGTTACATTGCAGCGCGTGCCGCCCGACATTAAAATCTTGGCGCCAATCTTAGGTTGACCGTCTAACAACAGAACCTCAAGGCCATGCCGACGGCAGCAAATGGCCGTCATAAGGCCTGCCGCGCCTGCGCCAACGATAACTACGTCATAAATTTTATTATTCACTTGTAGGGTAAGCTTTAGCTGGAGATAAATTGTTGACCGAGTTCAGAAATCGTGACCTCTTGTGTTGCTGCATCATATTGTGCCAATCCTTCATCGACAAAGGTTTCCATCATCCGCGAAAACCCCTGATGCTGGATAAAATATTTATTCATGCTGTAGTCGTGCAACTCGCCCATATTGAGCTTGCCGCCTTTTTCCACTAAATATTTCAAAACGCCTTTGCGTGCTTTATCAAAGACTTGCTTTTGTTTTTCATCCATGCCTTGACCTTGAAATGACATTGTCTTACTCCTCTTAGCTGCGCTCAAGTTCTGTTTTAATGACCATAATTACATCTAAATTATTTTCAGCAATAATAACAATGCGCGCCGACTCTTGTCCGGGGGAAACACTGCCGTAGATTAATTTCAAATCAACACCCGCCTCAGCGATTTTATCGGTGACGCGCTGTAGAGATCCGGCCTTATTATCAATCGTTAACAAAACAACCTCTTCTTCCTGAACAAGAAACCCCTGATCTTCCAACAGCTTCTTCGCGGCATTATTGTCTTCCGTCACGCACATAATCGCAACTTTCTTGCCAACGGAATACGCACAAATAGCGATTTGATTAATGCTTGATGCCGAGACGACACTGGTAACCTCCGCCAGCGATCCAACGGTGTTATCAACGTTGATCATGAGCTGTCTTCCCAATTCTGCTTTAATCATAAGAATCTCCTCTTTTTAAATTAAAAATCCCAAGCACCAAATCACAGACAATATTCAAATCCCAAATCATAAATACCAAAAAAACTCCAATTAACAAGCTACAAAACTGAATGTGACTTTTGGCCATTGGGATTTGTGTATTTGTATATTGTTTGGCATTTGGTATTTGTTTATTGGAATTTATTTTAACAATCCATATGTTTAAAACGCTGTTGCTTAATTGAAATAATCTGTGCTAGACACTAAACCTAAAATAAACAACATCGCCTTCTTTTATTTCGTAATCTTTTCCTTCAAGCGCCACGAGTCCTTTTTCTTGAATCGCCTTGTAAGTTCCTAGCTTGACCAAATCATCATATTTGTAAACTTCCGCGCGGATAAATCCACGTTCAATGTCCGTATGAATTTTTCCAGCCGCCTTCGCGGCCTTTGTTCCTTTATTAATAAGCCAGGCGCGGGTCTCTTTTTCCCCGGCTGTAAAAAAACAAACTTGATTTAATAATTCTCGTCCGGCTTTAGCGAGTGTTGCCAGTCCAGGGGAAGTGATTCCCGCTGATTCATAATAAACCGCTCTTTCTTCTTCGGGAAGTTGAACAATTTCGGCTTCTAATTTTGTCGAAAGGACAACGATCTTTGCATTTTCTTTCTCTGCACGAACCTGTAATGGTCCAAGTAATTTGGGATCGGCAGGGCCTTCATCGGTGTTGGCCACATATAAAAGCGGCTTGGCCGTTAGAAATTGATATTCTTCTAAAAATTCTTTAGGAATTGATTGGCTGCGGGCTGACTTGCCTTCTTCAAAAGCTTTTAGAATCTCTTCCATCACGGCGACCTTTTCTTTATCTTCTTTGGCGCCGGACTTGGCATTCTTTTTTAATTTCTCAAGGGCTTTTTGCGCTTGCTGTAAATCGGCAAGTAACAATTCTGTTTCAATAATATCAGCGGCATTAACTGGATCCAGCTGATCCATGACGTTGACAACATTATCATCGCGAAAACAGCGCACCACGTGGGCAATGGCATCAACGGCGCGGATGTGGCCTAAAAACTGATTGCCCAATCCTTCGCCTTGGCTGGCCCCTTTGACGAGCCCCGCGATATCCACAAATCGAATGCCGGAAGGCGTGATCTTTTGACTCTCAAATTTTTCAGCTAAAACATATAAACGCGGGTCAGGTAGTGGAACAATCCCAACGTTTGGTTCAATGGTTGTAAACGGAAAGTTTTCAGCTGCGACTGCGGCGCCGGTTAGCGCGTTAAAAAGGGTTGATTTCCCGACGTTAGGCAAACCTACAATTCCAATTTCCATGATGATTCCTTAACTTGTGTGTTTAACTAAATAAATACAGGGGTTATTCTAACGTTGACGGGGGGAAGAAACAAGCAATAAAATTGGAAGTCACAAGCTGTGACTTCCAATTTTAAAATTCAACTTGAGGTGCCAAATTGGCACATCAAGATACTAACCTTTGAGGTTCCAAATTGGAACCTCAAAAATTTAAATTCATCTTCTATTAAAAAACTAATCATACTTCACATGAAACCCAATCCCGCGCCTGGGCTTTTCTTCTTCTTTTATCAACTGTCGAATGGCGTCAAATATTGAGTGAATTTGTTCATCGTGATTGTCAATGCGCGTGGCAAGCTCTTTTAATTTATCCGCCAAATTCTTATGTGTTGTTAATAATTCTCGAATCTTTACAAAAACTCGCATGATAGCAACGTTAACTAAAGCTGCTTTCTTACTTTTTAAAACGCTTGAAAGCATGGCTACCCCCTGTTCTGTAAAAACAAACGGTAAATATCTACGTCCGCCGGAGCCCTTTTTTGAGCTCGCAAAATGCGAGCTCAAAGCTTTATATTCTTCGTTGCTTAATTGAAACACAAAATCTTTTGGAAATCGCTCAGGATTTCTTTTGACTTGTTCATTTAATCGATGCGTGGGAACCTCGTATAATTTTGCCAAATCATGATCAAACATAACTTTGCGTCCACGTATTAAATAAATCTTACTTTCTATAATTTCCTTTGAAACGAAATGAACCAATCCTTTATTAGATTGTTTTTTCTGTTTCCTATCTGTAGACATACTTCCCCCTTTGATTAATGATTTATTGGATAGTTTAGTTGGGGGATAAACTAAAACGGTGGGGAATTGAGCTGGATATTTTTTATCACAACGGCCAGGTTATGGCAATTATAAATTCTCTTGTGATGTCTCTTTTAACTCCGGATTGAGCTTAAAGAATTTTCTGGCTAACCAGTCAAACATATGAATCTTGCGTTTTAAATGAAAATATCCAAACACAGCAAAAACTAGCGCGCCCAAGGAATCGACAATCAAGTCTTCCATCGTATCAACAAGCCCTGACTTTTGCATATTAAGGCCAAAGGCTTGATCCATCATATATTCAAAAATTTCCCACAGCGCACCAAAGGCGACCGCAAAACAAAACGCAAACAAACACACAAATCCGGGACTTAATTTAAAAACTATTTTCTTACTCTTGTTGAGAATAAAAACAATCGAAAACCCGATGCCACCGATAATGACCGCGGAAATCGAGTGTAAAAGCACGTCCCACCACGGGAACTTTTCGTAAAAGGAATGCATCTCGCCCAAATAAATCGAGGCTATGATAAACAAAAGGATGATGATCTCAATCTCGCTGGGATAATCAAGCCCGACCTTTCCCTCGATGATCCTGGGCAGAAACGTCAGGAATAAAATAAATAAAAGATACATGACTTCTTTCCAATGATGGGAAAAGACGGCGATGATCGCGGTGACGATCAAGAGAGCGCGGAAGATCCAAAAGATATATTTCTTAAATTTTTCGGTTGTGTCGAGTGTGGGCATGGTATGTAAGGGAGCCTCTATCTCTTTATTTTTATTTGCTTTTTCTTTTGAGGAATTTGGCGAAAATTTTCTTGAGTAATAACTTTCTCGCCGCTTTTTTGTTCCAATTCTTTTCTAGCGTTTCCAGCGATCGACCCGCCGTCAACAGCAGCTTACTTATTCGGCTCAAACCCTTTCATATCTCGTCCGCGGGCAATCTTTGTTGTGGACGCTTCTCCCAGCATAGAAAAAATCAGTTCCAAATCAGTCATGTGGTCGCGCAAATTTTGCCTGTCCAGTCCCTTGTATTTCTTATACTCAGAAGGCGTCATTCCAAAAGCCGCTTTAGAAATCTCGGCTGTTAAAATCGCGTACTCTCGTGGATTTTCTACACCGCGCTTATTCCATTCATCCGTTAACTCTTCACGAATCGCGATGCCACGCACACGTTTTTCGATCCAGTCATCAGAGTAGCCCTTAGCCTTATAAATAGCCCGCATGCGTTTCATCGCTAACTCAGGATCTTCAATCTCCTGAATCCGCTCATAACCAACCCTGGCTAACCAGCGTTTGAAAGGTTCGGCTTTGGGGGAGGGAACTGCTTGAACTATACGAAAAATAGTTTCTGTATTTGCACAATCTGTTAAATATTCCTTCCCATCAGAAGCCTTCAATTTCAGTTGTCCGATTTTCTCGGACACTTCAACATAACCCTCCTTTATTAACTTCACCTTTAAATCATTCCAATATTTACGCGGTCTTTCTGTCCCTGTGAGAACTTCAATAATGTCATTAATTGAAAACCACCATTCATTATGATGAATGATCTTTCTAACTTGCTTTCCCTTAAAGACGGCGATTTTGGTGAGATTCATTTCTGTAGACATAAACTTTTCCCCTTTCTTTTGGACTGATTGAATCCGATGGGGGATCGAGATCGGGGGATTGATCGGATATTAATTGAAAATACATTACCACACGAATATTGGGGACTCAAGAATTTTAAAAATCAGGTTCAGGTGTGTGGTCGACAATTACTTGTAATTATTTAAAACTTGTCTCGGCATAAGTCGCTTGAGCAAAGCGGATACCCAGGGAACGAATCATTGCCTTCCCCTTAACTGTCAAATCTGTAATAAACAAAAACTGTTCCCGGCTCTCTTTCACATAAGCCTTAAGCCGATAATGAGTTCCCCAGGGTTTCTCGAGGACGATAACCACAACAGGGGTATCGGACTTACGATAAGAACTGGCCTGCGCTATTTCGGTTAAACGACTACGCACCAACGCCGCATCATGATCCGGATGCAGATAAAAATTCGTAACGCACAAAAGACTTCGGTTACCGCTTGAGGCATTAAAGATGCTCGTTGACCAAAGACGGGAATGGGGAATCGAAACCTCGGTGTCATCCGCCGTAACTAGGAACAGCGCCCGCAGACCGATGGATTTAACTTCTCCATAGGTGCCATCAATCTCGACCCAATCCCCAGGTTGATAAGTATTTTCTAAGACGGTAATAAAACCAGCTGCTAAGCAGCCCGCATAATCTTTGAACGCAAAGGCCAACGCAACAGCGACGCTCATCACAAGCGCGATGACATTCTGAAACTTCGGCTCAATGAGAATAGGCACAATGATGACAACGGCCGCGATTGCAATCAATAGACGAGAAATCGGCAACAGCCGCAGCATAAAAAGCCGAAGATAAGCCGGAGCCTTTTCCGCCGATTGACGGATAACCCAACGGATTAAAAAAGAACCCAACCAAGCCAATGCGATAACACCCAAAACGTGAAACGCGTCGTGCCACGTTAACTTCTTAACGATACTCCAAGCACTCAATTCTTCATTCATGGTAACCTCATTTACATTGTTGAAAGTTTGGGTAATTGATAAACTTTCCGGGGTCTATTTACGTTTAAAGAAAAGTACGTGTCCCTAATTATTTCATCCGTTTCGCGTAACCATTCTGCAACAATAAATTATTCAGATATAAATCCTTCGATGGATTCGGTTCTTCGCTCTGTGGAATAAAAATATCGGCAAGATATCTGTCGTATTTATCGGACCGGCTGGAGCGGACGAGGACGAATTGCTCTTCTTTCAAATGCGATTGGACAAAGGTTTTCGCCGCTTGGCCTTCCTTCGTGTCCATTTCTGGACAGTCGAGCCCGCGCAAACGCAAAGTCTCGCGCACCTCGACATTAAATCCTAAATCAAATCGCACTTTAACGGTATCGCCGTCAATGACGCGCTCAATCTCGGCCCAATAGGTGTACAGATCTTTGGCCGTTCGATTTGTTTTGTAAAGTTTAAACGCATCCTCCTTTGGACGCGACTCCACGATGTCGCCTTTATTAAAGGAAGCGACGAGCGCCGGATCTTTATGAAACACACCAAAACCTAAATCTAATCGCAAACTCGATTTTCCGGTTTTAATATTTGGACGGTCAATCACCTGGTAGGTGTAGGGCGCGCCGCGAAGTGGAATTAGTGGCTTAGTGCCTAGTGCTGAGTGCTTAGGGATTAAAATTTTTTGGTGTTCTTCCTTAAGCCGTGCGGCGAGTTCATCTGCCGTCCAGCCTTTTTGAGTGATATTCTTTTCAAGCAAAAGCCGCTCTTTTTTATCAGGAATCGTAATGAGCTTAAGATAATGTGACCAACTGAATTCTCGGTGGCCACCGAGAATTGGTAACTTAGGATAAACTTTAACAAATTGAACACAACGCTGCAGAACGCTTGAATCAACATTCAAATCTTTCGACAATCGCTTAAAAATCTCCGCCCCATATTCCGCACGATCAGAATATTTGAGAATATGCGTTTGAATATGTTTTCCAGTTTCCCAATAAATGCGAACGCGCGCTTCTTCAATGCGCGCCTGCCCCTCGAGCAAAGTTTTTTTGACCTGATTTAATAACGTTGCGTAAGCAGCAGAGTTTTTTAGGTTAGAGGAAACAATCGCGGTGGGCATAGATGAGATTATAAATAAAGGTCGGGAAATTGGAAAGAGAGAAATTAATCGTAGCTTAAAACGCGGTTTTTGCCTTCGCGCTTGGCCTTCTTTGGGGTTAATTACTTCCCCATCTTCTCATTGACCCACTGATAAAATCTCGTCGTAACTTTTACCATTTCATCAGCATCAGCCTTGTAAACACTGCGACATTCGTATTGAACCATGTTTTTTCGCGCAATCACTTTACGAAGCTGCTTGGATTTTTCATCGGCGCCATTAAGAGAGAGCTTTGAAACCAAATCACAGACATCTAAATGATCTTGGGAAATAGAACGAATCCCTTTTTCGTGAACACAAATGGCATCGGCAGAGGAAATTGCACATTGAACAGCCAGTGTCGCTGCGGCGTTCCAATTTGAGGCATGAAAGGCGGCCAGCATTTGGTCATAATTATCGGCGGCCTTCTTCAAATAATCTCCGGCGGCCGATTTACTTTCTTCTCTAACCTTTGCATCACGTGCTGTCATTTAAACCTCCAAAGGTTCTTTGCCATTTAATACAGAATAGGATTTAATCAGCGTTGAAACTGGGGGCAAATTCTTCTTTAAGAAATCGCGAAATTCTGACGCTGCTTTCACATAAGGATCAAGCTGGACACCAAAGTAAGCTTTAAACCTTGGCTGAATAGTTGAGATAAAAATGTCCTCCACCTTACTGACATTGGCCAATCTATCAACAATAACGGCCACATCAACATCACTATTTTTCACGGCCAGTCCCCTTTGAGCACTTCCATAAAGGATCAAGGAAACAATCTCTCGTTTAATTCCAGCTTTCTTGATTTCAGTCAAAAGAAAATTGCATATCTCATCCTTGATCCCCCCTTCGGCCGCAAACATAGGCCGGATAATTTTCTGGACCAGACGATCGTCTTCATTTAACGAGTAAATATGCTGTTTACCGATAATTTCAAGATTTAGAATATTACGTTCATGTAGAGCTTTTAAGGAGTCGTGCGTTGATGGCACAGAAAAGCCAGCTAACTTGGCTATCTCTCGACCCGTGGCCTTAAGACCCTTACGCGAAGCTAAAACCCTTAAAATAGCCACCTTAGAGGGTGAATCAATGACTTCATGTATTTGAAATGGCGATGAGATCATATGGTTTACCTAACATGTGTAAGGATAACCTTACATGTGCAAGTATAGCATTCTTTAAAGTGATGTCAACCTTTGGTAGAGGCCCTGCTCTTTAACGCTGATTAAATTTCGTTGCGCATAAATTGGGAAAGGAGTTAATCGTAGCTTAAAACGCGGTTTTTGCCTTCGCGCTTGGCATCAAAAAGCGCGGCTTCGGCTTTCATAATCAAATCATATCGATGCATGCCGGCGGCATACTTGGCGATGCCGGCGCTAAAGGTAATTTTCTTTTGAAGCGACAGGTCCCCAACGATCCGATTGATTTTCTCCACCACGGTTTGCGCTTCATCGACCCGCGTCTCAGGGAGGATAATCGCAAATTCATCCCCCGCGTAACGACAGGCAATATCAGCATCTCGGAAATTCTCGTTGAGAACCTGTCCAATTTGTTTAAGTAAAGCGTTACCTTCTCGATAACCAAAAAGATCGTTGTAGGCTTTAAAATCATCGATGTCAATTAAGAGTAAACATAAAGATCCCGAATAACGTTGCAGCCGACTGATCTCTTGATCAAGACTCTTAACAAAATATCGATAATTAAAAAGATTGGTGATGGGGTCTAAGATATTTAAATAATTTATTTCACGATACAATTTAGCCACTTCAATCGATGTTGCGACTTGCCGGGCAATCATTGAAAGAATCTTTAAATCAAACGCGGTAAAAACATCTCCCTCTTGTGAATGTTTATCCGCAACATTAATAACCCCCATCATACGTTTCTTTAATTGAATCGGCACACAGATAAATGATTTCCCCAGATAATATTTTTTACTTTTTCTGGCAAAACGATAATCGCGCTCGATGTCGGTGACCAGAATCGGTTTTCCATCCTCAGCGACAAGCCCAGCGATTGGACTCCCCAATTTGATACGGCTCTGCCGGACGATTTCCTCACCTAAACCACAGTGTCCTTTAATACAGAGTTCCTGTGTGTTTTCATCAAGGAACATCAGAGAACATCGCTGGGCTTGAAGCACGAGGCTTGTCTTTTGAACAATAAAATCAATTAACCGATCGATATGCGAGATGGAATTAAGACCTTCTTCTATGCTGAGGAGATGTTCGAGTTTTTGGTGTTCGACTTCATTGGCAGGGGTGTGATTGTTGTTTGGTTGATTGGCTGGGTTCATTGCTTTCCTTATTTCAAGTTATGCAATTTTTAAAACCTTGCTCAACCAAGATGTGCAGGATTTGTTACAACTATTTTTGCCGGATGTGAGGAAGAACAAACTTATGAAGTACTAAGACCTTCAATCTGTTGGTATTCTAGCACTAAATAAAAAATATAGTAAAGAATTATTTCTGCAAAACTTCTAATAATTCTTTAGCGGCTTCAATAGGGCCTTCACGTTCCGCGCCGACTAATCCTAGACGGGTGCGCATCTGTCCGACAAAAACGCCATTCTTAAAAAAAGCATTAAAAAATTTATGCGCAAGCCCTTCGTGAATTTCCTTGTACTGCGGTGGGCCAAAGACATTGGCAAAATAGGAATGAACCAGACCGGTTGTGGTTGTGGTTCCCTTACTCATAACCGTTCCTTCGCGGAAAATATTCAAAGCTTTTTCGACATCCGTCACGCGTTCAATAATCGGATGTTCGTCATCAATTTGGTCATAGTTGTTGGCGTATAAAATATAATCGATCTTGCGGCCCTTAATGACATTGTCATAGGAAGTAACCGGCAAAATGATGCGGGCATTGACTTGATTGGCGCTCATAATAATCGCGCGGTCGATTTGGCCCAGCGCATATCCTGGCTGCAAATCATCAAGTCGTAAGAATGCGCCGATTTCTGTTCCATATCCAATGATGTTGCCATCGCCGTCGATATCAAGCGACCCCATGTCATCAGCAATGATAATAATGTCTTGAATCTTATCATAACCAAGCTCGCGGAAGGCTTCGAGCGTCTCGGACTTTCCGGCTCCTGTATCACCAATAAATAAAATGGTTACATCACGGTTGCCTTTTAAAATAATACGCACCAACGCGCCATGAAAAGGAAGTCTTCCCTTTTTCATCATTATAATATTGTGCAGGGTCAAAACCATTTTCTTTAAATATCCAAAATAACCAAATTGATTGTCATTAGGCACGGCGCCAACCAAAAGGTCATTGGCTTCATCATCGTAAAAAACCGTCGGAAAATCACCAAATTGATTTAAGGAGCCCGGAGCCACACCAAACACATAAACGGCATCGGGTTTTTTGTTTAAATCTTCATCTTCCGCTAATTGAAATAAGTTGCACAGCGAAAACCCAAGATCCAAGAATTTATTGTGGAAATAAATTAAAATAACGAGTTCTCCAACTTTGGCCGGATAGCACAGCCACTCTTCTCTATTAATATCAACCACATCTAGTGGATTCGTGGGAATCCGCTGGAACTTGCCTGATCGTTTATTCATTGGTGGATTAAGAATTAGCGGTGGATGTAATAATACCTGACGAATCATCGGGACTTTGTTGAGCTTATTGTAATTGGCGCTTGGAAACGTAATTTGCTTGTCGATTGAAATCGTCGCAACTTCAGCACCGGCGCTAACCTGTCGATAAATACGCGGATGATGTCCGATAATATTCTCTTGAATATCACGGTAAACCCCACGAATTAAATTGGTCAACTCTCCGACGCTTGCATTAAACGTACGGTAAGAACTTTTATCTAAATCATTCTGCGTTGAATCACAAATAAGAAAACGATCATATCTACGCCAATAATTGTATAAGTACTCAACAAAATCATTAAGCAAATGCGGATCTTTCAAGAACCGCTGTGAACCTTTAACGACGTTAGGAACCAGCGTCCCTGGCATTTTTGATAAGAATTGAAATGTTTTTATTAAATCATTAATTTGCTGGTCGTCAGTTTTGTGACCGTCAAAAATATTAAGAAGAAAGGAATTGCGCTGAGACAATTCATCAAGCGATCTTGTGAGCACTTCTTTAAACAAAGAACTCTCCAAGAGTTCTTCCGCCGTTTCACAGATACGCAGGTTAAAACGTAGCACAATCTTATTTTCCAAAAATTTAAATGATCCAATGTTCATTCACAACTCCTAGAATTTTTAAATGTTTAACAAGTTTTTCGACGAAGGAAAAATCCCCTTCCCAACCGCACGAATATCTTCAACAGAATAAAACGCATTCGGATTAAATTGTTGAACGATATTAATAACCTTTTGCTGGTCAGAACGTTTAACAACGGTAAAGATAAGATTAACTTTACCATTGGCCCCTTGCGCATCAACAATCGTGAGGCCATAACCTTCTGACTTTAACTGATCAATTAACAAATGATGCGCATCTTTCTGCGTAATGATACGAATAACCTGTAGCCCCATCGCCAGCTTTTCTTCAATATACATCCCAACGTAATTGCCGACGGCAAAGCCACCCGCAAAAGCAATAAAACAAACCCAATTAGATAAGCCACTGGTCATCAGCTGACGAATGACCAGCGCCCAAATCATCATTTCAATAAAACCCAAGACTGGCGCAATCACCTTCTTACCGCGGGCAACAAGCATAATCCGCACAGTGCCAATCGTCACATCGCAAATTCTAGCCAAAAAAATCAGCGCAGGAATAATAACATATGAATAAACTTGATCGTGCATAAAATTCAGTGGGTTTCAAAATTATACCCGTTTTAGATTTATTAAAAATCTTCAACGGGCAAAGAATATACCTTTTTATACTGCTGCAATCAAGAAAATTCCTTTACGAATCATCATGACCGCAATTGCCGCCAGCAAAACCGCCATGACTCTCGATAAAGCGTTTGACCCCGCTTTACCTAAAAATTTAATTAATACTTCAGATTGTAAAAAAACAAAACCTGTTAGCAAAATATTTGTCACCAAAGATAGCACCGTCATCACCAAGCCGTATTGATTCATAATCATCAAAGACGTGGCAAGAACAGCCGGGCCAACAATAAGCGGCGTTCCCAAAGGAACGGCCCCCAACTCTTCGATCGAGATGTCTTGACGATATTTTTCTGGTTTGATTAAATCGACAATCGCGATACAAAGAAGAATGACACCACCAGCGATCATAAAATCAGCCATCGTGATGCCTAAAACTTTAAAGACAAACTTTCCAATCGCCAGAAACCCGATGGCCACGCAAAGGGCGGTTATGACCGACTGAACGATAATACGTTTTTTATCTTGTTGTTTTAGATTTTGCGTCAGGACAATAAAGATGGGCAACGTCCCTATCGCATCAACGGTAACAAATAGCGGAATAAAGGCTAAAAGAAAAGTTTCAAACATTCATTTATTGCCGTATTGATATTTTTACATTAATGGCTTTATCAGTTCCCAAAGGAACAATAACAATGACTAATTCATTACCTGCTAAGTCTGGATGTCTTGCCGCACTGATATCAAAAATCCGCTTGGCTCCATCGGCTCTTTGAACCGTAATCGTATTGGCTTTCTTATCCATGTGGATAATCTTGCCCTTATAATATTCAATATCACGACTTAATTGCGCAAAACTCTCGACAGATAAGCTGGCCACGCAACAAAGAACCAATGTTAGAAGAAATATCTTCTTCATAAACTATCTCTATTCAACCGGAATCAAAATCTTTGTCCCGGCCTTTAATTTATTTGGATTCTTAATGCGCTCTTTATTAAATTCATAAAGATACTTCCAACGATGACCACTCCCCAACTCGTTTTTGGCAATTTTCCAGAGAGAATCATTTTTCTGGATCACATATTCTTTGGTTGAAACCTGAACCGCGGAATCAACCTTTTCTTCTTTTTCAATTAAATATTTTCCTTCTTCAACTTTTGTGGCGGCCTTGGCATCCTCGCCTTGTTCTTGCTCAAAATTGGGAATCATCACTTCTTCCACTTCCGCAACCATAAATTGGGCGTTACGATCCTTCTGCATCCCCACTAAATCAGTGATGGAAGCAACCGCATCCAATTTCCCACGGCTAATGATTTTGACACGATCTTCCGCGATTCCGTGGCTAAGCATATATTCTTTAATAACTTCACCACGTTTCTTACCTAGCTTTTGATTATATTCGACGGACCCACGGGTATCGCAATTGCCTGTGATCAGGATGCTCGCCTGTGGATTATGCTGTAAAGTCTTGATCGCTTTTTCCAAAATAGCGGTGTGATCGGGGCGTATATCAGCTTTGTTATAATCAAAATAAATTTTTACATTCTTTAAAATTTTCTTAACTAGTAAGGATGGTTTCAGTTCAGGTGCGGCTGGCGTGGGTGTTGGTTCCACAGGCTGGGCTACTTCTTCTTCATATTTATCTTCGGCTTTATAATCATAAATAATTCGGTAAACATAAATATAACCACGATTTCCCCACGGACGCGCTTGCCCTGGGGCATCTGGCCACCACCAATACCCTCCCTGCTCAGGATCTTTAACCGGCGCAGGCTTGGCATCAGTTGGCCACCATTCAAATTCCTTTTGCATTTGATCTAACTCTTGCTTTCGCTTTTCCTCTCGCTGGGTCTTATCAATCGTCAGTTTCCCTTTGTTAAATGTAAATGCCGAGCTTGTCAAAAACGCAAACATCGTTAGAACAAATAAAAATTTATTTCGCATGATAGGAACCTCTCCTTAAGAATTTTTCTTATTATTAATAGATATATGATACTAAATGATTTAAAAAATTCAATCGGATAATTATCCAATAAAATTCTTCTATTCACGCTTAAATGGCCGAATAATTAAACACAATCCGACTAGATATCGCCGATAAGGTTGCTGTCCTAATACAAAGTTATTAAAATTAGAATAATGCAATGGACGAATTATAGCATTGATCCTAAAAATAAAGAATGATTTAAATCCGAAGGCTCTCTTCTTTGGAGGGAGAATATCTCTGGGATTAAGGGCTACTTATCTCTAAATCTGGATTTTGCTAATTCGACAATTCGAAATTATTAATTCGAGATATCTGTTGTCGTTGTCGGTTCTGGGGCTTGGTTAAGATAGGGTGCAAGCTTTGCCCATGTCTTACGTCCAACCTTACCATCGGCGGCTAAATCATTTTTGGCCTGAAATTCTCTGATCGCCTTTTTGGTTCTGGGGCCAATATCTCCATCGACTTTTCCATTATAAAATTCAGCATTCTTTAAGGCCTGCTGAATATCCATGGCTGTTGGTGTGGTTACTTCGGCAACTGCGGCCATCGGTTCAGCAGCTTGCTCCATAGTGGCGGTATTGTCCATCGCGATCGGTTGTTGTCCTTCAACCATCGGCTGTTGAACCCCAGCAACCGGTGTCGGCGCTATCACTTGATTTTCTAAAATTTTATCAGCATCTAGCATCGACTCTTCTTTTGGTTTTTGTGAACATCCAATTAAAAATGCTGTTGCGATTACAACCGTTAGAATCATTTCTTTTTTCATGCCTTCTTTCTCCATCTATTTAACTTGTTATTAAGATTTATTTTTCAATCCTTAAAGAATTTAATGTCTTGGTTCCTTCTGAATTCTGGGAATAACTTAACTGCACGCGATCTCCCACTTTAACTTTTGAAATATCCGTTGTCGGTCCAACCTTAAACAACTCGGCTTCGTAAGCTTCACTTTTTTCATCGATAAGATATTTAACGACAATGACCGATTCAACCGAATCAACAGAAAGAACTTCTCCAGACAATTCCTTGTCGCCAACAACCTGCACATTTTCTGCTTGGGAAAACGTAGTGGAAGGGATTAAAATTCCAACAACTCCTAAAGCAACCACCATTAAATAAATTTTTAGATTTCTGATCATTTGAATTTTGTTTGAGTTCCTACTGGAAGAATCATTCGCAATATAATATAAAAACACTCGTATGCAAAGAAAAATTCAATATTTTCTCTACCCAGCTTAACGACCGTCATATTTCATCAAAAGCGGGTTAAATGCCTTTGAAGCAACGACCACTTTATCCCCTACCTTTAAATCTTTCAACTCTTCATCGGTTGCCACCACTTTTGTTAAATTATTTCCAATCTGAACCGTTATTATAGAGAGGATCGCATCTTTTTGGATATCAACAATCGTTCCTACAAACTTAAACTTTCCACTTAAATTTTGATTGCTGAACACTTCGTGCGGTTGACCGGATTTGACAATCTTGCCTTGTTCTAAAACCAAAACCCGTTGCGACAATTTGAAGACCTCCGACAAATCGTGGCTCACCAGGATCGTTGTGATCTTCGTCTTTTGATAAATTTTAAGAATTTCATCCTGAAGTTTTAAACGTAGGTTGACATCTAAAGCAGACAACGGCTCATCTAATAATAAAATTTTGGGACTACTGACAAGCGCGCGAACCAAAGCCACCCTTTGCTTTTGTCCTCCCGATATTTTTTGTGGACGCTCGTGTTCTAATCCTTTTAAATCCATCGCGGCTAACCACCCATCAATAATATTTTCCTGATTTTTGTCAGCTAACGCATATCGAATATTCTCGCGAACTGTCATATTAGGGAAGAGACTGTAGTCCTGAAAAACAAATCCAACCTTTCTTTGTTGAACAGGAAGATTAATCTTCCGCTTACTATCAAACCAAACTTCACCATCGACTTCAATATATCCTTCGGCTGGATCGGTTAATCCAGCGACAATGCGCAGTAGCGTCGTCTTCCCAGCTCCGGATTCGCCAAAAAACGTAGAAAAGCCTCCCTTCTCGACTTTTAAATCAACATCGAGCCACTCTTGCCCCTGGGATGTGTGCATCATCTTTTTAAAATGAAGTTTTATCATATTAAAATATCTTTACCGATTTTCTGTTGAAATAATAGAAACCAAACAAAATACAAAATGAAATCGCCACAAGAATCAAGGAATAAAAATTAGCCTTGTCGTAATTAAGCGCTTCAACTTCGCTAAAGATCGCAATCGACGCCACCCTTGTTTCTCCAGGAATATTGCCGCCAACCATAAGAACAACACCGAACTCTCCGATTGTATGCGCAAAGGCCATGACGAATCCCGCAAAAAGCGCCGGTTTAATATTGGGCAGAATAACTTTGATTAAAGTTTCCCATTTTGATTTTCCCAAAACGTACGAAGCTTCAATTAAGGAAACTGGAAAATTTTCAAATCCTGACTTAATGGGATTAACCATAAACGGAAGACTAAAAAAGACCGAACCAATCACAAGTCCCACAAAGCTAAACGCAATTCGAATGTCGAAGGTCGATTCCAAATAATGTCCAAGAAAATATTTTGGACTAAAGGCAAGTAAGATATAAAAACCTAAAACAGTCGGCGGCAAGACAAGCGGCATACTGACAAGCGGTTCAACAATGTATTTTAATTTACTTTTTGAAAAGGCGATCCAATAGGCCAACGGAATGCCCAGCACAACGAGGATTAGCGTTGTAATCGCGGCCAGTTCGAACGTCAAAAAAAGTGGCTGTAAATCGTTGAGCATTTAACCCTTCTCTGTTAACAGCGAAACTTCATTGGTCTTAACTAACCATTCCACAGAATCACCTTTTTTTAAATTGAGTTTAACGGCAGAACGTGCTGAGATGACCGAAACAATTTGCACACTTTGATAATCAAGAAGAACTTTAGCTAAGATGCCCGAAGCTTCGATGCTGCGGATGACGGCGCCAAATCTATTGCGCAAACTAATTTGCCCGCTGAGATTCTTCCCAATCGACACTTCTGTTTCTTTAAACATCAGCGTAACAGCCCTGCCAACTTTTAAATAGCTCGCCGTTTCTGGCGTTTCCAAAACAATGGAACTAAAAATATCCCCTTTGACATCAACATCAACCATCGACATGTGCTCAGAGGATTCGATATGAACAATTGTTCCGGTTAACTTATTCATCAATTAGATATCCATATTTCTTTAAAATAGATTTTGCCTTGGCTGAAAAAACAAAATCATAAAACTTTTGCGCAGTTTCTAAATTATTCTTTTTGCCGTGTTTTAAAATAATCATTCCTTGGGCAATGCGATTATATGACTCGGCAGGAATCTCTGTCCAAACGCCTTTGTCTTTTAAATCTGGACTAAGCACCGTTGATTTAGATGTAAATCCAATATCAGCTGATTGCGTGCTGATGAAATCGTTAGCCTGGGCAATGCTTTCGCCATAAACAAGTCTTTTCGTCACATCCGAATACAATTTGTAATACTTTAGCACATTGACCGCCTCCCGGCCGTAAGGCGCAACTTGTGGATTAGCCAACGCGATCTTTTTTATTTCTGGCCCAGTTAACACATTGACTCCCGTGGATAAATCTAAATTCTTGGTTGACCACAAGACAAGAACACCGTAGGCATAAACTTTCGGAGCTTGCGCGGCCAATCCTTCTTCAAAAAGTGTCTGTGGATATTTCATATCTGCGGACATGAAAATATCAAACGGCGCACCGTTTTCGATTTGTGTCGTCAGCTTTCCAGAAGAACCAATAATGACCTTTAATTTATCCCCAGAATCCTTTTCAAATTCTACTTTTAATTCTTCGAGCGCAGACCCAATATTCGCCGTTGCGGCAACGGTTATTTCTTCAGCAAACGTATGTAAGGGCAATAAAAATAACAATATAAAAATTAAAATTCCCTTCATCGCGCCTTTCTTAATTTGATATCGGGTTCGTAGGTGAGTTTTTCTAATGGTCGTAGCTAATGCAGGGGTGTTGATAAATAAATTAAACCAGTCTAAACGTAGTTACACCTTCCAAATATTCTTGGCGTATTCGGCAATCGTGCGGTCGCTGGAGAAGAAGCCAGACTTGGCCACGTTGATAATGGATTTCTTCGTCCAATCTTCCTTATTTTGATAGGTCTTTGAAACTTGCTCTTGCATCTGGCAATACGCAGCAAAGTCAGCGCACAATAAAAATGGATCGTAGGAAGTAATCGAATGCAGAATTGGATCAAACAATCCTGGTTGATTATAAGAGAAGAATCCGGTTTGAATTAGATGAAAAATTTCCTGTAAAACCGGTAATTGATTAATAAAATCCTGTGGATTGTACCCTTTTCGTTTTAATTCTTCGACTTCATGCGTTCGTAAACCAAAGATAAAAATATTCTCCGGGCCAACGACCTGGGCCATTTCGATATTCGCGCCATCATACGTGCCGATAGTCAATGCGCCATTGATCATAAATTTCATATTTCCTGTTCCAGAGGCTTCGGTGCCGGCGGTTGAAATCTGCTCGGACAAATCACTCGCTGGAAATATTCTTTCCGCCAAAGAAACGCGATAATTTTCTAAGAAGACCAATTGAATTTTATCCCGCACCGCTTTATCACGATTAATAATATCCGCAATGCTGTTAATAAATTTAATGGAAAGTTTCGCCATCGAATACGACGGCGCGGCTTTGCCGCCAATAATAAACGTTCGCGGCACAGTCAAGGCTCCGGGATTATTTTTAATCTTCAAATATTCCGAAACAATATAAAAGGCAAACAAAAGCTGACGTTTATATTCATGAATGCGTTTGACCTGGACATCAAACATAGATTCTGGATTGACGGAAATATTATTGGTCTTGGCAATATACGCCGCTAAGACCTTTTTATTTTGATTCTTTATCTTCTGCCACTCCCCACGAAATAATTGTTGCTCAGCTAAAGGCAATAACTTTTCAAGTTGCCCAAGATCTTTCACCCAATTTTCACCTAACGACTCAGTAATTAAGGAAGAAAGTTTTGGATTAGCTTTAAGAAGCCAGCGGCGCGGGGTGATGCCATTAGTCTTATTGTTAAATTTATCGGGATAAAATTCATAAAAATCTCGAAAAAGATGACTCTTAAGAAGCTCCGAATGCAGTTGCGAAACCCCATTAACGGAAAAACTTCCCACAATTGCTAAATGCGCCATGCGGACTTTTTTGGGATACCCCTCTTCAATGAGCGACATCCGACTTAGTCGCTCCAAATCTCCAGGATATTGAACCGCCACGTCTTTTAAAAACCGATCATTGATTTCATAAATAATTTGCAAATGTCGTGGCAAGACGCGTTCAAAAAGATCAACGGACCAACATTCAAGCGCCTCTGGCATAATCGTATGATTCGTGTACGCAAATGTTCGCTTGGTAATATCCCACGCAGTCTCCCACACTAATTCATATTCATCCACCAACAGCCGCATAAGTTCGGCAATCGCCAGCGCCGGATGCGTGTCATTAAGTTGAATAACAATTTTATTGGGAATATTACGAAAGTCGACATTCTCCGTTTTGAATCGGCGGACAATATCGGCAATTGAGGCGGCCGTAAAAAAATATTCTTGTTTTAAACGAAGCTCTTTACCTTGATGAACATTGTCGGATGGATAAAGTACCTTAGAAATATTTTCCGACAAAATCTTTTGATAAACAGCCTGGTCGTATTCGCCATTTTTAAAATAATCAAAATCAAATTCTTCCGTACTTCGCGCCGACCATAACCGCAGTGTATTAACCACATCATTCTTATATCCCGGCACAGGAAAATCATACGGCACCGCCAAGACATCTTGTGTATCTATCCATTTGACACAGAGTTTGCCATTTTTGTCGTAAAACATGTTGGTCCCGCCATAAAAACGAATCTTAACCGCATATTCTGGACGGGCAAACTCCCATGGCGTCCCAGAACGCAGCCACTCATCAGGCAATTCAACTTGAAAACCATCTTTAATTTTTTGATTAAAAATTCCATATTCATAACGAATCCCGTAACCGTGGGCGGGAATGCCCAGAGTGGCCATTGAATCCAAAAAACAAGCAGCTAGTCGACCCAAACCTCCATTGCCCAAACTAGCATCAAGCTCTTGATCTCGTACTTCTTCCAAATCAAATCCTAATTCTTCTAACGCCTCATTAACTTCTTTCTCGAGCCCAAGGTTATAAACATTATTGCCAAGCAATCGACCAATCAAAAATTCAAGAGAAAGATAATAAACACGTTTAACATTTTTCTTATGGTAACTCTGTTGTGTCTGGATCCAACGTTCGACTAAGCGGTCGCGAATGGTAAAAGCTATCGCCAGGAAATTATCGTGGGTTGTTGCGGTGTACTGGTCTTTAGAAAGGGTGTATTCGCGGTTAACTTGAAATGATGTTTTGATAGCATCCTTCGTCATTTCTTTATGCATGATGGTCCATTTTTGATATTTTTCTAGATCAGTTTTGTTCATAGTTCTCCAAGTCATTGATAGCAAACGTATTGTAAAAGAAGTTAGAAAATAAGTCTACACAATAAAATTGTATTTGGATTTTAAAAAAGAATCTTTATTTATATTTAATAAATATTCTTGATATAATTCAGTTCATCGCAATAATCCCAAACAACATGCACACTAAAACATTTGAACCAAAATTAATAACGGCAATCAAAGAAGGTTACTCTGCAAAAACTTTCTCCCACGATTTAATCGCTGGAATTATTGTTGGCATTGTTGCCCTTCCGCTATCAATTGCCTTCGCCATCGCCTCCGGAGTTAAACCTGAACAAGGAATTTACACGGCCATTGTTGCTGGATTTTTGATCTCTGCCTTTAGCGGCAGCCGCGTACAAATTGGCGGCCCCACCGGTGCATTCATCGTTATTGTTTATAACATCGTTCAACAATATGGGTATGAAGGCCTCGCCACCGCCACTTTTATGGCGGGGATCTTCCTTATTATATTAGGGGCCGCCCGCATGGGTGATGTGATCAAATTTATTCCTTATCCTGTTACCGTTGGATTCACCAGTGGGATTGCCTTAATTATTTTCACAACACAAATCCGTGATTTTTTAGGATTGACGTTAACACACACCCCAGAACACTTTCTCGCCAAATGGTTAGCCTACTTACAAAATCTACCATCCATTAATTTTGATGCCTTCGGCCTAGGAATATTGACGGTGCTCATTATTATGTTTTGGCCGCGGGTGACCCAAAAGTTGCCAGGAACACTCATTGCCATAATCTTAACAACGGGAATAACACAATTATTACATTTACCCATTGAAACCATTGGAAGTAGATTTGGTCAAGTTCCCAGCACGTTACCAATGCCCCATCTACCATTTTCATTTCCTTTAAACATTGATTTATTTTCTAAATTGTTATCGCCAGCGCTAACAATTGCATTACTCGCAGGAATTGAATCTCTTCTCTCCGCGGTTGTCGCTGATGGGATGACTGGCCGACGGCACCGTTCCAACATGGAATTAATTGCGCAAGGAATAGCCAACATTGCGTCTCCTATATTTGGCGGAATTCCTGCAACAGGAGCTATTGCACGCACGGCTACCAATATTAAAAATGGTGGACGAACGCCTGTGGCAGGAATCATCCATGCCATAACACTTCTTCTTATATTTTTATTTTTTGGAAAATGGGCGGCCTTAATTCCCATGGCGACACTCGCAGGGATCTTAATTACAGTTGCCTACAACATGAGCGAATGGCATACCTTTATAAAACTTTTTCGTAGTACGAAAAGTGATATTGCGGTACTGCTTATCACCTTTTCTTTGACCGTTCTTGTTGATTTAACTGTCGCCATTGAAGTAGGTGTTGTTCTTGCCGCATTTCTTTTTATGAAACGGATGGTGGAAGTCACTGAAGTTAATGCGCTAACAAAATCGATTGGGGCAGAAGATGACGAATCAGATGATCCCAACGCTATCTCCAAACGCAATGTTCCGTCAGGGGTTGAAGTTTATGAAATTTATGGACCCTTCTTTTTTGGCGCAGCGGAAAAATTTAAAGATACGCTGCGTGAATTTGAAAGACCACCCCAAATACTTATTTTGCGGATGCGTTATGTTCCCATTATTGATGCGACGGGTCTGCGGGTTTTGGAAGATCTTTTCCACAGATTAAAGAAGAGCAAGACAACACTTATTCTATCAGGAGTTAATTCAAATCTTCTTATGACACTTAAACAATCAGGAATTGTGGAACGCATTGGGCAAGAGAACATCGTAGGACATATTGATCTGGCGCTGGCCAGGGCTGAAGATATTTTTAAAATTAAAAATTTGTAAGATAGCAAAAGACTCGGAGTTATCCAAAAAATGGTAAAAGCTTGTCATTCCCGCATGCTTTAAGCGGCACCAACTTACCTTTAAAATAATTTAGAGGAAGTTGGTACCGTCATTGCTTTACCTTCATTTTAGAGAAAAGCAATGGCGGGAATCTAAACGAGGTAAGACTGGATGCCTGATAAAAACATTCAGGCATGACAATCTTAAGATAAGTTCTAAAGAATTCTATTTTCTTTTTACCCGAAATAGGTTGAAATCTTTTTGCAGAATTGTCCAAACCTCCTCAACATCTTGAGCGTTTAAAATATCCTTTCGAGTTTGAACATCACTCATCACCGTTGCAATCGCCCGCAAAATTTGAATCTGAATCCCTTCATCCTTTTCAGGAGTTAATAATAAGAAAATAAATTGGGCAGGCTTCCCATCAGGGGAATCCCAGTCAATGCCATTTAGTGAACGGCCAAAAACGACAATCGGTCGCTGAAGCGATGCTAATCGGGCATGGGGCAAAGCGATCCCCTCTTCAATAGCTGTTCCCATGGACTCTTCACGATGAAAAACAGCTTTAGTTATTTCTTCTGTCGATGGCATTGCGCCTTGCATCGAAGCTAAATCACAAAGTTCAACAATGGCCACTGACTTTTGTTGACTCTTTAATTGACCAATAATTGTTCGCTTGGAGAAATAGTCTAAGATGCTGACTTCTTTCTTTCGACTAAGCGAATAATTGAGCCACGGCCCCACAATAATAGATGATGAGATCGCGCCAAAAATAATAGCAACAAAAACAGGTTCTGTAATTAATCCACTTTCAAAAGCTAAAATTCCAACGACAACCTCCATCATTCCACCAGGTGTATGCGCAACGGCAATAGCCAAACGATCATCTCGCCAATTTTTACTTATCGATGCGCCAACATATCCTCCCAAAAATTTTCCAACAATACTAAAAACAGTTAAAAACAAAACTAGGAACAGATCAAAATTCTTAAAAAAATCAATGCGTAGCCCAATGCTCGCGAAAAATAGTGGAACAAAAATAGCAAAGACCATTTGGGAAATAACTTGTCTTGTTTTTTCAGATAATGCTTTTGCCCCGCCGGCCATAACCCCAGCAATAAAAAATCCAAATAAAGCATGAATCCCAATCTTTTGCGTAATCATCCCGCAAAATAATCCTAATAAACAAATAAAAGTAAGCGAGGTGCTCGGCTCGGGCATAGCTTTTTTCTTGATAAACATAATCGTACGACCTGTCAAATGACGGCCGATAGTTAATGCAACCATTAAGAAAACAAGAACCATAAGAGACAAGGCCAGTATCTTACCGATAAGAATAGTCCCTGTACTAAAGAAAACTAAAACAAGGGTAAAAATAAGCCAGCCTAAAATATCGTTGATCGAATGCGCTGACATAATGAGAAAACCCAAATCTGTTTTAGAAAGACTCAAATCATAAAGGACACGCGAAACAACCGGCATCGCGGTGATCGCCATAACCGTTGCCATAAAAAGTGAAAAAATAACTCTTTGATCGGGATTGATTAAATATTGATCCGGAAGAAATAAGCAGGCTAAGAAACTTACGAGAATAGGAATCACAACACCCGTTAAAGCAATTGTTAACGCATCCCCTTTGTGTCGCCAGGCAGAGGCAAAATCAATTTCTAATCCTGCTTCCAAAAGAAGGAAAAAAACCCCCAACCAAGCAACAGTTTCTAACATTGTTTGTTGAATCGGGTCTAAGGGAAAAATGGCAAGCTGTAGCGTCGGATAAAATCGTCCCAGAATTGTTGGTCCCAAAACAACACCAACCAAAATCTCGGCGATCATAGGCGGCTGTCGCCAGAGATGAAAAAGCTCACCCAATCCTCTTGCACAAGCTAACAAGATAAGGACCTGAATTAAAAAGATTAGAATATTTTGGTCATTTAAATGATGCATTAAATTTAATTGCCCTTATTTTTCTCAACAATAGTTTTTATTTCATTTAATAATTCTTCAATCTTAAAAGGTTTGGTCATAAAACCTGCAATGGGATAATTCTTAAAAATTTGTTCTGTATTGGCCCGAGCGGTAAGGATTAGGACCGGATATTTTAAATGCCCATCCGGTGTTTGAATGCGTTGGCAGAACTCAACACCACCTAACTTCGGCATATTAAGATCCAAAAGAATCAAATCTGGTTTGGCCTCAGCTAATTTGGCTAAACCATCCGCTCCATTATGAGCCAAAAAAACTTCATAATCATTCGCCACAAGTTGAAACTTAAGCATGTCGGCCAAGTCCACTTCATCTTCAATAATCATAATTCTTTTTTTAGATGTCATAATGCTCCCGCCTTTTATTATTTTTGTTTGGCGAGGCTCGCCAACTTAAAAATTGGCGGCCTTATTCTTATCTTCAAGAGGCAATATAAAAGAAAATATACTCCCCTGACCATAATGTGAATTTACCCAAATTTTCCCACCATGTTGTTCAATAATCTCTTTACAAATTGCTAACCCCAACCCCGTTCCCCCTGTTGCCCGCCGGGCTGGATCACCAAGCTGTTGAAATTTTTTAAAAAGCTTAGGGATATCTTCTTCTTCAATGCCCACACCCGTATCCTTAATATGAATTTCAACATGCCGATCTTCCTCATTATAGACAGCGGAAATTTCAATGCCGCCATGATCTGTAAACTTTATGGCATTACTAATAAGATTATTCAAAACTTGATGGATACGATCAATGTCATAGGGAATTTTGGGAAGATTAGAAGAAAGCTGCGTTTTAAGATAAATATTTTTATGCTTCGCCACGGGTTCTTGCAAAGCAATAACTTCGTTAACAACACGGTGGATATCCTGCAATTGCTTATTTAGTTTTTGCTTACCATACTCTAACTTTGATAAATCTAAAATATCATCGATCAATCGCTTTAATCGATCGACACTTAACTTCGCTTTATTAAGAAAATCATCTTGTTGATTCGAGAGTTTTCCAGTGGTCCCGCTTAAAACAATATCAATGGCGAGCTTAATAGACGCTAGCGGTGTTCTTAACTCATGGGATATGGTTGAACTAAATTCGCGCTGGATCTCATACATCGCCTTTAACTTTCGATTAACGATCTCTAATTCTTCATTTTTAGCAATCGTCGCTTGAAACAATTTACGATTTTCCCGAACCAAATCATAATATTGAATCGCCTGATAAATAACACCTTTGAGTTCCGAAACATTCCAAGGTTTATTGATAAAACGATAGACCTGACTAACATTAATCGCTTCTTCGGCCGCGGAAACGTCAGCATATCCCGTAAACAAAATACGAACAATATCGGGGAATTGCTCTTTAACTCGACGCAAAAATTCCACTCCGGAGATAGTTGGCATGCGATGATCACTGATCACAACTTTGATTTTTTCGCGACTCAAGATTGCCATCGCCTCATCAGGGTTTGTTGTTGTCGCGACATCAAAAGTATCATTGATAAAAATCCGTTTAAGAGATTTTAGAATATTCTCTTCATCATCAATAACTAAAATATTAATTTGCTTACTCATGAATCAACCTTTTTATCCAAGGACTCACCAATAATTGCTGGAAAAGAAACGATAAACGTTGTTCCACGGCCAACCTCACTTATGACTTTAATATCTCCGTTATGATTCTTAACAATTTCGTAACTAATACTGAGTCCCAAGCCCGTACCTTTGCTAACGTCCTTGGTCGAAAAGAATGGATCAAAGATCTTATCAATAATATTCGCAGGGATGCCTTCTCCGGTGTCAGTAATTTCAGCATAAACAAAATCATCTTTCGCATAGGTGCGCACCGTGATCACGCCTCGCCCCTGGATGGCCTGAGTTGCATTAACAAGGAGATTAATAAATACCTGGCCTATCTGTTGACCATTACATTCAACCAGCGGAATCTCTCCCAACTCTTGCTTTAAATCCGCCTTATATTTAATTTCACTCCACACAATGTTTAATACCCCTTCAAAAATTTTATTTAAATTAAATGGGGCTTTAACCTCCTTGTCTTGACGGGCAAAGGCCTTCAAATCTTTGACAATCAAGCGAATCCTTTCAATGCCGTTGTGTGTTTCTTGAAGCAAATTATTTATGTCACTTAAAATATGCTCTATATTAGAAGTTTTTTCAAGATTAATAATCTGCCGGTTAACCCTGACGGCTTCATCAAGATTTTTTTCTTCAATGGCTTTTTTAAGGAGTTCAACCATTTTGGAAACCTCCAAAAGACTGTGGATATACTGATCCAAAACGGATAAATTACTGCCCACAAATCCTAATGGATTATTAATTTCATGGGCGATCCCTGCCGCGAGTTGACCGATAGACGCCAATTTTTCAGATTGAACCAACTGATTTTGGGCCTTTTTAAGCTCCTCATTCGATCTTCTTAAATCCGTTAACATCGTGTTTAAAGCTTTGTGATTAGTCACTAAATCTTCATTAACTTTTTCTAACATTTTATTTTTTAATTCGATCAAAGACTGCGACACTTTACGATCTGTAATATCCTTTGCAATCGCAACAATACCTTCAACCCTTCCCATCTTATCCCTCATCACAGAACCAGAAAATAAAACCGGGAGACTATGGTTACTTTTATTAGAAAGACGAATTTCGTAATCCGCAACATAGCCTTGTTTAACTAAATGATCTGTTATTTTTTGCTTTGTCCCTTTGATATCGATCGTCCCAGGAAAAATGATGTCAATAGACTGACCGATCAATTCTGCTTCCTTATAACCAAGCAATCTGACCGTAGCAGGATTAACCGTACGGATTTTCCCTTTTGGGTCAACAACGATTAAAATGTCGACCATGCTTTTGATAATATTATCCGTATATTCTTTAGCGCTGATTAATTCATTATGAGATTTTCTTAAGTCTTCTGTCATCGTATTAAATGAATCGGCCAGCTGGGCCACTTCATCATCTCCGCTGGCGGCAACCTGAAAATTCAAATCACCTTTGGCTATTCTTTGCGTTCCTTCAACAAGTCGTTTGATAGGATTAACAGCAACACCGGTGAGAACAGTTGTAATAACTCCAGAGATTAAAATAATAAGGGCCGCAATAATAAGCGCTATTTTTCGGCTCTCCTGTTCTAAAACACTAGCCCCGGCCAACGACAATCCAACCCGAGCAATTCCAATCTTCTTTGTAATCAAATTTCCCTGATTTGAGAATTCTTTAATATTCAAATCATTCGTCGGGGATAAATATTCTCCCCCTTCAAAAAGGCTCAT
Source organism: Candidatus Omnitrophota bacterium (assembly GCA_023247445.1). GTDB lineage: Bacteria > Omnitrophota > Gorgyraeia > Zapsychrales > Zapsychraceae > JAHFGL01. The sequence goes on along the minus strand of JAHFGL010000004.1, from coordinate 261 downwards.
TTCATCTTTAGGCATTTCAACTTCTTTGGTTATGATAGGAACGGCTATGTCATAATAATTTTTGCCATCCATGATATTAACCAACTGAGTTACTGGCTTATCAGCCGATAGGGCAACTTTGGTAATATTATAAAATTCCCCCCGCACCTTATTCTCTATTCCACGACTAACCAAAATATTGCCTTCTACGTCATGAATAAGACAATAGGCAACATGGGGTTGTTTGACAATGCCTTCAATTAAACTCTTAAGGACGTCCAG
>JAHFGL010000032.1 GCA_023247445.1 Candidatus Omnitrophota bacterium | reverse complement strand
GAAGCAAGATTACGCGGTTCTCTTCGTGACTGGCGTGGCTGTGGAATAAAACTGTCCCCAGAACTCGACTGATGGTCTTCGCGCACGTGATCGCGATGAGTGCTTATTGGGATTTGTATAAACCGTTGTTTTCAAAAATAAAGAAAAGTTGACACGCATTTTCACCTGGTAATAATTATGGCGTACGATAAAGAATTAGCTAACCGTTTGAGTAAGTTGATTGCTAATCGAAATGATTTTCATGAGCAGAAAATGTTTGGTGGTATTGGTTATCTTTTACATGGGAATATGTGTTTTGGTATTTGGAAAAATAGTCTTATATTGCGATTAGGCGAATCTCAGGCTCAAGCCGCGTTAAAAAACAAGAATGTCATTCTTTTTGATATTACTGGCCGGCCAATGAAAGGCTGGGTGATGGTTAAGCCCGGGGATATAAAAACTCAACCAGCTTTAAAACAATGGGTTAAACAAGCTATTGATTTTGTCATTGACCTGCCACGAAAATAGGAATAACTTTGTTCTAATTAAATTGTTTGGCCATTTCACAAAACCGAAAGGAGTCTCACCCATGAAAAAATTAATCTTAACCTCAACTATTCTTATCGCTGTAGCTGTGGTGTTTGTCATCGGAGCAAGGGCCGCGCAAGGGATGAAAGAGGGCAAGTGGGAAATGAGGATGGTTATAAAGATGGACGGCATAGGTGAGGAATATTCTAAGGCAATGAAAGAAATGGAAAATATGCCGCCAGCAGAAAAAGCGATGATGCAACAGATGATGGGAAAGATGGGCATGGGGATGAATGTCAATGCCGAGGGCATGACGACAACCGTCACGCAATGTTTATCCAGCCAAAATCCTGTCCCGCCGATGGATAAGATGAATAATAATGCTAAAGACTGCAAAGAGACCCATTCCATGAATGGTAACACCGTTAAATTTGAAGCGGTTTGTAAAGGCAGTAAATCCAGCGGCGAAATGACATTTGATGGTGATTCGATGCATGGGAAGATTAAATCGCAGCAAAAGTCCGATGGCAAAGATGTGGACGCGACCATTGAAATGACTGGAAAATACCTAGGGCCGTGTTCGAAATAGCTTAATGAAAAATTCTATTCACCCGCAAGCTCAGATCGGGCATGTGCATTTAAAAGTATCTGATCTTGAGCGTTCGGTTGAGTTTTATAAGGTTTATAAACATTAAACAAGGAGAAATTATGTCCGTGGTCAAAGAATTTAAAGAATTTGCCGTTAAAGGTGATGCCGTTGATATGGCCATTGGTATTGTTATCGGGGCTGCGTTTGGGGGGATTGTTACTTCTTTAGTTAATGACGTTATTATGCCGCCTTTGGGTTACGTCATTGGCGGTGTTGATTTTGCTAATTTGCAGATAGTTCTTAAGGAGGCTGTTGACACGACGCCTGCTGTTGCCATTAAATACGGGATGTTTATTAATAAAGTTATTAACTTTACTATTGTGGCATTTTCAATGTTTATGGTGGTTAAAGGGATGAATCATTTAAAGAAAGTATCACCAGCAAATAAGAAATAATCGTTCCAAAAACATAAGGAGAAATTTTATGGCCGATATTTTACCTGAAAAGTGGATGAAGGGAGTGGCAATTACGACGACAATCCTAGCAGTTGTTGCTTCCATTGCTTCATCACGATCTGCCTTCTTTATTGCCAAGGCCCAGCTTTTAACGGCCTTGGAAGGAAGCAAATGGTCTTATTATCAAGCCAAAAGTGTTAAGCAGAATCTTGCTGAAACACAGCAAAAATCTTTCGAGGTAAGCATTTTGGGCGCAACAACTTCAGAACAAAAAGAGTTGCTTGCCAAGAATATCCAGACTTATCAGATGGAAATTGCGCGATATGATAAGGAAAAAAATGATATTAGGAAAGATGCGGAAGATACCGGCAAGGAGAATGCTCTTGTTGTAAGGCGGGGCAGTCAATTTTCTTTGGCTGTCGTCTTTTCTCAAATAGGCATTATGCTTTCTTCTGTTGGAGCTCTATTAAAGAGAAGAGAGATGTGGATCACAGGTATTGTTATTGGTTTCTTTTCGCTGATATATTTGGCGAACGGATTTCTTCTTCTTTTCTAAAAGTTATAAGGTTTCTTGAAAGCCCTGTCCTGGTTTATTCCGGGGCAGGGCTTTTTAAGTGATTTTTGCCTGAGATTTTCGTCGGTAATTCACATTGACGGATTAGCGTTAAGGTGTTATTTTTAGTAGGGTTTTTCCACCAAATAATCTTAAATGAGGAGAAGAATGTTATGAGAAGAATTAAATTTTCGATATTAACTATTATTGCTGCTTTGATGTTGTCTTCTGGCATGGGCGGGTTTTCATTTGCTCAGGAAGACATTTATGTTAAAGATCAAGCCGATGGCTTAGGAAGACAGCAATCAACAGCTAGTGAGATTGTTGTAAAATTTAAGCCGGGTGTTTCTGACGAGAAAATTGGTCACATCAATCGTGGACACGGGGCAAGCGTTTTGTCCAAAGGTCCGCATGGTAAATTTCATCGTTTACGTATTCCTGCCAATAAATCTGTTGAAGAGATGGTCGACACTTATAGCAAAAATCCTAATGTTGAATATGCCGAACCAGACTTTACAGTTTATGCATTCTTTCAACCCAACGACCCTAATTTTCCTTTGCAATGGAATTTCGATAATAATACTTTCGGTGGCATTCACATGAAATCAGCGTGGGATATTCATAAAGGAAGTCCAAGCGTTATTGTGGCTGTTGTTGACACGGGTGTTGCCTATGAAACTTATGGAAAATTTGTCAAAGCTCCCGATCTTGCCAATACTTCTTTTGTTCCCGGATATAATTATGTCAGTAACACAACGCATGCTAATGATGATAATAGCCACGGGACTCATGTGGCTGGAACAATTGCTCAAAGCACAAATAATGGCGTGGGGGTGGCTGGTATTGCTTTTAATACATCGATTATGCCGATTAAAGTTCTGGATAAAAGTGGAAGTGGAACATCAACGGCCGTTGCTAATGGTATTTATTTTGCCGCCGATCATGGGGCCAAAGTTATTAATATGAGTTTAGGATCTTCGCAAGCTTCGACGGCGATTAGAGACGCTCTGGCCTACGCTTATGGTAAAGGGGTCACCAGCGTTTGCGCGGCGGGTAATGAATTCCAAAGTGGAAATCCAACATCATATCCGGCGGCTTTCAATGAATATTGCATTGCTGTTGGCGCCACACGATTTGATGAAACACGTTCTTATTATTCCAACACAGGAAGTTATGTGGATATTGCCGCGCCTGGTGGCGATACGAATGTCGATCAAAACAATGATGGTTATGTTGATGGGGTTTTGCAGCAAACTTTTGATTCTAGTACAAGATTTCCTACAACTTTTGGTTATTGGTTCTTTCAAGGGACATCGATGGCGACTCCTCATGTCGCAGGTGTTGCGGCGCTTTTAATTGCTAAAGGAATTACAGGACCAGATAATGTTCGGGCTGCGCTACAATCCACCGCCGAAGATAAAGGGGCTGCTGGTTGGGATCCTGAATATGGCTGGGGTATTGTTAATGCGACGGCAGCTCTTCAATATTCTTCCGCTCCTGTCCATGATGTTGCTGTTACCGATCTTGATGTTCCCGCTGTTAATATTAAGGGAGAGACTGTTAGCATTGCTGTGAGTGTGACGAATCAAGGAACTGCCCAGGAATTATTTGATGTTACGGTCACTGATAATACCGATGCAAACCAGATTGGTAATCAAACGGTTAATTTACCGGCTGGGGCAACGGCCAATTTAACATTTTCTTGGAATACTTCTACATCATCTTTAGGTGGACATAATTTATCAGCACAGGCAGGTAATGTTCCAGGAGAAACAGATTTAGCTGATAATACAATGAATGTCGCGACAACGATCAGTCAACCAATTCATGATGTGGCCATTATTGCCGTCGATGCGCCAGTAAGCACGACACAAGGAACTAGCACAACGCCGATTGCGGTTACGGTAGAAAATCAAGGAACATTTACCGAGACAACGACGGTGAGCGTTAATGATCAAACAGATGCGCATCTTATCGGTTCACAATTGGTAACTTTAAATGCCGGTGCTTCAACAGTTGTTAATTTTAGTTGGGATGCAACGGGCGCTTCGTTAGGAACGCATAGCTTGCGTAGTTCCGCCAGTGCAGTATCTGGAGAAACGGATACAGTAGATAATAATTTAGATGTTAATGTTAACGTTCAAGCCATTTCGAACGATAAGGTGCATATTTCTAATATCGTAATGGCCATAAGTACGCGAACGATTGGAACTAAAAAGAGTTATAAGAAGGCCAGGGCCACCGTAACGATTGTTGATCAAAATAATGTCGCTGTCGCTGGGGCCACGGTTTCTGGATCCTGGAGTGGGGCGACATCGGACAGTGATGTTGGGGTCACCGATGCCACGGGCAAAGTGATTCTTGATTCCAATGAGGTCAATAATCCACCGAATGGAACGACGTATACTTTTACAGTAAATAATGTTTCAAAGGCTGGGTATACTTATGATTCTGGGAGCAATGTTAAAACGAGCAATTCAATAAGTATTCCTTAGTTTTATTTTATTTATATTAAAGAGGGGATGTTTTCGTGAGAAGACATCCCCTCTTTAATGAATGGTAATGGTTATATGAAAAGTATTTCTTATTTAATCATCTTTTTATTAAGCGTGTTAAATGTCTCGCCGGCCTACACCGAGATGACAACATCCATCCCAGTTTTGGTTTATCACGAGATTGTAACAACCGATGATAGAGAGCCTAACGAAGTAGTTATTAAACTAGACAAGTTTAAAGAGCAGATGGATTTTCTCGCTGAACAAGGATACTCAACTTTAAGCATGGATGAGTTGGTAGAGTTTATGAAAGGGAAAAAATCCGTGCCTGAAAAATCTATTGTTCTAACCTTTGATGATGGATGGAAAAATGTTTTAAACGCGGTTCCTGTTTTGGAGCAGTATAATTTTAAGGCCTCGTTTTGGATTATTGCCGGTGATTGGTTTGGTCCTGATTATATGGATTGGGCGCAAGTTAAAGAGCTTGATCGACATCCTAATTTTGAAGTGGAATCGCACACGGTTACTCATCCTTGGAATAAAGATAGCAATCTTTTGACTTGGCTTGATGGCAAGCCCTTGGGTAAAGGTATCAAGGATGTAAAATACGAAATTTATGAATCAAAGAAAATCTTAGAAGGGCAGCTTAATCGTCCCGTGAAGTATTTGGCTTGGCCCTGCGGTTGGTACAATGAGAGATTAATCAAAATTGCAAAAAAGGCCGGTTATCAGGCGCTGTTAACCACGTGGCAAGAACCCAGTCGTCGCGGGGATGATATTTATCAAGTTAAGAGGTTATATGTCGACGGATCCTGCAGTATGGAAATATTCAAACGAATATTGGCGGAAGGCAAGCCCTATAACTGTAACGAAAAGAATATTAGTATCACGGCGCCTGTATTTAAAGAAAAGTAAAAATGCGGAAAAGATTAGTCTTTGATGTTGTGCTCGCGTTTAAATTCCTCAACCCAATCTACTAATTGTTTGACCTCATTTTTGTTGTGTTCTCGATATTCTTTCTGCCTAGCTTCAATGCGAGACAACCAGTTATCTAAATGATCAGCGGTTACCAACACGCCAAAATCTTCCGGTAACGGTTCGCCTTTTCGCTTAACATCAAACATTTGATCGAGTGCCATATCACCAACGTTTTGTTTAAAGTGAGAGGAATCCCAGTAATAAGCCATTTCTTTGAAACTTCCTTTTTCAGGAAGCGGTTCGGTTGTGATCGAAGAATATCCACTAAAGTCATATAACTTAATGGGCGGTTGATTTGGATGTTCTTGTGCGTCGTCGGCTAAAATGCGTAATAAATTACGTTTTCCATTTTCAATGGAAGGCCATTCTCCTGCGGCCGCGGTAATTTCTAACTGGTGGACGTGTGAGGGCGTTAAAAATATTTTTAAGTCAATTCCCTTGGCTCGACAAAATTCAACGATGCGCTCAATATAAACCAGAGAAGTTAATGGATCTGGTTTTTCAGTCATCGGCGCGGATGGACCTTTAGTCAAAGGACTTGGTATCTTCCATTCTAACTTGTACTTAACTTCCATTTTGTCGGTTTCATCAAAATAGTAGCGTGGTCCGAATTTTATGAAATCTTCTGACGGGCGGCGAAAGAAGACTTCGCCAAGTCTTTGTCCATCGGGAGCAAACCATTCTGTTTCGATATTTTTTTGTTCGCGTAAGGTTTTAATGCTCATCGCGAGGGTATCAAAGCTTGTCAGTAGTTTTAAATCGGCTATCACCATACGCGGCCAAGAAAGCAAGGATCGTTCTGTCAAAAGAAGTGAAGGATCAAAATCTGGCCGTGTCATCGCTGGGGCATTTGTTGGATGATAAGTATCTAGTCCAAGAATAACTTGTTTGAGTGCGCCGGCCGCATAAGCATGCAGAAGATAATAATACATCTCTTTTGTGGTGGCCCCATCAAAGGCAAGATTGTAGCGATTGGCGGCTTCTTGGGCCCAACCTTCATGGGAGGGGCGAAATGCCAAATGGCAACGCGATGTTCCCAGAAGAATTGATTCCGGTTTTAATCGTCGGACTTCATAAGCTTTAAGAAGCCGAACTCGTTTATAAATGGCTGGCTTGTAGAGATTAAATCCTGGCCTTTCGATCAACCGATACATACGAAACGGATCAACGAGCACATTAAATCCAATGACGACGATTAATAAAGATAGACATGCCAATAAACTTGATAAGGCATATTTTTTTAAAATTTGTTTTGTCATATAGATTTTCTAAAATTGAAAATAAATAAACTCAGATACTTGCGTAAACATCATTAGACATAAAGCAAACAAACAACCGGTGGCAATCGCCCAGGGTAAAGAAGGTTTCCAGCGAAATGACAATTGATAAGATATTTTCTGGACTTCTTTATTATGTACTCCTTGTGGGCCAATATAAGAAGTTAATTGTTGTGTGTTAGGCGCTGTCCAGGTTAATACCAAGAGTATAAGCGCAACAAGAAGTCCCAGGCCGCTATCAACGGGAGATGTGGACACAGGTAGCGGAATTCCTAAGCTGGCAAAGGACGGCGGCAGAGCGAAACCATATCCTCCACCCATTGATTTTAAAATATCAAAGGCTGTGTGCACATTTGCGGCTCGAAAGAAAATCCAGGCAATGACAACAGCGAGGAAAGTTAAAATGGTGGCGACTACTTTTGGTGTAGATTTTCTTATTTTTATAACAAGTGCTGAATTTAATTCATGCCATTTGTGATTAATGATTAAATAGATTCCGTGCAGTGCTCCCCAAATAACGAAGGTCCATCCAGCCCCACGCCAAATACCACCGAGCAACATCGTCAGATAAAGATTTATATAGCGGCGTGTTGGTCCTTTTCTATTACCACCAAGCGGAATGTATAAATAATCACGCAGGAATCGAGATAAGGTTATATGCCACCGTCGCCAGAATTCAATAATACTTGATGATTTGTAAGGTGAGTTAAAGTTAATGGGAAGATATATTCCGAAGAACAAAGCCATTCCGATGGCCATATCTGAATAAGCGGAGAAATCAAAATAAAGCTGCACGGCATAGGCCAAGGCAGCGCTCCACGCTGCCAGAAAATCAAGATGTTGCCCACCGGCCACAGCATTAAAGGCAGGAGACGCAAACTTAGCCGCCGTATCAGCTAAAAGAACTTTCTTAGCGAGGCCGATCGTCAAGAAGGTTATTCCTTTTAGGAAAAAACGAGGGGTGACTTTCTTTAAATTAGTTAATTGCGGCATAATTTCGCTGTGATGGACAATCGGTCCCGCAATTAGTTGTGGGAAGAAAGTCACAAACAACAGAAAGTTCATGAAATTTAATTTTGAAACTTTGTTGTCATAGATATCTTTTAAGAAAGCAATCTTTTGAAAAGTGAAAAACGAAATTCCAATAGGCAGGATTATGTAAGCTAGGGTAATGTTTGCGGCTAGAAGCTGATTTACGTTATCAACAAAGAAGTTTGCATATTTGTAATACGCAAGGATACTTAAGTTTAAAATAATTCCTAAAATTAAAAATAGTTTGGCCGATTGTGAATTTTTCTTTCTGGCGGCAATGATGGCTTTGGCCATACAAAAGTTAATCAGCGTTAAAGATAGAAGTAGGAATAGATATTTTATGCTCCAGAAGCCATAAAAGATCAGGGATGCTAAAATTAAAACAAAAACTGCAAGACGAGAATAACCTAAATGTCGGCAGAGGTGAAACAGAATGACGGTAAGAGGTAAAAAGAGAAGAATAAAAACATAGGAATTGAATAACATACAACTCCTTAACTTATGAAAATTCTTCGCTTTTTATTATGGGTGTTGTTCGTGGCGTTAATCTGTTGGAAACTGTTCTTAGCCGGTTACGACGGTTGGCCTTAATTGTGACAGGGCGAAGCTGAGGTGAGTCTTTAGACTCTTCTGTGACGGGAAAGAGATCATTTAATCCATCTCTAAATCCGATAAATTTAGTCATGCCATAAAAAATAAAAGATCCGTTAAGAACTGCAAAGAAGGCATGAAGCCATCGCGTGTGCAATAAATCAAAAGCAGCATTTGCAAAACAAAATATGAGTATAAAATATTCCGCCAAAATATAACCGGCTGGAGCGCCTGTTCTTCCAGTTACCTTAGGAGTTCGTTTAAATGGAATCGTTTGGCCGGTAAACATCTGTTGAATCGATTTAAAAACGCCACCCAAATTAATTGGAATCAAGATTAAATTTAAAGAGTAGACGCGTAGCAAATCAACAAATTTATAGCCAGTCAAAATCAAATCTCTGCCGTAGAAGAAATAATAGGGCAATGAGGTTAACGGAAGCCAAATGTTGAGTAAATTATCATTAAAAGGATAAACCAGAAGAATTGGAAGCCCGATATTAACGGCCGCAATAGAAACAAGATAGTGAAAACGGAAAAAAGATTCGGTTAGTTTCTTAAACGACCAGGGCCATTTTAAAAGAGAAGAAACTGCTTTTGGGAAAATAATGAGTCCACCGTTGGCCCATCGGCGGCGTTGAATTAGTAATGAACCAAAGTCTGCTGGAGTCGCGCTATATGAAAGACGCTCGGGATAATTAAAGAGTTTCCAATCTTTAACGACAAGATCGATGCTCGATTCTGTATCTTCAATAACGGTGCGATCTTGAATGAATTTATAAAGTTTGAAACCATGATGATTGAATTTTATTTTAATATCATCAAGGGCCTTAGTTCTTAACAGAGCATTCGCTCCAACCCAAAAAGTCGCATTAAATTGAGTGAAACCTTGATGAATAATATATTGCATGTCGGTGGTGGCTCCAGAGATCCGTTCAATAAGTTTTTTAGGATCTGGTACTGCGCTGTAAGGCGTTTGAATGACCGCGACTTTGGCAAATTCAGGTTTTTCCATTAGATCGACTAAACGCAGAGCATAGTCGGGGGTCAGGATACTGTCGGCATCAAGCGTAATTAAATATTTAGTTTGGGGAATTTCAATTTCTCCCAATGCCTCATCGACCGCTTCAAGATAAACCTTATTTTTACGTTTAACTTCAATATAATATTTGCCCATTAAGCCAATATAGCTATTAAGATTCATCGCCTTATTAGGTTCATGGGAAAGATTGGCATAGCGTTTTCTTTCGAAGGAAGTTAATTCAGCGTCAAAAAGGCAGATTAATTTCTCATATTCAAGGATAAATTTCTCTTCACGGTTATATTCGGGATTATCAATGTCTTCTAAATCAATTTCTTTAGCGAGCTGAGTGTATTTATGGACAAAGGAGAAGTAGATTTTATCCACAAATAATTGATCAGTATGGTCTTTAATTTCATAATTCTTGGCTTGATCATTAAACCATTTTGTTACAAATGAAAATGTGTCAATTAAATGAGATTTTTCTAAGGAATAGTTAAACGAAGATTTTTCTACTCGGTTTATAAATTCTTGGTATTTAGCATAGCAAAAGGAATGAGGGATATTGAGCATCTCTTGTAGTTGAATCGGCAATGCACGTGCGTTTTGTAAAAGTTCAAGATCGCTTGGGTCTGTAGGAAATGGAGGGTTATCAATGAGAAGGACAACCTTTTTGTGTGGATATTCCTGCAAGGCCGAAGAGAGAATGGATTGTTCGATGACTTTAATTTCTTCTTTATACGAAGGAAGAAGAAGTGTTAATTCAGGGGCATCTTTCCTATATAAAGATGACAAATCTTGGGTTGGAGTTGGTTTAAATTTTCTTAGTCTTAGAAAATAACCAATTCGAGTTAGTTGATAGAGAACGTTGCCGTAGATAAGGAAGAAAACAACCGTGGCAAAAACAAGCTGTTCAAGAATTCTTTTCCAATTTCCCTCAGCAAGTCCAAGTTGAAAGATGTTCCAGATATCACGAAAAAGAAAGGCTGATGCGGCGAGTGTAACAACAAGCCCAATAGAGGTGAGAGCTAGCTCTAGAGATATGTTGATCTTTTTTCTTAAGTAATCTTTATTTTTTAGGCTAGATAAAAACGCTTTTTCTTCTAGCAAATTTGAGGGTGTCATGAATTTTTGCCTTTTTGAATATAATGAAAAAGGAAGTATATCACCGTTTATAACTTTTTGTCAAAATTTTATACGCTTTTAACCTTACGTCGTATCATCCCTAATACTGGGGCTCCCAAGCCAAAAAGTAACATACTAGCAGGCTCAGGAATTACCGGTCCCGCTGCGCAGCCATTTTGAAGATCCGTGCACCACTCAAATATGTGCCCTGGTCCATATATATTGGTACCCACTGGAGATGACATTAAAGTTAACCATATGTTTTGGTAATGAACTTCATGATATCCTACTGTCGCGCTGCCGATCGGATCATAGACCGCTAATGTAAAATCAAAACTTTCACCCGGGTCAAGGGTAAGTCCCGTAAATTGAGTAAAAAAGTCACCTCCATCAGACTCTGGGCCGAAAGAGTAATCGTACCCTAGTTCACCAACTATGCCAGCGCCTTTAATTCTGTAATCTATGCCGGATGGAAAATATCCTATCGTTTCTCCCGCGGTAGAATTATTCGTTAACCTTGCCAATTGCACAACATTTTCGGTTGGCGCAATAGTTATCCCACTATTTAAGAAAAACCAATCCCAGACGAGCGTTGCATGAGCAGACGATGTTTGAATTAAAATTGTAACCACAAAAGTTAATATAAAAATATAATGCTTTTTCATAAATCTATCTCCAATTAAAATAATATTTTTATATTAAAATCTATTTCTTAAATTTACGACGTGCTATGCCTAAAGCGGAGGCCCCTAGACCGAAAAGCAATAAACTGGTTGGTTCTGGAACGGCCGAATCAGTTGGTTCAACGGCTCCCGTAATGACTCTAACCCAATCTCCTGGAGAGCTGGCTGTTGTATTGATATAGAGTCTTCGAGGGTTATTTTCTTCAACCCAAACCCTATTTCCCCCTTCTAATCCCCGTAAGCTTGAGTTGATATAGAATACCGAGTCGTGACCAAGAAAATCGCTAGCCAGCAATGTTTTTCTTTTAGTCATAACACCCAAAATATCGTTATCAAACTCTACATAACCAATCATTCGTGTATAACCTTTTGGATCAAAAATGACATAATGGCTTGAGACTAATGTCCCAGTGGGTACAAAATCACCGATACCATATCCTTGATTGACTTCTAACGGGGAGTTTAAAAGAACGGCCTGATCTTCGTCAAAACCCCATAAATTAAAACTTTGAAGATTGTTGCGGTCAACAACGCTAATCGGTGGGTCAAGAACAACAAAGGTTCCGCCTTTCGTAAAAGCTCTTCCGCCAGTAACTTCTCCTAAAAGAATGCTCGCCTCTGCGTTGACATAGCTAACAAGAATTAGTGTGATTACGATAAGTGCATTTCTTAGATTTTTACGTATCATAGCGCTTTCTTTATTCTAGTTTTAAAGACAAATTAATCAATCCTCTACTAATTATAAAATTGTAATCAAAATTAACATTTAACGAGAAGATTGTCAACGGGACAAACCAGGACAAACCCTCTTCTTTTCGAACGAATTTAGTATAACTATGAGTAAAAAATAAACTGAGTAAAGAACCTGAATTAACAGACGAAATTCTTATCGGTGGAAATAAAGAATATGATATATTAATTTAATAATTACGAAGGTTGGTGGTTTGATTAAGCGAAGGTAAGTTGGGAGAAAGAATAGAACGCTGCCTTAAGTTAATTTTATGAAAATTTCTGCATTTACGAATTTTGTTTGTCCGGTTGAAGGTTTATCGCTTTTAAGAAGCGCGAACTCCCTGCACTGTGTGAAAGGTCATAATTTTGATGTTGCCCGCGAAGGCTATTGCAATTTGCTTTTGGTTCAGCAAAAAAAGACACTCAATCCTGGTGACAATAAAGAAATGGTTGCCGCTCGAGGACGTTTTCTGGGCGGTGGGCACTTTACCCGAATCGCGGATAAATTATTTGAGATTGTTGGCACGATTGTAGCGGAGTCTAAGGGCAGCGGTCATTTGCGGATTGTTGATGCTGGTTGCGGTGAAGGGTATTATTTAGATCAGTTACGAAAGCGTGCAGTAGATAGTAATTTTTCGGCAACACTCGAACTGGCAGGTTTTGATATTTCGAAGTGGGCGCTTAAAGCTGCCGCGAAACGATCGACTGACATTGCGTGGGCGGTGGCGGGTAATCGCCAGTTACCATTTGCTGCAGGTAGCATCAATTTAATTCTTTCGATGTTTGGATTTGCGGATTGGGAAAGTTTCAAAACTGTTTTGGCAAAGAACGGGCAAGTGCTTCTGGTTGATCCTGGGCCGGATCATTTGATTGAGCTACGAAAGATTATTTATCCGACGGTTAATGTCAGTCCGCTACCGCCCGCCTCAAAAGCGATTGCGTCTGGATTTATTTTGCAAAGAGAGGAATCACTTAAGTTTTCGATCAGCCTAAAGAATTCTTCGCAAATACAAGATCTCTTGGCCATGACCCCGCATGCTTTTCGGATAACAGCAAAGGCGCGCAAAGAGCTTGAGGCGCTCAAACATTTGACGGTGACGGTCGATGTCGTGTTTCGAATCCTACGGGTTGATAATTAAGGTTCAGGTATGTGTCTGACAATGAAGGAGAGTGTATGATTTTTAAAAATAGCTCTGAAGCAAAAACATCATTCCTTAAATCGTATAGCTCATCGATTATCCTTATTGTTTCGATTACTATCGGATCTGTCATCGGATTGGTGATGAAAGAAAAAGCCATTATTCTCAAACCGCTTGGAGACATTTTTTTAAATCTTTTATTTACGATCGTGGTGCCGCTGGTATTTTTCTCGATTGCCTCAACGGTCGCGAAGATGACGGACATGAAACGTTTGGGAAAAATCATCGGCTGGATGCTTGTTGTTTTTATCGTTACTGGAACAATCGCCGCCGTCATTATGCTTATCGGTGTTAAAATTTATCCACCCGCGAGTGCAACGGATATCACGTTTAACCAGCCGGTAAATATTGAAAAAATCAGTTTCGGCGAGCAAATTGTAAAAACGCTGACGGTCTCGGATTTTAAAGAATTATTTTCAAAGTCGAATATGTTCGCGCTTATTCTTTTTTCATTTATGATCGGGCTTGCCACCTCAATTGTTGGAACGCCAGCTAAAGCCTTTGCACAATTTCTCGCCAGTGGCAATGAGGTGATGACCAAGGCGATCGGGTTTGTAATGCTCTACGCGCCCATCGGGTTGGGAGCGTATTTCGCGTATTTGATCGGCATTTTTGGGCCGCAGCTATTTGGTTCATACTTCCATGCGATGATGCTTTATTATCCTTTGGCCCTTGCGTATTTCGTGATTGTCTTTTCTTTTTATGCGTGGCTCGCTGGTGGACTTAAAGCGATCAGAATTTTCTGGACCAACATCCTGCCGCCCGCCTTAACCGCGTGGGGAACAGGGAGTGGTCTGGCGACATTGCCTGTCAATCTGCAGGCCGCTGAGAAAATCGGTATCCCGCAAGATGTGCGGGAAGTCGTCGTTAATATCGGCGCCTCGGTGCACTCAGATGGTTCTGCCTTGGCCGCGGTCATGAAGATGTCACTTTTATTTGGAATTTTTGGTATACCGTTCTCAGGCATGCAAACATTTCTTTCGGTTATTGTCGTCGCCTTATTGTGTGGAACCATCATCAGCGGCATCCCCTCCGGGGGAATGCTGGGCGAACTTTTAATTATCACCGTGTTCGGATTTCCGATTGAGGCTATGCCGATTATCACAATGCTCGGCACTCTTGTCGATCCACCAGCAACGATGGTTAATGTTGTCGGGGACAACGCCTGTGGCATGCTTGTTGCCCGCGTCATGAACGGGCCAAAGTGGATGGATGTTTGATCGTTGTAAAAAAAGAGGAAGGAACTAGAGTAATTTTTTTATGGCGCTATAATTCCTAACGAAAGAGCAGGCCCATTAATAGTAAGTTAAGAGAGGAGTAACACACGTGGTAAAAGTAAATGAGTATTTCGAAGGGAAAGTAAAATCGTTAATAGTAAATTCAGATGAAGGGAAAAAGACCATCGGCGTCATTGAGTCTGGTGAATATGAATTTAATACGGACACCAAAGAAACGATGACAATTATTTCTGGCACGATGTCGGTCTTTTTAGCTGAATACAATGAATGGGAAGATTTTGGGCCAGGCTCTTCTTTTGATGTTCCTGCCAAATCAAAATTCACGGTTAAAGTGGCTGAAGACACAGCGTATCTTTGTGAATACAAATAAAGAATATACATGCCCGTCCTGTAAAAACCCCATTTATGACGAAGAAGCCTTGTTATGTCATTTTTGCGGTGAGAGTCTTCGCCGTGGTCGGGGCTTTCTGGGAACAATGAAATATCCAACACCAAAGCTTATTATTGTGGCGATTGTGCTAATTCTTATCGCGACTTTTGTTGTGACAATGTTCAGATAACCCATGTGTTTTAGATGTTTTATGAGACTCGATGATCTAAAAATAATTGAGGCGTATTTTAAAGGTAAAATTTTTACGCAGGGAAGTGTGACAACCGTAAATTTTGATTACCAGGGGTACGCCTGTGCATACGGCAGTCAAACAAGCAGAATGAAACATTCTCATTACGAAAATATTTTCTTACGAATGCAATCATCATTGTATATTGATTTGGCATTACAAAGAATTTCTCCTACCATTTTTGGCAAAAAGCCGCAATCAGAGACAGAGCGCCTAGGGCTTGATCCAATACTTTATGATTTAAATATTCTCGCTAGCGATCCTCAAACCGCCCAGCATTATTTGCGGATTCCGGCGGTTGTGAATATTATTAAAAAATATAAAGTGACCTCGTGGGAGGGAAGTTCTGTGCCTTTAGTGATTGAGAATGGATGTTTTAAATTCGTGATTTACTCTAGGGAGTATGAGAAAAATCCGCATCTTCTCACGACACTGTTAGATGATTTATTTATTTTAGTTAAGGCGGCAGAGGAAAGATTTAAACTTCAAAAACCGATTCTTGAGGTTTCAAATCAAATACAGCCATTAACGCCCCAAACAACGAGTCAAGATCCCGTTAAAATAAAGGCTAAAATTATTTTGTGGCTGGCAACCATTGCCCTTTTTTTAGGTTCCCCAATTTTATTTGGCCTCTTTGGGATGGCTTTTGACGCCCCTGATTCAGAAAAAGATATTTTTGCCTGGATCATGGCCACTTCTATTTTTGGATATCCTTTTGTCGCCATAACAGTGGGATGGATTCTTTATAATCTAAAATCTTATTCAAAAGCTATTATGGCGGCACTGTCTCCGCTGGCTGTTTATTTTCTACTCTTACCTTTACTAGCTTTTTTACAAGCGCTCCTTTCAATCTTTTTTAAAAGTTAAAATATTTGAGCCGCAAGGCCGAAGGGTCTCAAGAGATATGTCTGACGAGTTTATCAGCGAAGCAATTAAGCTGGTCGCGGGAACATTTGACACTCGGCGGATGGTTGCCGGCGAGCCTGGGCTGCCACAGGAGTTCATCCCAAGGGCAAACCCAAAGCCCCGCGCTGGTGGTTGTTGAGCGTGGCGTCAAAAGAAAATAAACTTGTAAATTAAAATAACAGACAGTATACTTTCAAAAACTAAACTTTAATTCGATCCCCAATCCGATTCCTCCAAGAATTAGAAAGGGGATTTTTTTATGCAATCTGTAATCAATAAAGAGTTCATAGCCAATCGAATTTTTATTATCCGGGGACAAAAAGTGATGTTTGATAAAGATTTGGCGGCACTTTATCATGTCCTAACTCGAAATCTCAACAAAGCTGTTGCTCGCAATCTCGATCGATTTCCCAGAGATTTTAGTTTTCAATTAACCTCGCAAGAATTTGAAAACTTGAAGTTCCAATTTGGAACATCAAGTTGGGGAGGGACTAGAAAAGCACCTCGCGTATTTACTGAGCAAGGCGTTGCCATGCTTTCTAGTGTTTTAAAAAGCAAACGTGCTGTACATGTAAATATTGCAATCATGAGGGCTTTTGTACGATTACGAATGATTCTCTCTTCCCACAAGCAATTAGCTAGACGTTTAGATGAATTAGAAGGGAGGTATGATGCTCAATTTAAAATTGTTTTTGGAGCTATTCGTCAATTAATGAAGGAAGAAGAAAAACCCAAACGGGGAATTGGTTTTCATATAAAATATGATTAACCGATTCAGAACTTCTAAGGTCGCAAACTGCGACCTTAGAAGTTGGTATCACAAAATGTGATACCTTCTAAACGGATCTTAAGAAATCACAAGTTGGAGAAAGGTTGAAGCGATTCATAAGAATAGATTCTGAGCCTATATCCATGCGGCTCGTTGGACAGACGTCCCTTCAGAAATAATTCAAAATCTGATAATTTAATTAAGGCAGGGATTAAATATTGTTTCCATTCTTTGAAATTTTGGCCAACATCGCTCTCGTATAGAGAAGTTTGTATGTCATGGGGTTTAGCGTTACTTCAAACACCGTTTCGATATTATATTGTTCATAAAGAAATAATCCGATTTGATCAATGGTTTTAGCACGCGTCTGATGATAGTTCGTATTGTCAAAAACATTTAACCTGCCGTTTTTCATAAAAACCGTAAAGATATGCCCTTCCGATGCGTTTTTATATCCAATCAAAATAGGCTGATAGTTGAGCGCCTCAAGAACCTTGGCATTAAGGGCTGATATATTTTTGCAATCGCCATATCTTCTGTTTAATGTCATCTGCCATGAGGCCCAGTCTGTATTTTCATCAACCTTTTGATATTGGATATTCTTTTCAAGCCATTTGGCATAATCGTCAACGTTGTAAATCTTGTTTTTCTGTAAAAAGCTCCATATGTCAGTTTCCGCTGATTTTCCCGATACATTTTTGCTTTGAAGCACTTCCTGATTGTCATCTGCTTTGACAAGGACGGATTCGTAGCCATATCCAGTAGAGCTACCCTGTAGCAGTAATATAGAGAAGATCGTTAGAAATGACCAAATTCTTTTCATAATGAAAGTATATAATGTAAAAAAGCTCAGATTCTTGGATGGGGTGTGGTGCAGGGATGTAACTAGTAGGGGGTGCTTACCTTAAAGCGCTTTCATGAGAATGTGAAAATAGTCGAGGTAGCGGTTGCTAAATCTTTTCTAATTGTGATAATATGGGCCCATGATTATCCTTCTTATCTTTTCCTTCTTGGCTGGATTTGTCACGATACTCGCTCCGTGCATTTGGCCGCTTTTGCCGATTGTCTTATCGGCATCTTCCGGCACTGGAAAGAGAAAGCCGCTGGGGATTACCCTGGGTGTTATGACAAGTTTTACCGTATTTACCTTGTCGATTTCTTATCTTGAAAGAATCTTTCATTTGGATCCTAATATTTTTCGTCTTCTTGCTGTTATCATTATTGGCTTGCTTGGCGTATCAATGCTCATTCCTTCGTTGGGGGCCAGGTTTGAAATTTTTATTAATCACTTATTAAGCCCGCTTCAAAATAAATTTAAAAAGCAAGGAACTGGATTTTGGGCTGGCTATGGCACGGGGTTTTCGATTGGACTGGTTTGGGCGCCTTGCGCAGGACCGATTTTAGCAACGATCGCGACCCTTGCGGCAACGCAGGCGGTTGATATAAGAGTAGTCGCTATTACGCTCGCTTATGTGACGGGGTTGGGCATTCCACTCTTTTTTATTTCTCTGGCGGGCTCTTGGTGTTTTAGTCGGATGCGTCAATTTACAAAGTATACAGGTCGCGTGCAACAAGTTTTTGGTGTGGTCATGATTGCGGCGGCGTTACTTATTTACACAAATTATGACAAAACGATTCAAATAAAAATTTTGAATCTATTTCCATCATACGGAAATTTATTTAATAAAATTGAAAATAATGAAACCGTTGCCAAAGAGCTTCAGGCGCTGCGTGGTGAAAAAGAAATTACGGTCGCAACACCGACAGATTCAGAAGCTCTGCCTGATTTAGGGCCGGCGGCTGATTTCGTTGGGATCACTCAATGGTTAAATACTTCAAGCGAATTATCTTTGGCGTCGTTAAGGGGCAAAGTCGTGTTAGTTGATTTTTGGACGTACACGTGTGTCAATTGTGTACGTACGCTGCCGCATGTTACGGGATGGTATGAAAAATATAAAGATAACGGGTTTGTGGTTGTTGGCGTGCATGCCCCGGAATTTGCCTTTGAAAAAAGTACAGCAAATGTAGAGAGCGCCATAAAACAATTTAAAATCAATTATCCCGTTGCTCAAGACAATGATTTTAAGACGTGGAAGAATTATAAAAATCATTATTGGCCGGCGGAATATTTGATTGATGCGACAGGACATCTGCGCCGGACGCATTTTGGTGAAGGAAAGTATGATGAGATGGAGCGTGCGATTCGTCAGTTACTCATGGAGAACGGGCAGACTATTTTAGGAGATTTAAGTTCGGGACAAGATCAAACGCCCCAATATGCACGGACACCGGAAACCTATCTTGGCGCCGCGCGCATGGAACGCTTTTCTTCTCCCGAGGGGAAACAGATTGGCGTAACGCTATTTACTAAGCCCGCTGTCCTTCCGCCGAACAGATTCTTCTATGAGGGAACGTGGGATTTAGAAAAAGAATATGCGAAGGCGATTTTAAATGCGGCCTTAGAAATAAAATTTAAAGCAGGAAAGGTTTTTCTTGTCATCGGCCCAAAGAATCCAGGCGATCAGATTAAAGTTTTTATTGATGGAAATCCTGTTAAAGCCGAAGACGTGGGCAAAGATGTTTTTGATGGCGTCATTACTTTAGATAGCGAACGGTTGTATGAAATTATTGATCTTAAGAGTAGGGTTGAACTTCACACGCTTCGCTTAGAGTTTCAAAACAAAGGAATTATTGTCTACGCGTTTACTTTTGGTTAGTTTTTATATCAACTTTAAAATAGGGACACGTACCTTTTTCAAAAAGGTACGTGTCCCTATTTTAGAACTATGCTAAGATTATTCAAATTAGATTTTTAACCGCAAAGTTAAACGGGGGAACTTTATGGATCTTTTTCTGAAAAAGCCTGTTGAACGTTTCATTAGAGAAGCGGATTCTGGTGAGCATACTTTAAAGCGAACGTTAGGGCCGGTGAGTTTGATTGCGCTCGGCATTGGCGCGATCATTGGGGCTGGACTTTTTTCTTTGACTGGAATTGCGGCTGCGGAAAACGCTGGTCCCGCTGTAACATTGTCATTCGTCGTTGCTGCCATTGCCTGTACCTTTGCGGGGATGTGCTACAGTGAGCTTGCGTCGATGATTCCTATTGCGGGGAGTGCTTATACATATGCGTATGCCACCATGGGAGAATTTATCGCTTGGATTATCGGTTGGGATTTGGTTTTGGAATACGCGGTTGCAGCGGCGGTTGTTGCGGTTAGCTGGTCGAGATATGTGGCCTCATTCTTAAAAGATATTGGAATTTATTTGCCCGTTCAATTTACGGCCTGTCCTTTTGATCCCATCACGCTTCCAAATGGTGTGGCTGGTGTCGGGATTATTAATCTTCCAGCGATTTTTATTATTGTGATGGTATCCATTATTTTAATGATCGGCATCCAACAATCTTCGTGGGTCAATTCTGTTATTGTGGTCGTTAAGGTTGCGATTGTTCTTATTTTTATTTCGGTTGGGGCACATTATATTAATTGGAATAATTACACGCCGTTTATTCCGGAAAATACCGGAAAATTTGGAGAGTTTGGTATAAGTGGTATCATGCGAGCGGCGGGGGTAATCTTTTTTGCTTACATTGGTTTTGATACAGTCTCAACCGCAGCCCAAGAATCTAAAAATCCTCAAAAAGATATTCCCATTGGAATTATTGGATCGCTTTTAATTTGTACTGTCTTGTATTTAGCGTTTTCATTTGTTTTAACAGGAATGGTTAATTATAAAGCCATGCAAGGCGATGCCGCTCCAGTTGCCACCGCTATTAATTTAACGCCGTATCCTTGGCTTCAGATTTTAATTAAATTAGGAATTATCAGTGGATTTACGTCGGTCATTTTAGTTCTTTTACTCGGCCAATCACGAGTTTTTTACGCGATGTCGCGTGATGGTTTATTGCCAGCCGTTTTTTCAAAAGTTCATCCGAAGTGGAAAACTCCATGGCTGTCGAATTTAATTTTCTTGGTGTTTGTCAGCATTTTTGCTGGATTTTTCCCCATATCAAAACTTGGACACATGACAAGTATTGGAACGTTACTCGCGTTTATTCTTGTATGTATCGGTGTTATTGTTTTACGTCGAACGCAACCTAATTTACCTCGTCCTTACCGCAGCCCCTGCGTGCCGCTTTTTCCCATCCTGGGCATTTTGGTCTGCTTTTCGATGATGACATCACTTGATGGCGCGACCTGGATTAGATTGGTTGTTTGGCTTTTCTTAGGGATGATATTTTATTTTCTCTACAGTCGTCATCATAGTAAATTGAGAAAATCGTAAAAGGCAACTGATCAAGGGGTGCGAAAGAAGTATCTCCTTCGGTATTATTTTCTCTCCAAGGGTTCAGTTTAGATCATGAATAAAATTACACTCATTGTAACCTCAACGTTTGGACTTGAGGCCCTCGTTAAGCGCGAGGTGCAAGACCTTGGTTTTTCTAACATCACGGTATCTGATGGAAAAATTGAATTCCCGGGAACTGCTAATGATATTCCTCGATTAAATATTAATTTAAGAACCGCCGATCGCGTGCTTATTAAACTTGGAGAATTTGCAGCGATTGATTTTGGACAACTTTTTGATGGGACTAAAATTCTACCTTGGGAAGATTGGATGCCGATAGAAGGAAAGATCACTGTTATTGGTAAATCTGTAAAATCAAAACTAGAAAGTGTTCGCTCCTGTCAGTCGATTGTTAAAAAAGCAATCGTTGATCGATTGAAAGAAAAACTTCAGACGCAATTGTTACCTGAAACCGGATCAGAATTCACCATCCAAGTTGCGATGCTCAAAGATGTGGCTCAGCTGACGATTGATACTTCGGGCTTTGGGCTTCACCGCCGAGGATATAGAACTGGAACAGGCGAGGCTCCGCTACGAGAAAACTTAGCAGCGGCGCTTGTTCTTCTTAGTTTTTGGAAGAAAGATAAACTGCTCATTGATCCGATGTGTGGTTCGGGAACAATTTTGATTGAAGCCGCGATGATCGCGCGTAATATTGCTCCCGGATTAAAACGAGAATTTGCCGCAGAGCTTTGGCCATCGATTAATCAGAAAGTTTGGGATGATGCTCGAGCGGCCGCGCAAGCCGCTATTCGTCCGTCAGGTGATCTAAAAATATTTGGTTATGATATCGATGAAACGCGGATCAAAGATTGTTTAGTCAATGCGAAGAAGGCTGGCGTTGCCGCAGATATTGTTTTTGAGCGCAAGGACATTAAAGATTTATTGATTGATCAGCCAATGGGAAATGTTATTTCAAATCCGCCGTATGGTGTTAATATTGGCAGCCCTGGAGAATTGGCACCGCTGTATATTACGATCAATAATATTTTTGGCAATAAAAAGGGATGGGCTCTTTATATGCTGACGGCGGATAAAAGGTTTCCAGATTTTTTTAAGCGTTCACATCCACCTAAGGTGCGAAAGTTATTTAACGGAACAATCGAGGTGAATTATTATCAATACTACGCCGAATAATAAAATGGATTCGATGGCTGAGATGCAGGCGAAGATTGGGACGTGTGCTTTTTGTTCCGTCGTCTCGGTCGTTGCCATTGGAGCATTTTTGGATTGGGGATTTACCAAAGACTTATTTGTTCCAGCAAGTGAACAAAAAGAGAGGATGCAAGTGGGCGAATCCGTGATTGTGTATATTTACCGTGATGGAAAAACAGATCGTATTGCTGCATCCACAAAACTAGATAAGTATTTAGATAAGAGCCCCGCGCCCTTTAAAGAAGATGATAAGGTTAATCTTCTCATCGCTGATCAAACAGATATGGGGTATAAGGCTATTATCAATGGTTCCCATTGGGGATTGCTTTATAAAGGTGAAGTGTTTCAAGCGCTTCGCTATGGTCAAGCGATAGAAGGGTTCATTAGGAAAATTCGAGATGACGGAAAGATAGATCTTTACTTACAGAAGGGTGGACCCCAGAATGTGGATGACCTTTTTGTAAAGATTATGGCGCATCTTAAATCCTCCGGTGGATTTAGTCCTCTCTCGGATAAAACTCCTCCAGAAACTGTTTATCAAATCTTTGGCGTGAGTAAAAAGAAATTTAAGATGGCCATTGGAATGCTTTATAAAAAGAAATTAATTTCAATTGATGATCAAGGAATTAAGTTAATCGTTTAGGTTAAGAAAGAAGGATAACATTGTGGACGCATCCAAACAGTTTAAAAATTTAGGTTTAAGTAAAGAAATTCTGTCGAACTTAGAATCGCTCGGATATTTAGAGATGACGCCGATTCAAGAGCAGGGTTTGCCTTTTGTTTTAGGAAATCGAGATTTTATCGGACAGGCGAACACCGGCAGTGGTAAAACAGCGGCGTTTGGTTTGGGAATTCTAGCGAAGCTCGATGTAGCCAACCCTCGACCTCAGGCTTTGGTTCTTTGTCCGACTCGCGAGTTGGCCGAGCAAGTGTGCGCGGAGATTCGTCGGCTAGCGAGATTTACAAATAATATTAAGGTTCTGACCTTAGCCGGCGGAACGGAAGAGCGTCATAAAATTAAATCGTTAAAGCAAGGCGCCCACATCATTGTCGGAACACCAGGCCGAATTAAACGCTTACTTGAAAAGAAATCTTTCTCCGTATCTAACGTAAAGATATTGGTTTTAGATGAAGCGGATCGTTTGCTTGAAATGGGATTTCTTGACGACATTAATGATATTGCGGCGTTTACACCCATTAATCGCCAAACGCTTCTTTTTTCTGCGACATTTCCGCACGGCATTAAAACGTTAAGTGCCAGTATCCAGGAAGATGCCGCCCAGGTGACCATTGATTCGCAACACCAGCAAAATAGTATTAAGCAGGTGTTTTTTGATGTGACCGCAGAGAGCGATAAATTCGACGCGCTTCTTTTGATCTTGGGGCACTTTAAACCAGAATCGTCAATTATCTTTTGTAATAGCCGAGTCATTTGTTCAAAGGTTACCCAGATGTTAAAACGAAGAAAAATAGATGCGTTAGAAATTCATTCGGATCTTGAGCAGCCAGACAGGACGCTGGTTTTAACTAAATTTGCTAATAAGAGTTGTTCTATTTTGGTGGCGACAGATTTGGCTTCGCGTGGACTTGATATTAAAGATGTTGGCGCGGTGGTTAATTATGATTTGCCGTCAGACCACGAACTTTATATTCATCGCATCGGTCGAACGGGAAGGGCGGGTAAAGTTGGTTTGGCGCTTAGTTTATTTGCTGGCAAAGAAAAGGCGATTCTTGATAGCATTGCCGAATATTTAAAAATAACGCCTCAACTTATGGAGCTGCGCGCGTTAAACAAAAAGAAACCTTTTGTTAGTCAATCATCGATGTCGACGATTTATATTAGCGGAGGAAGAAAAGATAATATTCGCCCTGGGGATATTTTAGGAGCGCTGACGGGCGATGCGGGTCTTTTGGGAAAAGATGTTGGCAAGATTCAGATTCTCGAGGTTAACAGTTATGTCGCCATTGCGAGTGCCCACGTTGATCAGGCCATTGAACGTTTAACCACCGGTAAGATTAAAGGACGAAAATTTAGAGTAGGGAGAGCTTAGTATGGAGATAGGTATTCAAATATTTGGTTGGATCGGAACGATTTTGTTTTTGTTAGCGTATGTATTGGTCACATATCAAAAGATAGATGCCACCGGTCGCGTTTATCAGCTGCTTAACTTAATCGGCGCGGTGTTTATGGGGATCAATGTTTTTTATGAACACGTTTGGGCCGCGTTTGCGCTTGAGATTGTGTGGGGATCCATTGCAATTCTTGCGCTGTCAAAAATCAAATGAATTGACGAACCAACCCATCCCCTGTAGTATAAAGCCACAATTCGAATAGAACTCACCTCAATATTCTTCTAATCGATCCCCACGTAAACCTTTCTATTGATCAAGTTTGTAAGTTTATAAAGAGATTTTTATCCTTCGGGGAATGTAAGTCTATGGTCCAAGAATTACCCATTCGTAATTTTCCTCTTTTGCCATTTCGATTTAAAAGATATTTTGAATCGAGAAATAATAAGGTTCGGATATTTGGTCAATGCGAAGTAACAGGCAAGAATTTTGAAATGCATGTTCCTGTTGAAGGATTTTTTGTTTACTTACAGGGATTTAAGAATATTAGGGAAGCATTTAAGAATAATTCACAGGAAGAGCTCGACTTCATTGTAACGGGCATTTCACCCGAAGGACGCCAGCTTCGTCCTATTTAGTTCAAATAATTGACAAGGAGCCAAGCTTATGAATATTCAACAAGAAATTGAGCATTGTATCCATAAAAGTAAAGCCGGGTATCGCGACTGGTATATTGGGCTGGCGATTAATCCACAGAAACAATTATTTGATGGCCATAATGTTAGCAAAAAAGAGGGCGCTTGGTTTTATCGTAACGCAGGTTCAGAAATAAGCGCGCGCGATCTTGAGACTCTTTTTTTAAAGAAAGGGTGCAAGGGTGGATCTTTTGGTCACGTTAGTTCGAAATATATTTACGCTTATAAAATGACGCGAACGACGCGAGGAATTAGAATCTAAAAAAATCCAGAAGCCTAAAGAGAGAACGGAACATTGTACCCACCCTTAAAATTTCTTTGACAATACCAGAACATCCGTCATACTGTGCATCCAATGGAAGAATCTCACTTAAATTTTTATGGTCTTGGCATTGCGCCAAAATTAATCGAAGCGCTGGAGCGGCTCAAGTTTAAAACAGCCACACCAATTCAGCATAAAGCGATCCCCATTGCTTTACAAGGCAACGATGTTATTGGCATCGCGCAAACAGGGACGGGAAAAACCTTCGCCTTTGCCATTCCTACCATTCAGCAATTAGCCCAAAATAAATCGCGCGCGCTGGTGCTTGTTCCAACACGTGAACTTGCTTTTCAAGTTGAAGAAAGTGTGATGAAACTTTCAAATGCTTTTGGTATTAAGACCGTCACACTTGTTGGCGGTGCGCCAATTTTTAAACAGATTCAAGCCCTTTCACGAAATCCTCGCGTTTTAATTGCTACCCCAGGACGTTTGATTGATCTAATGCGTCAACGAAAAGTAAGTTTAAGTGATATTCGTATCCTTATTTTGGATGAAGCGGATCGAATGCTGGATATGGGTTTTGCGCCGCAGATTGACACAATTCTAAAAACAGTTCCATCGGCGCGGCAAACCATGCTTTTTTCAGCGACCATGCCACCAACAATTGTCAGAATGGTTTCTTCGTATATGAAAACACCGGTTCATGTTGAGATCGCACCGGCTGGCACCGCCGCGGAGGGAGTAACCCATGAAGTATTTATTGTTAAGCCAGAGATGAAAAAAGATTTGTTAAGAAAAGTGCTAAGTCAATTTCGCGGATCGATTTTATTATTTTGTCGAACCAAAATGGGGGCTGGCAAACTTGTTAAGGTTGTTACTGGGTTTGGTTATAGCGCCGCTGAAATTCATTCTGACCGATCGCTGGCCCAACGGCGTCATGCGTTAGAGGGGTTTAAGACAGGGCAATATAAAATTCTTGTTGCCACCGATATCGCCGCCCGCGGGATTGATGTCAAAGGTATTGAACTCGTCCTTAATTATGATCTGCCAGAAAATGCAGATAGTTATGTCCACCGAATCGGACGCACCGGCCGAGCTGGAACTAAAGGCCATGCGATTTCCTTCGTTGCTCCAAATCAACGAAGAAGTGTATTTGATATTGAAAAACTTATCAAAGTTAGCATTAAGAAACATTCTCACCATTAATATAATTTCGTTATCCTGAGGAACGTAGTGACGCACTGACTTTTCCTCAATTCAAATTAGATGAAGTCAGTACGTACCAACTTCATCTAAAAACTATTAAGGAAAGTTGGTGCGAAGGATCTCAAAACATTTAAGCAATTCTGAGATTCTTCGCTACGCTCAGAATGACGAAGTGTGATTATAAGAAAGGATTTACTATGGTTAAGATGAATATGATTTACGAAGGCAGTCTTCGTTGTCGATTAACTCATGGCCCATCAGGTCAACAGATTATAACCGATGCCCCGGTTGATAACATGGGTCGTGGAGAGGCCTTTTCTCCGACAGATTTAGTTGCGGCCGCGCTGGGATCTTGCATGCTTACCGTTATGGGGATCGCCGCGCAGAAAAATAATATTGATTTAAACGGAACGACCGCCCAAGTTCATAAAGAAATGATTACGACCCCGATTCGTCGTATTGGGAAAATTTCGGTAACACTGCAGATGGCTAAAGGAATTGATCCTTCTAAGAGAACATTGCTGGAGAGCGCCGCGACAACTTGCCCGGTTCATAAAAGCATTCATCCCGATGTTCAAATGCCAATTGAGTTTAATTATCCTGATTAAAATTGAAAAAATATCTCAAGATATTTGTTGTTAGCAGTTTGATTGTTTTAGCTTTATATGAAGGGGGGATTGGTTTTCTTCTATGCAATCCCAACGTTTTGAAACATTTTCCTCAGGCCATTCTTTGGCACGTCCGCAATATTTATCTCGGAGCTGACCGCACAATTCTTCAACTCTTGCCGCAAGCCATCCAATATGATGATGAATTAACATATGTTTTATCACCAAAAAAGTTTATTTTTTCGAATCGTGAATTTAGTACAGTATTTTCTGTGAACAGCAAAGGATTGCGAGATGACGAGGCCTCGCTAGAGCGGCCGGAGATTATTGTCCTTGGAGATTCAGTCGCCATGGGATGGGGCGTTGAACAAGAAGCAACATTTGCCCAAATTATTGAAAAGGCAACGGGCCACAAAGTTTTAAATGCGGCGATTGCCTCTTATGCAACGGTTCGTGAGCTGAAGATGCTTAATCGTTTGGATACAAGAAATTTAAAATACCTGATTATTCAATATGCCGGTAATGATCTTGAGGAAAATAGTGTTTTCTTTGAAAAAGGAACGTTGCCGATTAAAGATCGTGTGGCATTAGAAAAGATTATCAAAGAATATTCCAAGGGATTACCGTATTATTTTGGCAAATATACTTTTTGTACTCTCGCCCGCTGGTTCGGTTTTATTAAACAGATCTTATCTTCCAAAGATAAGGCGCAATCAATAAACTCTGATGCTGCTGAATTATTTTTAAATGCGCTCCTTAAGATTCCAGCGGCTGATTTTAATCGTGTCCAAATTATTGTCCTGGCGGTTAATGATTATCTGCAAGACAGCCGGCCTTTTATTGAGTCTTTAGAAAATAAAAAGCAGTCTTTAAAATACCCTGATTTTATCCAAAATTTAATCACCACTAATTTGTCATCTGGGTTTGAAGCAGAAGATGGTTTTATCTTGGATGATCATCCTAATGCCAAAGGCCATGCCGTGATAGCCCGTGAAATTTTACACTTGATTGACCCCAAAGAATATTAGCCTAATCTTTTTTTATTTTTATCTAAATGCTATCGCTCGATAGGGTGTGTGATAAAATTGCTTCCATGCGTAAGAGTTCTATTTATTTCCTTCTTGGTCTAATCTTTTTTTGGTGCCCGCATCAATCCTTCGCGACGGAAAAACTTTATAATATTGCGCCGAGTTTGACGCCCGATACCCAACGTGAAATGAAAACCGCTGGGTTTTGGATTGCGCGGCATCCCGCCCCTGATCAACTCATTCTTAATCAAGATGAGATTACTCAATTTAACAGATCCATCCAGGATCAGTTGAAATTAACCAAAGACATCACGCAATTTACTTCCACTAATGGAAAGCAATTAAAAGCTGAATTAGAGAAGACGTGGAAAGATATTGTTGCGAAGAATTATTATGGTGGGGATGGGCATGAGCCTAAAGTATCTTTTTATCAAGAAGTTAAAATGAAAATGAATCTTCAGGCCATTGAGGAAAAGATTGTGCCGTCTTTTGGAATGATCGTGCATTATGCCAATCAGCGATTTTTTCCAACGGATAGAATTTTAACCTCCGAAGCTAACGACATCGATTTTGATGAGCTTCAAAATAGCACTCTGGATGTGGCAACGCCGGTGGTTATTTTGCATCAGTCTACCGATGGGCT
>JAHFGL010000031.1:2494-28887 GCA_023247445.1 Candidatus Omnitrophota bacterium | reverse complement strand
AAGTGCGAAGCCCCCCTCAAGATAAAATATCGTTTCTCTTCGGAGATGAAGGCACCTTGTAGACTACAAGGTTGATAGGCTGCATGTGTAAGGACTGTAAGGTCTTGAGCTTAGCAGTACTAATCTGCCGAATGCTTGACCTTTTAATATCCTTCTTACAAGAAGGAAGCATTAATTTGCTTGTAGGCTTTTTCTATTTTACATAATTGTATAATTTTACAGTTTTCAGTCATCAGGTTTCAGCTATCAGTAGCAGTTAGTTACTGATAACTGAAAGCTGGTAGCTGAGAGCTGAAAACATTTCCGGCGACTTTACTGAAGGGGAAACACCCGTTCCCATACCGAATACGGCAGTTAAGCCCTTCAAGGTCGATGGTACTATAGTCGCAAGGCTGTGGGAGAGTAGAACGTTGCCGGGTTAATTTACCCCGCGCTAATTGAAAAATTGGTGCGGGGTTTTTTATTGAAAATATTTTTCTTGTTTGAAAGCGTAACGATAGCAGGCGATGTAGGAAGGAATGTAAATAGAAATCGATTGAAGAAAGACAAAGGCAAAAACTTTTGGGCTAAAGTAATAAAGAGAAGTGAGATATTTTATTTGGTATGAATGACCAACCACATCAAAGATGATTCGTAAAATAAAAAGAGTTTGCCAGAATCTAGGACCACCTATTTTTATTTTATGAATATAACAAAAGACAGGGATACAGTGAAAAATATTCAAAAAGATCTGGATAAGACTCAGTAGATAGATAAAAATTAGAAGAGGATGAAAGGCATTGAGAACAGAAAAATAGAAATGGATTGAAGAGTCCGGCGAGAAAATTCGATAAGCTTTATTGAAAATAAATAATAAGAGGATGAAGAAATATATTTCCCAAAGCCATATTTTCTTAAGTGACATGGGGCTATTATACCGCGCTTCAAAAAAACTGAAAGATATTCTTCTGGAAAAGAGCGGTATTATCCCTCATTTTTCTGGATGAATATTATTATTTATTTAAATGGAATGAGGGATTATGCCAAGCTTAATAAAAATCACGAACTATTTTTTAGCAATTTAAAAATTTCTTATAAATCCTTTGATTTTAATTTTATTTCATTTAATATAAAAATTGTATGAACGAGGAATTTTATTCGGTCATAGAAAACATCTATAACAAAGATATCCGTTACAAAGAGGATGCGTACCTTTTTGTAATGGAGGCTCTTTCCTATTCCCAAAAAAAATTTAAGCGCCCTAGACATCTCACCGGCAATGAATTACTCGAAGGTATTCGTGAGCTACTACTAAGCAAGTTTGGCCCAATGACCTTAACCGTTCTGCGTTATTGGGGTATCCGGTCAACGGAAGACTTTGGTCATATTGTTTTTAATTTAGTTTCCAATAAGGTTTTGAGTAAGACCGAGGAAGATAATATCGAAACATTTCGTGATGCGTATGACTTTGAGGAAGTTTTTGACCGTGATTATCGTGAGCAATTAGCCAAAAAAATTAGCCGTATGCGTTCTGGCTAATTAATTTCTATCCTATAAAAAAATATTAATGATGGTATAATCCCAGACAAGATTTGATAAGAATCTTGTCTTTTTTATTTTTAAAAGAGAGTAGAAGGGAAATTTGATGCACAGTGGAGCTAACGTTTCGGTCCAATATGTAAAAGGAGTTGGGCCGGCCAGAAAAAAGCTTTTCATGCAGTTGGGTATTGAAACGATCGAAGACTTTTTCTATTTCTTTCCCCGTCGTTATGAAGATCGTCGGCATTTAACACCCGTTGCAGAGCTTAAAATCGGTGAGTTCCAAACGGTTTGCGGAAAAGTTTTAGCTAGTGAATCCAGGAGAAGTTGGTACACTAAAAAGCATGTCTCGGAACTAATTCTAGATGATGGTTCTGGAAGGCTGACATGTATTTGGTTTAATCAACCCTACTTGGAAAAATATTTTCAAGGGGCCAAGCAAGTTGTTTGTTATGGAAGAGTTGAAATGTATAAAAATAGATTACAGATGATTTCGCCGGAATATGAGTTAATCAACAGCGAGGAAGATGAATCGTTGAGCTTAAAGCGCATCGTGCCTATTTATCCTTTAACGCGCGGAATGACACAGCGATATCTGCGTAAAACAATCAAATCTTGTCTTGATAAGTATAAGGATCAGTTGCACGATGAATTGCCAGTTTTCTTGCGTAATAAACATAAGCTGGCAAATATTAAACGCAGTATCAGTAATATCCATTTCCCTGAAAGCTTTGAAGATCAAGAGGCAGCAATGCGTAGAGTTTCTTTTGAAGAATTTTTCTTTTTTCAAATGTCAGTTATTCTACGTCGGTTAAGTATCACACACAAACCAGGAATTAGTCATAAAATTAGTGACTCGTTTGTGCTTAGTTTTATTGATTCATTTGCCTTTAAACTGACATCCGCGCAAAAAAAAGCGATTCGCGAAATAAGGCAGGATATGGAGAAGGGGCATCCGATGCTTCGCTTGTTACAGGGCGATGTTGGTTCGGGGAAAACAATTGTGGCTTTATTTGGTGTTATGGCGGCCTTTAAGAATGGTTGTCAGTCAGCGATTATGGCTCCGACAGAAATTTTAGCGGCGCAGCATTACGAAAAGATTCTAAGTTTTTCCAAGGAAGGGTTGTTTAATAATTTACGCATAGCTTTGATTACAAGTAATCTTAAAGAAGCGGAGAAAGAAAAGAAATATCAGGAAATTAAAGAGGGGAAGATTGATCTGGTTATCGGAACGCATGCCTTGATTAGTCAAGATTTGAATTTTAAGAAATTAAGTTTTGTTGTTATTGATGAACAGCATAAATTTGGCGTCCGGCAAAGGGCTTTGTTGACGGAAAAAGGCTCTAATTCAGATGTGCTGATTATGACCGCGACACCAATTCCACGCACGTTATGCATTACGTTGTATGGTGATTTGGATGTCTCTGTCCTGGATGAAATGCCTCCTGGGCGAGGGAAAATCAAAACAGTTCTCTATAAATCTGAACAATCATCAGCTGTTTATGAGCTTGTACGAAATAAAGTTAAGGAAGGGAATCAGGCGTATATTGTTTATCCGATCATTGAAGAGTCGGAGACTTTAGATTTAAAGGCTGCGCAAACGATGTTTAAGCAGTTGCAAAAAAATGAATTTAAAGATTTACGAGTTGAGCTTGTTCATGGACAGTTGAAAAAAGATCAGACCCAAAAGGTTATGGAAAAATTTCGAAATAAAGAAATCGATGTGCTGATAGCAACGACCGTTGTAGAAGTAGGCGTTGATGTTCCCAATGCCAACGTAATGGTCATTGAGCATGCCGAGCGTTTTGGTTTGTCGCAGCTTCATCAGCTGCGCGGACGTATTGGACGGGGCAGCCAAGATGCTCTTTGCATTTTGATAGGCGAGCCAGTAACCCCGGAGGCCAGCCAACGTTTAAAGGCGCTTTTATCAACGACGGATGGATTTAAAATCGCGCAGCAGGATTTATTAATCCGTGGACCTGGAAGTTTTTTTGGTCGACATCAACATGGGCTTAATGAATTAAAGTTCGCTAATCCGATAACACAGCTGGATATTCTTGAGCTGGCCAGAAGAGAAGCCATCGAGTTAACACAACAAGATCCAAAGTTAGAAAGTTCGATCAATCAACCGGTTAAGGAAATCATTCGGAAACGATATCCAACTTATTTAGCAATGGTGGAGGCGGGGTGATTTTTTGGGTGGAAACCCCTGCTCGTTTCACTCGCGGGGCGATTTCGCACTTATCTAAACTAAAAATTTTAAAAAAGGAAGTGCTCATCGTGAAAATAATAGGTGGTAAATACAAAGGGCGAAATTTTTATATGCCGGCGAGTGTTCGGCCAACACAGAATATCACCCGTAAAGCCTTGTTTGATATTTTAGGGCAGGATATGGATGGCATCGAGTTTTTAGAGTTATTTGCTGGAAGTGGGGCGGTTGGGCTGGAGGCGATGTCACGCGGCGCGAAAAAAGTGATTTTTGTTGAACATGATCCTAAATGCGCGGATGTAATTACGCAAAATTTGCAGCTTTTACTTGGCGCAAGTCCGCGCGATGATGGTTTTTCTTATGAATTAGTTGAAGGGGATTCTTTTGCGCATATCAAGATGTTTGCCCGTCAGAAAAAGAAGTTTGATCTTATCTTCCTTGACCCGCCTTATGGGCTTGAACTGGGAAAAAAAGCCTTGAAAACGCTAGGGGCCTATGATATATTACACCCCAATTGCGTGGTCGTTATTGAGCACGGTGCCGACGAGATTTTACCAAAAATTGAGGGTAACCTTCTTCGTTTTGAGCAAAGAAAATACGGCAAGACGTTTCTATCGATCTATAAGCAACAAGAAAATTTAATCCCTTAATTTTACATGTTTTGGAGTTTAGATGGGCCGTGTCGCCATATACCCTGGTAGTTTTGATCCTGTTACATTTGGTCATTTAGATTTAATCAAGCGTGCAACGCGGATTTTTGATGAGGTCATTGTTGCGGTTGCACAAAATACTCAGAAAAAAACGCTCTTTAATAATAAAGAACGTGTGGCGATGCTCAAAGAAGCGACAAAGGGTATGAAGGGCGTTAAGATTGAAATCTTTGAAGGATTGGTTGTTAATTACGCCAAGAAGAAAAATATTCATGTGATTGTCCGCGGCTTGCGCATGATTTCTGATTTTGAATACGAACTACAAATGGCGCTAACCAATCGCCGTCTAGCAGAACAAATTGAAACTGTTTTTTTGATGCCTTCAGAAGGATATTCTTTTCTTTCTTCAACGCTGATCAAAGAGGCCGCTTTCTTGGGTGCAGACGTTACTTCTTTTGTCCCCCAATTTGTTGCAGACAAAATTAAAAAGGCAAAATTTAAATAATTTATTAAACGCGCTCATTGATTGAGATTAATGATGAAAGTTCGTGTTCGCGATATCCGTTTAGAAGGTTTGGAAGTAACAGAAGATGTTGTTGCTGAAACATTAGGCTTTGAACCACAGTTTGATTTTAAGTTTATTAAACCACTTCACGTTGAGGCAAAATTTGAACGTGTCGACAGCACGGTTTTAGTTTATGCGGATGTTAATAGTCGATATGAATCTGTGTGTGCGCGATGCTTGGAACCCTTAGAAGGCGATTGGGAAAAACATTTTAACTTTGATTATCAAGTTGATTCCACGATAGAAGTTATTGATATTGGTGATGATATCCGTCAAGAATTGTTTTTAAATTTGCCAGCACGCATCTTGTGCCAAGAAAAATGTAAGGGTTTGTGTGTTGGGTGCGGGGTAAATTTAAACAACGAAAAATGTAAATGTAAATAAGAGCACTTAAAGTGCATGGTTAAGGAGCCAGAAAATGCCAAATCCAAAACGTCAACATTCACGACAACGACAACGTAAAAGAAGAACACATTACAAGGCCGTGATCCCAGGAATGGGAACTTGCCCCCAATGTCAAAAACCAATTCTTTCACACCGTGTTTGTCCTTTTTGCGGGTTTTATAAGGGAAAGTCGATTGTTGAAATTAAGCCAAAAAAAGTAAAAGAAGAAACTAAATAATATTTACGGTTTCTGACAGGTTATTTGAACTATAAGCTTTGTGTAAGGAGAGAGTGTGAAGATTGTCGTTGATGCTATGGGTGGAGATCACGCGCCAGAGGCGGTTGTCGCTGGCGTTATTGAAGCGCTTAAAGAATTTAATGTTACAATTGTGCTCGTTGGTATTGAAGAGCGCGTCACGGCTGAATTAAAAAAATATAATTATCCAAAAGATAGAATTGAAATTATCCATGCCCCAGAAGTTGTGGAGATGCATGAGCCTGCTGTAACAAGTATCCGCAAGAAAAAAGATTCATCCATCGCCATTGGTATTCGCTTACTTAAAGAAAGAAAATATGATGCCTTTATCAGCGCTGGGAATACCGGCGCGGTCGTGGCCGCTTCAACGATTCATTTGGGAATGCTTGAGGGAGTTGAGCGACCAGCCATTGGCACTGTTATTCCAACACTGAAGAAATTTTCTTTTCTCATCGATGCCGGAGCTAATACGGATCCAAAACCAGAACATCTACTCCACAATGCTTTGATGGCGCGGGTTTATGTTAAGGAGGTCATGGACATTGCTAACCCAACGGTAGGATTGGTTAACATTGGTGAAGAGGCGGGCAAGGGAACCGGTTTTGAAAAAGAGGCTTATAAATTAATGGAAGAAAAGGTTGAGAATTTTATTGGCAATGTGGAAGCCAACGAAGTGTATACAGGTAAAAGTGATTGTATTGTTTGCGATGGATTTATTGGAAATATCGTGCTCAAGGTTTCAGAGGGGTTAATGGAATCAACAGGAAAATTAATTAAAAGAGAAGTTAAAAAAAATCCTGTAGCTATTTTAGGGGCGCTACTGATGAAATATAGTTTAGATCATATCAAGAAGCTGGCGGATTATTCGGAATACGGTGGGGCACCATTATTAGGAATTGATGGGCTGGTCATGATTTGTCATGGCCGCTCAAGTCCCAAGGCCATTAAAAATGCCATTCGCGCAACGATGCGTGAAGTGGAACATGACATTTTATCCATCATGCGTAAGGAGCTTTCAAAATAATTATGAGTAATATCGGCATTATAGGTTTAGGTCATTGTTTACCCAAACGTGTGTTGACCAATCACGATTTAGAAAAGTTGGTTGATACTTCCGATGAGTGGATTACAACACGTACCGGGATTAAAGAGCGTCGCATCGCCGGCAAAGATGAAAAAAATAGTGACCTGGCCATTGGTGCGGCGAAAGAGGCGCTTAAAAATGCGCAGCTAACTGCAGATAAAATTGATCTTATCATTGTCACCACAATCAGTCCTGATAGTAATTTTCCATCCGTTGCCTGCCTTGTCCAAAAAGCTATTGGCGCCAAACACGCCGCGGCCTTTGATCTAAGTGCTGCTTGTTCTGGTTTTCTTTACGGCATTACAACAGCCAAACAATTTATTCAAACAGGTGTATACAAGAATGCGCTTATTATTGCGTCGGAGAAGATTACGAATTTAATTGATTGGAATGACCGTGCCACGTGCGTTTTGTTCGGCGATGGTGCTGGCGCGTGTGTGTTGGGAAAGGTTAAAGGAAAGAGCGGGATTGTTGCTGATTATTTGCACGCGCAAGGAGAGTTTGGACACCTCATGTCAGTTGTCTCCGATGGGCGAGATCCGCTGGACAAGCATAATAAATTAATTCGTTTGCCCTACGTTGTGATGTACGGCCAGGAACTTTTTAAGATCGCGGTTAATTCGATGGCAAGAGCTGTTGAAATTGCGGCGAAGAAAGCAGGACTTAAAGTTTCTGATATTGATTGTGTTGTTCCGCATCAAGCGAACGATCGTATAATTTCGGCGGTTGCTAAAAAGCTTAAAGTTCCGAAAGAAAAGATTTTTGTTAATATCCATAAATATGGAAATATGTCGGCGGCATCCATTGCCGTTGCGCTTTATGAGGCAGAGAAGGAAGGGCGCATTAAAAAAGGTGATGTTGTTGCCATGGTTGCTTTTGGCGCTGGGCTTGTTTCAGCAGCAAATATTATACGTTGGTAAATAATTGAGTCACAAGGTCACAGGATTCTGGTGACAGGTGACTAGGTAACTTTTAAATTAAATGATAAAAGTAGCTCTCATCTTTCCAGGTCAAGGGGCCCAAGAAGTCGGCATGGGCCGTGAGTTTTATGAAACATCGCCGCAAGCTAAAGCGATTTTTGATCAAGCCAACAGCATTATCCCCGGATTAACCGATGTTATATTTAATGGTCCTCAAGAAGAATTAACCTCAACCGCATTCTGTCAGCCAGCCATTTTTACTTTTAGTGTGGCTGCTCTTAGAGCTTTCCAGGCTCATCCAAAGTTTAAAAATATTCAACCCACATTTACCTGCGGCTTAAGCCTCGGCGAGTATCCAGCGCTTGTGGCGTGCGAAGCGGTATCATTTGAGGATGCACTACGATTAGTTGAGCGACGATCGACCTTTATGGATGAGGCAACAAAGATTAAACAAGGGAAGATGGCCGCCGTTATTGGATTTGATAAGAATAAAATTATTGATATATGCCGCGAAACTGGGGCGGAGGTGGCCAATATTAATTCGCCAGAACAAATTGTTATCACTGGTGAAGTAAGTAAAGTTGAAGCGGCTTCTGAACTAATCAAAGCTCAAGGAGCTAAACGTGTAATTCCGCTAGACGTCAGCGGGGCTTTTCATTCCAGCTTAATGAAACCCGCGGCGGAGAAGTTTGAAAAAGAATTGTTACGTTTTAAATTTGCCTCAGCCACATTTTCTATTTTAAGCAACGTGGATGCTAAGCCAACAAATGATCCACAAACCATCTCACAAAATCTTGCCAAACAAATCACTTCTTCCGTGCAGTGGGTTGATTCGATTCAAACAATTGCCAAGGCAGGCGTTGTTGATTTTATCGAAATCGGTCCTGGCACCGTCTTAAAAGGTCTCATTCGTAAAATTGATCCCCAGTTAAAAGTTTATAATATTCAAAAACCACAAGATATTGAAGCTTTGTCGATTTGACTTAAAGTTAAAAATATTTGACAAATAATCAAATCAATGTTATTCTCTTTTCATACAGAAATATTTGAGGAGAGAAGAATATTTTTATTCCAAAAAAACAACTACTGGTTTTTTATTTTTTGGCTGCCTTAACATTCCTTCCTTTAGCTGCCAATGCCGCGGCTCCGGCTGCTCCTACTCTAAATAGCGCTGTTGCTGGAAATGCTCGAGTCACATTAAATTGGACCTTAGTGTCAGGTGCCAGCACTTATAAAATTAGATATGGAACAGTAAGCGGAACATATAACAAGACTGTCAACGTAAGTAATATTAGCAATTATACGGTGACAGGATTAACCAATGGGACAAAATATTATTTTGTTGTTGCTGGCTTAGATTCAAGTGGGATCATTGGTGTGAATTCGAATGAAAAAAATGCAACCCCAACGCTCCCGCCAACGGCTCCTACTCTTAATAGTGCAACCGCTGGAAACGGACAGGTTACATTAGCTTGGTCAAGTGTATCAACAGCAACATCGTATTCGGTTAGATATGGGACAAGTTCAGGAGTTTATGGGCCTTCGACAAGTCTAGGAAATGTGACTAGTTATACCGTCTCAGGCTTAACCAATGGGACGACATATTATTTTGTGGTGACGGCAACTAATGCTGGAGGGACGAGTCCAAATTCAAATGAAAAGAATGCAACACCGCAAGTACCAGCACCAACCGCACCTACTCTAAATACAGCAACGGCTGGGAATGCCCAAGCAGCTTTAAGTTGGAGTGCGGTGTCAGGTGCAACAAGTTATTCAATTAAATATGGAACCGCAACAGGAAATTACACGCTGACAGCCAATCCGGGAAGTGCAACAAGCTTTACAGTTACGGGATTAACCAATGGAACAACATATTATTTTGTCGTGACAGCAACTAATGCTGGTGGGACGAGTCCAAATTCGAATGAAAAATCTGCGTTACCAACTGCTACTACTGGGAATGGTCCAACGGCTCAATGGCCGTTAAATGAGACAAGTGGAACAGTTGTTACAGATAGCTCTGGTAATGGCAATACTGGAACAAATGTTGGAGCAACCGTAGGACAACCAGGCCAGGTTAGTCTTTCATATTTATTTAATGGAACAAATAATTATGTGAATTTAGGAACGAACAGTTCGTTAAATATCGCGGCGAATGAAGCCTTTACGTTTGCAGCGTGGGTCAAGACAACTGATACTTACGGCCCGATTATATCATTTCGTAATTCAGTGGATGATGGAGCTGTTATTGATATCGCTGTTGGTACGGATGGACCCGTTAATTCGGCTGGGAAAGTGATGGCGTTAGTCCATGAAGATTTTGGCGGTGGCAATTACGTGCATGTGACAGGAGGGACTGTTAATGATGGCCAGTGGCATCATGTAGCTATTACCAGGAACACAACGGGAACAATGGAATTATTTCTAGATGGTTTTTCTCAAGGATCTCAAACAAGTACAGGAGCCGATGGGGCGATCACAACAAATATCCGAGCATTGGCCAGTGAGCTTAGATGGGTACAAGATAATGTGATGCCAGGAGATCAACGGTATTTATCTGGACAAATTGATGAAGCACGTTTTTATAAACGTCAGTTGACGTTAACAGAAATTCAACAGTTAGCGGTTAATTCTAATCCAGCACCAACTGCACCGATTCTAAATACAGCAACGGCCGGGAACGGACAAGTCGCTTTAAGTTGGGGTGCTGTAAGCGGCGCGACGAGTTATTCAATTAAATATGGAACCGCAACAGGAAATTATACGCTGACGGCTAATCCGGCAAGTGCAACAAGTTTTACTGTGACAGGATTAACTAATGGAACAACATATTATTTTGTGATCACCGCAACGAATGCTGGGGGAACAAGTGTAAATTCTAATGAAAAGAATGCAGCGCCGCAGGTAGCCGCGCCAAGCGCACCTACTCTAAATACAGCAACGGCTGGGAATGCCCAAGCAGCTTTAAGTTGGAGTGCGGTGTCAGGTGCAACAAGTTATTCAATTAAATATGGAACCGCAACAGGAAATTACACGCTGACAGCCAATCCGGGAAGTGCAACAAGCTTTACAGTTACGGGATTAACCAATGGAACAACATATTATTTTGTCGTGACAGCAACTAATGCTGGTGGGACGAGTCCAAATTCGAATGAAAAATCTGCGTTACCAACTGCTACTACTGGGAATGGTCCAACGGCTCAATGGCCGTTAGATGAAACCAGTGGAACAGTTGTTACAGATAGCTCTGGTAATGGTAATACTGGAACAAACGTTGGAGCAACCGTAGGGCAACCAGGGCAAGGTAGTCTTTCATATTTATTTAATGGAACAAATAATTATGTGAATTTAGGAACGAACAGTTCGTTAAATATCGCGGCGAATGAAGCGTTTACGTTTGCGACATGGGTTAAGACAACAGATGCTTATGGTTCACTTTTATCTTTTCGAAATAATACAGATGGTGGGGTGGTCTTAGATATTGCTGTGGGATATAACGGTGTAACAAATTCAGCTGGAAAGATCATGACGTTAGTTCGTGAGGATTATGGTGGCGGTAATTATTCTCAGGTTGTAGGCGGCAGCCTTAACAATGGCCAATGGCATCATGTCGCCTTAACGAGAAATACAACAGGGACAGTTGAGTTATTTTTGGATGGAGTCTCTCAAGGATCCCAAGCGAGTACAGGAGCCGATGGAGCTATCACAACAAACATTCGAGCGTTGGCAACTGAATTACGATGGGTGCAAGAGAGTTACGGGACGGGAGATCTACAATATTTATCTGGCCAAATAGATGAAGTACGTTTTTATAAAAGTCAGTTGACGCTAGCAGAAATCCAACAGTTAGCGGTTAATTCTAATCCAGCACCAACGGCACCGATTCTAAATACAGCAACGGCCGGGAACGGACAAGTAGCTTTAAGTTGGAGTGCGGTGTCAGGAGCGACAAGTTATTCCATTAAATATGGAACCGCAACAGGAAATTATACGCTGACGGCCAATCCGGGAAGTGCAACAAGCTTTACAGTTACGGGATTAACTAATGGGACAACATATTATTTTGTCGTGACAGCAACTAATGCTGGTGGGACGAGTTCAAATTCGAATGAAAAATCTGTGTTACCAACTGCTATTACTGGGAGCGGTCTGACGGCTCAATGGCCGTTAGATGAAACCAGTGGAACAGTTGTTACAGATAGTTCTGGCAATGGTAATGCTGGAACAAACGTTGGAGCAACCGTAGGACAACCAGGCCAGGTTAGTCTTTCATATTTATTTAATGGAACTAATAATTATGTAAATTTAGGAACGAGCAGTGCATTAAATATCGGGGCGAATGAAGCGTTTACGTTTGCGACATGGGTCAAGACAGCGGATAGTTATGGGCCGATTTTATCATTTAGAGATTCGGTAGAAGACGGGGCCGTGATTGATATCGTGGTTGGTTATGATGGACCAATAACTTCAGCGGGAAAGATCATGGGGTTAGTAAGAGAGACTGCGGCGAGCAGTTATGCCGAGGTCATTGGTGGCGTTATGAATAATGGCCAATGGCATCATGTTGCCTTAACGAGAAATACAACCGGAAAAATTGAATTATTTTTAGATGGTGTGTCGCAAGGGACACATACAAGTATTTATGCGGATGGCGCGATTACAGCGAATATGCGCGCGCTGGGAAGTGAACGCCGATGGGTACAGGTCAGTAGCGGGTCAGTGGACCAACAATATTTGAGTGGACAAATTGATGAAGTACGTTTTTATAAAAGTCAGTTGACGCTAGCAGAAATCCAACAGTTGGCGGTTAATTCCAATCCGGTGCCAACCGCACCGACTCTAAATACAACGACGGCTGGCAATGGTCAAGTCGCTTTGAGTTGGAGTGCAGTGTCAGGAGCGACAAGTTATTCCATTAAATATGGAACTGCAACAGGAAATTACACGATGACGGCTAATCCGGGGAGTGCAACAAGCTTTACTGTGACGGGATTAACCAATGGGACAACATATTATTTTGTCGTGACAGCAACTAATGCTGGAGGGACAAGTCCAAATTCAAATGAAAAGAATGCAACACCGCAGATCCCAGCTCCAATAGCTCCTACTCTAATTAATGCAACCGCAGGTAATGCTCTGGTAACTTTAGGTTGGAATGTTGTTTCGGGAGCAACAAGCTATTCTATTAAATATGGAACGTCATCTGGAGTCTATGGGGCACCAATAAATGTTGGGAATGTCACAGGTTATAATGTTACAGGACTAACCAATGGAACACTTTATTATTTTGTGGTGACAGCCACAAACGCCGGAGGCACCAGCGCAAATTCCAATGAGCAATCGGCGACACCTATGGTCACCGCTACATTGTATGTTAAAAACGTTGATTATAATGCTAATGGTCAAACAACTAAGATTGAATACGGCAATGGGATGGTGACAACTTATACCTATAATAGTTTGACATTACGGTTGACGCGAATATTAACAGTCGATGCCCAAGTGCAAAAACTTCAGGATTTAAATTATACTTATGATCCAGCGGGTAATGTTTTAACGATCGTAGACAGCGTCAACACAGCAAGTCAAAATTTTCAATATGATGAATTAAATCGTCTCGTGCAAGCCAACGGTACAAGTTATGGCAATAAAAATTATGTTTATGATGAGATTGGAAATATTGTCCAGAAGGATGGGCTTATTTACGGTTATGGTGAGGGCAGCGGCGGACCGCACGCGGTAACATCGTTAAGTAACGGGACAACTTTTAGTTATGATGCGAACGGAAACATGATTCAAAAAGTTGAACCAGGAAATATCACGACACAGTATAGCTATGACGTTGAGAATCGTTTAAATAGAGTTGATAAAAATGGAGCGAATATAGCCCTGTATGAATATGACGGTGATGGTGGCCGAACAAAAGTGACGATGGATGGTGTTGTGACGACTTATGTTGGTTCTCTCTATGAAGAAACCGCGAGCCGTAAGACCAGCTATGTGTTTTTAGGAGATACGCGTGTGGCCTCTATTAGCAATGGTCAAACATTGTATTATCATACAGACCATTTAGGCAGTGCGAATGTTTTGACAGATTCAAGCGGTGTTAAAAAAGAACTTATGGAATATGAGCCGTATGGTCAATTTTCTCGACACGAAAAATATGGTAGCTCAGAAGAAGTGGCGTGGTTTTATTTTACTGGGAAAAAGCTAGATGAAGAGTCCGGTTTATTCTTTTATGGTGCACGTTATTACGATCCATCGTTAGGGAGATTTCTTACGCCTGATACGATTGTTCAGAGACCTAGCAATCCTCAAACGTTCAATCGATACACTTATTGTAACAACAACCCTATAAATTTTGTTGATTCAGACGGGTATAGTTGGTTTAGTAAACTATTTAAAGCTGTCGGGCAATTTTTTACCAATCTTGTTGAGCATCCTGTCCAGACAATTTTAGCGGTAGCGACTGTAGCCGTCGGCGTTGTTACGGGAAATCCATTTTTGATTGCTTCGGGAGCAATGCAGCTTGCTAATATAGGAACAAGCAGTTGGCAAGGAGGTGGATGGAATACTTTTCATCAAGTGGCTAGGTATGCATCCACAGCATTAGCGGTAGCAGGTGCATTTTATTCACCTGTTGGCGCACCATCGGCCGAATTAGGATATAGTGCGGCAGGGGAATATGTTGGAACAGTAGATTTAGGCACAATTGTAGTTACTAAGTCTCAAGAGGCAATAAATGCTGTAAAATTGGTTCAATTAGGAAACATGGCAAGTCTTGGTTCTGCTGCTGCTCAAGCAGGAATAATGATACTGCAAGGAGCAAGTAATTTTGCAGCAGGTTTTGGTGATGCTGTCACGTTTGGTGGAACTAATTTTATTCGAGAATCTCTAGGCTATAACAATGTAGTAGATAGAACCGGTGGGTTATACAAATTTGGTGG
This sequence comes from Candidatus Omnitrophota bacterium, assembly GCA_023247445.1. Taxonomy (GTDB): domain Bacteria; phylum Omnitrophota; class Gorgyraeia; order Zapsychrales; family Zapsychraceae; genus JAHFGL01. The sequence goes on along the minus strand of JAHFGL010000031.1, from coordinate 14,354 downwards.
AGGTGCAGGTATTGCGTCCTCGCTTGCGCTGGGGGGTGCTGGCGCACTAAATGCTGGTGCGAGGACAGTATTGTATTCGGGAGAAGGGGCCTTAGCCGCAGCAAATGCAGGGAAAGGGGCTGGTATGACCATCCTGGATACTTTTGGAGGGAGAGCCTTGAATGTTATCGAATCGAGAGGGATAAAGTTGCCTCAAATGGTTTGGGATGCAGCATCGGGTGTTTTTTCTGCAAACGCAAAAGGTACAGTTCAAATATATTTAAGAAATACCAGAATCACGAGTGTGTATAACAGAATTGAAAGACCAGTTTTAGATCTTTTCAATAATACGATTAGAGTTTTTAAATAATGAATGAGCTAAAGAAAAATAATTTTAAAATAACCCTAAGAATATTTGGATTGCTTACTACCTTAATCGGAGTTGCTATTCTAACTTGGATTGGCTATAACATTTTCATCCAATGGCAACCTCAAGCAAAAGGCAATCCGGTATTGGCCTCTTTAGTTTCAGTTTTGCTAATTAACGTTGGGATAATATGGTTCAGGGGAAAGACAATGCAAGAAGAAAAGATAGTTATTCCACGGGTTATCATAATTGTTTGGCTTATTTTAAGCCTCGTTTATCAATTTTTTAGATAGTTAAGGTAAATCTCGGGAAATAAAAATATTATCCCTTTAAGTCAGGATAACAAATTGAAATTAGGCAATCTTACAAAAATTAATCTTCTGTTGATAACGCTCGTAACCTTTTTAATCAATCAGGTTGTTGCTGCCTCAGCAAGTCAACTTTCATCATTTTCTTCTTTAGCCGCTGAAGCGGATCCGCAAAGTGGCAGCGCTAATATGACTATCCCCATTGAAGTTCCGCCAGGACGCCTTGGTATTCAACCCAATATTCAGATCCAATACAATTCTAATTTACCCAACGGCATCGCTGGGGTTGGATGGAATTTTGAATTAGGTTCTATTCAGCGATCCACTAAAAAAGGTGTTCCCCAATATAACACAAGCGATATGTTTATCGTTCGTCATGCCGGATCCGTTCAGGAATTAGTATCAACCGGAGGGAATTTATATGCACCATCGATTGAAGGCGCGTTTGGAAGAATTGAATTTGTTAATAATAGTTATTGGCTCCTGACAGATCGTACTGGGACAAAATATTGTTTTGGGGAAACATCAGCTTCCCAGGAAGTTGATCCAGCTAATGCGAATAAAATCTATCGATGGTCTTTAAGTAAGGTGGAAGATATTTTTGGAAACACAATGACCTTTAGTTATACAAAAGACGAAAATCAACTTTATCCCGACACAATTGACTATGCCAGTAACCCCAATGGGGGATTGTCAGCGTATGCTCGCGTGAAGTTCACCTATCAAAGCCGCAGCGATTATCTCGTTAACCGAATGCCTGGTTTTGCTATTAAAATAAAAAAACTTTTGACCGGTGTCGAAGTCTACGCCAACGAAACCTTACAACGCAAATATGAATTTATTTATGTCGCTAGCGCCCGCACGGGACGTTCCATATTAAATAGAGTTAAGCAATATGGTTCTGACGCAGTTTCAATATTGCCCGATGTGGTTTTTAATTATCAAAGTCAAAGCAATCCTACGTACAGCATCCAATCGCAAAGCGCATTAGGAGTATCAGGAAATAATTTATGGAATGCCTATTTCGGTGGTGGATACGATCGCGGCGGGAGTAATTATGGACCCATGCCACCTAATGCTTTTGATACTAGCATGGCATCCTATGGCGCTGCTCAATCGGGACCATTTTGGAGTACATCCAGCAAAGGTAATTTATCGATTTCTGGAGGGAAGGATGCTGCCTATTGGTTTTCTACGTATGTCTATGTTGATACAACAAAGACACTTTCATTTGGTCCATCGGGAAATGGGGGTGATTGGGGAATTTGGGTTAATCAGCAATATTCTCCTCGTAGTAGAAATTATTCTATCACTGTTCAAGGAGGACAATGGAATCAAATCGATGTAACGGATTATGATCAGAGTCAGGGCTTTCAGTTTTATTTAAATAAAGAGCTGGCCAATGAAGTGGTGATGATGAATTCCATTCCAGTTGCGCTCAAACAATATTTTAGTGGCGATTTTAATGGCGATGCACGAACGGATTTAGCAACGTTTGATTCAGCAGCGGGCAGAGTTGATGTCCTTCTTTCATCTGGAGATAGTTTTCTAACGGCAAGAACATGGATCACCAACTTTGGTGCGAATAAGCAGATTAATACTGGAGATTTTAATGGTGATGGGAGAGCGGACTTGGTTGTCTTTGATTCGGGAGGACAGGATGTTCAGGTGGCTTTTTCTTCGGGGGCTGATTTTGCTACCCAAGGGCAATGGAGCACAAATATAAATGGCAATTTTAGTATGACCGCTGGTGATTTTAACGGTGATGGTTTGTCTGATCTTATTGTTTTCTATAAAGGTGGTGGGTTACTTAAAGTTCAGCCGGCGTTTAATCGCGGAAGTTATTTTGAAAAAGTTGGCAATGAGGTTGTTCTTGGCACGGAGGCTTACGTACCTTTAACAGGTGATTTTAATGGCGATGGGTTACTCGATTACGCCAGTATTGAACCTGCATCGGGAACATGGAAGTTTTTTATCAATCAATCTGGCGATCCGAGCCTTCCGATGTTTCAACTTTCTGATGTTACTGGCTTTGGGACTAACGAAAAAACTATTTTAGCCGACTTTAATCAAGATGGAGTAACGGATATTGGTTATTATGAGCACAGTTCAGGGAAAATTAAATATAGACTTTGTGTTGGTGAAGAAATAAAACCAGGTATTAATGAAGTTTTTGCTCCAGGGTTTTCGTTAAATTCTACCAATGCGTATGTCCAAACCGCTGATTTTAACGCCGATGGATTAAACGATTATATGGTTTTAGACGGGACATCCGGTCCTCAAATCGCTTATGCCCAAGGGAGCCATGCCGATTTATTATCAATGATTGATAATAGTGTTGGAGGATTGACAAGCATAACCTACGCTCCGATTGATATATCTCATAATACTTACCTGCCGTTTCCGGTTTCGGTTGTTATGTCCATCATTAGATCAAACGCTCAAGGTGACAGTTATACGGCGGCGTATTCTTACTCTGGTGGCTTATGGGATATTCTGAGCCGTGAGTTTCGTGGTTTCGGATATACAAAAGTCACAGATCCCGCTGGCAATTATTTAGAGACCACAACGTTACAAGATAATATCTATAAGGGAAGGGTTGCAGAGCAGCGACAGTATAATTCTGCGGGCAACTTAATCGGTAAATCCGTCAACACTTGGCAAAACCAAACAATTGCGGCGGGAAGCAATTTTGTGTTTTTGAAACGTCAGGATAATTATATCTATGATGGTGACGCAAGCGGCAAACGTATAGCGGAAGAATATTTTTACGATGAAAGTCCACAAGTTGGAAATTTAACCAAACTCATCAAATACGGCGAAGTGGACTTAACAACCGGCAATGATGTTGGTAATGATAAACAAACGCTCGAGACAACATATGTTAAAAACACATCAATCTGGATTTGGGGATTGCCAAATCTTATTACCGTTAAAGATAATAATGATCAAATCAAAAAGAAGACATGGCTTTATTATGATGGCCAAGACAATGCAACGGCACCTATTAAAGGGCTTTTAACTAAAAAGGAACGTTGGGCTGGTGGTGGGACTGCGGCTAACCCCATTACTCAATATAGCTACGATGTGTATGGTAATCTAAAAACGACAACGGATGCAAAAAACAATGTCACTCAAATTTTTTATGACAGTGCGTATCAACTTTTTCCAATAAAAACAGTCAATGCATTAACCCACCAATTGTTATCGGAGTATTACGGTGTGGATGGCGTGCCTTTAAATGACGGGTTGGGTTTTAGAGGATTGTGGGGTCAGTTAAAATCGACGACGGATCCAAATAACCAAAAGGGAAAAAAAGTTTATGATGCCTTTGGACGTGTGGTTAAAACGATTTCGCCGTTAGATTCGATCACCTTTCCCACAACATTTACACAATACACTTTTTATCCCGCTCATATTATGACCATCGTTTCAGCCCGCAAGGTGCACGGTGAATCAGCCACCGTTGACAGTTACCAATATGCGGACGGTTTGGGGCGACTCATCCAAACCAAACACGTCTCGGAAAATCCAGGTCAATATGTTGTTTCTGGACAAACAGAATATAATTCTCGGGGATTACCGTCTAAAAAATATTTAGCGTATTTTACCGCTAATCTGCCAACCACATTCGATGCTATTGATCCAAGTAAGCCTTCGACGCGCATTGATTATGATGGGGCTGGCCGTGTGATTAAAGCGACGAACCCCGATGGATTTTATGCAACGATTAGCTATAACGATTGGACAACCACAACCATTGATGAAAACGGACATATGCAGAAATCATATGTTGATGCGTATGGACGGCTAATTAAAAAGGAAGAGTATCGCGGTGCGGATGGACGCGGGGCGCCTACGTATCCGGTCCAAAGTTTTAATCTCTACGCGACGACACTTTACACGTATGACTTTGATGGAAATTTATTGACCACTCAAGACGCGAAGGCACATGTCACAACGATGAATTATGATCCTCTTGGGCGAAAAATTTCGATGACCGATCCAGATATGGGGTTGTGGCGATATGAATATGATTTAAATGGGAATCTATCCAAGCAAACTGATGCCAAGGGGCAGACGATCGATTTTTATTACGATAAATTAAATCGCTTAACAAATAAAACAGACCATGCCAATTTAAATGTTAATTACACGTATGACGACGACACCGTTCTAAATTCTAAAGGGCGATTGACTAAGGCCCAATATGGAACTTTGGATAAAACTTCATTTGAATACGACACGATAGGTCGAGAGGTCAGGTCCATTAAAGATATCAACACCAAGGCCTTTGCCATCGATAGTAACTTTAATGCCTTAAATCAATTGGATAATCTGAATCTGCCGAACCAACAAAGATTCTATTATAAATACAACCCCGCTGGACAGGTTGAACAAATCTCGAACGACCCAAGTGCATTCACGAATTAATCCCGTGTCACAATGAAAAAAATATTCATTATAACTTTAGTTTTGTCTATATTCGTATGCCCTCCAATTAATGCGCAGGAAGCACAGCCATCCATTTCAGCTTATTCTGATGGTGATTGGTTTTTCAATGGACAGATGTGGGAGTATCGTCTTTATATAAACTATCAACAATCTAGTAGTCAATCATTGGGAACTTGGGGAGAGCTGAATCTGCATGCTCGTGGCTACGATACTTTGAGTTATATTCGTATTTCTCCAACACGAATTTATGTGATGCAATATTTATGTGGAAACAGTGAGTCTTGGTGTCGTGAATGGGTTCATAATGATCTTGTTTCTAGCATGTCTGATATGTTTCTTTGGTCTAATTTTTCTTTTAAATCTAATCCTACTGTTTTGAAACGAATTGAATCGTCAATTATTAATTTTGGATCCCTTGCCCCAGCAGCATTAATACCTAAAACAGTAGTCTCAAATAAAATGTCGATGACAAAAGACCCTATAAATCTCGCAACAGGTGAAATGATTATTCAAGCTTCTGATATCTCTTTAAAGGGAAGAGGGCCTGCATTAAGTTTGGTGCGCACATTTCGTTCTCAATCGACTTTCAGTGGACTCTTTGGTTATTGTTGGCGAAGTGCCTATGATATTAATTTAACGAAGGATGTTGTTGGTAATGTAACTATCTTTGATGAAAAAGGTGTGGCCATTTATTTTTATGTTCAACCGAATGGTGGTTACGTTCCTTCCCTCGGGAATCATTCTTTTTTGACAAAAAACGCTGATGGGACTTACACCTTGCTTGATGAGCACGGCATTGTTACTACTTATAATGCAACGGGTAGATTTTCTAAAATCATTGACCGTAACGGCAATACTCTTAGCTTTGTATATAATCCAACTGTTAATGGCGGGACCTATATTCAAGATACCACTGGTCAACGGATTCTTTTAGGTTTAGATAGTGGTGGCCGTATTATTTCCGCACAAGATCCAGCCGGGCGAACAATATTTTATGGATATGATGCTAACAGCAATCTTTCTCTAATTTCAGATGCGGCAGGAAAGAAAACAAGCTATGTTTACAACTCTGACCACAATATTATTGAATCAACAAATGGCAATGGGCATAAAACCTATTTTGCTTATGATATTAATGATCGTGCATATATGAACTGGCAGGACGGAAATGTTAATAAAGTCACTTTAGATTTTCAGTCAGCTGGAATAACAGTGGCCACTGATAGTTTAGGGAATAAGAATACATATCAGTTTAATGATTATGGTTTAGAAACTTTGCACACCGATCCCCTAGGTAGCACAACTAGCCAAACATGGGATGATAAGATGAATCGAACCTCTGTGGTGGATGCCAAGGGGAACATGACCCAATTTACCTACGATTCAATTGGCAATCTAACTCAGATAAATGATGCTTTTAATAATAAAACACGTATGGGATATAATGCCGAGTTTAATTTGATATCTTCGACATTAGATGCAAAAGGCCAAAGTAAATCTTTTGGATATGATAGTCGAGGGAATCTAACAAACATGACAGATGCTCTCGGGAAGCAACGTACAATAACCTATAATCAATTTGGTGAGCCATTAACTGAAAAAGACACGTTGGGCCGTACCGTTACGTTTACTTATAATAATCTCGGTCAAGTTATTCAGCAGACCGATCCTTTGGGAAAAATAACCAGCTTCACTTATGATAATGTCGGCAATGTTCTTACTAAAACAGATGCTCTCGGCCGCAAAACAACTTTTAATTATGATAATTTAAATCGACTTGTTAAAGCCACCTTTGCTGACAACAGCACTATTTTATATTCTTACGATGCTTTTGGTAATCAAATTAAAATTACTGATCAACGAGGCAATCCGATCATCAAAGAATATGATACTTATGAAAGATTGGTGAAGACAACGGATCCTTTAGGTGGAATCACTCAGAGTAGTTACGATAGTGAAGGCCACCTTTTGACAGTAACCGATGCCAAAGGAAATTTAACACGCTATGCCTATGATTCTAATGGACGCATTGTTATCGAAACAAATCCTTTGGGTTTTGCTTCAACCAATGTATACGATAAAGTCGGAAATTTAATTGCAAAAATTGATAATAATAATCAAACAATAACTTATACATATGATGCTTTGAATCGCCTTATCGATACAATTTATCCTGACGGAACAAAGGTCACAAATGTCTATGACCAATTGGGCCAGAAAATATCCATGACCGATGCGCGGGGATTAACAACATATACCTATGATGCACTCGGACGGTTGTTGAGTGAAGATGGACCAGAAGCGAATGACACTATCACCTATACCTATGATTCCGAAGGGAACCGTTTGACGATGGTTGATCAAAATGGTCAGAAGACCACTTATGCTTATGATAGTTTAAATCGTCTTGCATCAGTGACGGATATTAAGGGAACAACTCTTTATACGTATGATGCTGTTTCAAACAAGTTATCGGTTAAGTATCCAAATACTACATCGGAAATTTATACGTATGATGTTATGAACCGTCCAACATTAGTTAATAATATTGCCAATAAGAACACCGTGATTTCTTCCTTTAAATATACATATGATCTTGCTGGGATGGTAACAAGCAAACAGTACAAAGACGGCTCAATTATTCAATATACATATGACGCATTGAATCAGCTTTTGCGTGAGACGAAAAGTTCAAGCACGAGTAAACAAGCCACGGTTATCTACGATTATGTTTATACGTATGATCTTCTGGGAAACAGGTTGAGTTTTAAGAAGAGTACAACGTTGGGAAATTTTTGGACGGTGGATTCAAAGATCATGCCTCAGAAAGTTCTTACAGATATGACAGCAGCTGGATTTGGTAATACCAAAGGAACAAATTTGTCACAGGCGATTACATTAACCAAAAATCTTCAATATGATTTCGCTAATCGTTTATTAAATTGGAGTCATTCAGTAAATATCAGCACTAAATCTTTTCCTATCGAGACTGTAACATATTTATATGACAAGAATGGAAACAGAACGTTTAAGGAAAGAGTTCGGTCGGGCGAGACAGCGAAGCAGCAAATACAATATAACTATGATGCTGAAGATAGACTGAAAGGGCTTGATTATACAAACATCCCTGGAATGACAGGAGTCCAACATGATACGTTTGTTTATGATGGCACTGGTACTCGAACACAAACGGTCGAGAACAACGTAAAGACTAGCTCTTACTATGATGGGTTTAACGTAGTCATTGAGCGGGACGACCTTGGTAAAACCAAGAATAGTTATACTCGAGGGTTAGGTTTTTCCGGTGGCATCGGCAGTTTAATATCACAGACAACAGCGACGGCTACACAGTATTATCATTATGATGCGCTGGGGTCAGTGGCAAATATGGTAAGTTCGACTGGTGCTGCAACGGCCAGTTATGAATATGATGCCTTTGGGAATTTAGTTAATCCTCCGTCTGCCAGTGACACAAATTTATTTCGTTTTTCAAGTAAAAAATTTGAATCTCGGTCGGGACTTTATTATTTCGGTGCACGATATTATGATGCTGAGGTCGGCCGCTGGTTGACACGAGATCCACTTGGTTTTGCCGACGGAATGAATCCATATCTTTACGTTAACAACAATCCCATCAATCTCGTTGATCCGTATGGATTGTGTGGTGAACGAAGGAATTCATGGGTAGATTTCTTTTTTGATCAGAATACTTTTGGAGATAGTATAAAGCTTTGGCAGGCGTCAGGTGGAGATGTCGGATTAAAAAGTTTAGCAGTAATTGGTGTTTTTGCCACAATAACCGATGCGGGTTTTAATATTGCTTCCGGAGGGAGTGAGAATACTATTAAGAAAGGAATTCTTGTTTTAGGAAGAGGTCCAAAAGTAAGGCTTGAAAGATTAGCTAGAGAAGTGGGCGGGTACATTTCAACGATTGCTAGTCAAGATGCTCGAACCATTTGGAAAAATAATAAAAGGGATATAAGAATGGCTGAGAAAATTATTCAATATATGGATAAGATTGATGGAGGAGCATTTTCGAGAGCTGAGAGAATTTATATTGATAGCTCCGATGATCTATTGAAGAAGACTGAGCGGATCTATGCAGGAGACGCTGAGCGATGGGGCATTAAATAGGAGAACATATGTATATAAAAGAGGCTTTAAAGCTTATTAATGTTTTGGATATATCAGAAAACAAAAGAAAATATTATTACAATTACTCAAATGTCCTCGTCAATGAGCAAGGTGAAATTGTAGCGGTTTTTAGGTATAAAAATAAACCGTCTGATAAAGATTACAATAAAGATCATGCGCTCTATCCCGGGACTGTTCAGTTTACGGCCTGCCCAGGGTGGTATAAAAATGAAGATGAATTGCAAAAGGCAGTTTTTTCATGTGTCGAATCTATCAAGGACACAATAAACTTAAAGAAAGCTGGGAAATTAGATAATGTAAATATGGTGTTGAAGATGAAGAGTGGAAGCTTTAAATCTATAAGAAATAAATAGATACCACAACCCTCATTTATGAATATGATGCCTTTGGAAATTTTATCAATACGCCATCTGCCAGTGACACAAATTTATTTCGTTTTTCAAGTAAAAAATTTGAATCTCGGTCGGGACTTTATTATTTTGGCGCACGGTATTATGATTCCGAAGTCGGCCGCTGGTTGACACGAGATCCACTTGGTTTTGCCGACGGAATGAATCAGTATCTTTACGTTAACAACAATCCCATCAATCTCGTTGATCCGTATGGATTGATGGGGGAGAGACTTGATTATGGGTTGATGGGGGAAAAACTTGAGTGGGAAGAGGGATTGTCAAATTTTTTTGCAGGATTCGGCGATACAATTACGTTTGGTGGGACAGCGTGGTTACGAGAACAAGGTGGATATAATGATGTAGTAAATCCATCTTCAGGATATTATATCGGCGGTTCTATTGCAGGTGTCGGTGCTGATTTAGCACTCGGAGGGGCCGGAGCCCTCAAAGCGGCTGGATACTCGACGAAGATTGCCGTTCATGGGGCGCATCATACTTTCCCAACCCTTGGGAAATGGCCACACATTCAATTAACAGTTTGGAAAGAAGGTATTAAGAGAAGTCACATAAATTTTAGAATACCGTGGTTCTGGGGAGGAAAATAAGTTTATGGATAAAGGAAAACTAAAATTAATTTTGGATCAAGAGAAAGAAAAATTTGCTAACAAAACTTATAAAGAGTTATCTGTGCTTAAGGATCCTACCGTATATGAATGCGGAGTTGGTGATGGTTGGTATCAAGTTGAAGTTCAAATCTTAGAGAAGAACGATAAATACGTCCATATTGCGGTTAATGTAGATGATGGGGGATTCCCAAGATCATTTATTCCGTTATCGACAAGTTTTTTGGTTTACAAAGATGGTAGCGTGGATAAATAGTTTACATGAAGAGAGTGGGATTTAGAGATCGGCGAAAAGATCCGGAACAGAATACATGATCCCATAATTATTGAGAATTATGGAATTAAATATTGTGTCCTGATTGATGTGGTGGATATGATACCTTTGAGAATCTGATTAATCCTCCGTCTGTCAGTGACACAAATTTATTTCGTTTTTCAAGTAAAAAATTTGAATCTCGGTCAGGCCTTTATTATTTTGGCGCACGGTATTATGATTCCGAAGTCGGCCGCTGGTTGACACGAGATCCACTTGGTTTTGCCGATGGAATGAATCAGTATCTATACGTTAACAACAATCCCGTTAATCTTGTCGATCCGTATGGGTTGATGGGAGAGAGATTAGAAGACGAATTTAATAAACCAATGAGTCGAGAAGAAATGATGGATTTCGTAATTTCGATGTCTTTGGGACCAGCTGGTTCAGCAAGGAAAGCTCCAATCGTAATAGGAGAAACTATGTCAAGAATAATAAGTAAGGCTGAAGCAATCTCTGCGGATTACTATAAAGCGAGGAAATTCCCGGTGAAAATAGGGGTAGAAAAGGCACTTAAAAATAATTATTTATGGTTTCGTCGAATGTATTTGCAGGGTAGAGAATTAATTGACGAAGGAATAGATATGTCACGAAAAGAAAGAAGTATATTTTATGAAATGGAGCGAAAATTTAAGAACAAGTGGGGGTGGAAATGAAAGAGGGATTTAAATGTGCTGATCCATGGTTGTTGTTGTCGATTATTTATGCTAATCAACAAGGAAATTCAAGCCTTTTAAGTATCATAGGTTTTGGTGATGCTATTAACCATGCAATTTTTTCTCTAGAAGAATTGCAGGGGGGGGTAGGTCGGTTAATTAAATTTGGATATATAATTAAGAAAAGAAATAAATTTGTTCCAACAGACAAGATTTTAATTTCATATAAGAAATCTTGTAATAAACGAAGACATGTCTTTAAAGAACTTGAGTTTATTAGAAAAGAGCTTAAAGCGCCAGCATGGTCTGATGAGTATCATCCATCAAAAGCCAACGTGGGCTGTAGTTATAAAGGAATTACTAAAGAGATTCTGGAAAAAGCATATAATGAATATATTCAAAAGGTTAAGCAATAGTTTTGGAATAGTTTTGTCCCGAAATTTCCTCCATTTGTAAATTAACCCATGCCATTCTAATTGTATTTTAAATCGTCAACTTAATTGACAATTCAATAGCCCAATGATATGCTTTGGCTAGGCAGAAACCTTAACGGAGGGTTAAATTTATGATTACGGTTAAAGAAGATACAACGATCATTGGAGTTTCGGAGCT
>JAHFGL010000031.1:0-2484 GCA_023247445.1 Candidatus Omnitrophota bacterium | reverse complement strand
ACATATTGACCAGATTTTAGAGCAAACAAAAAAGCACAAGGTGTTAATTGGTAAACGCAATAAGCCCGTGGCTGTCTTGATGAATATTGAAAAATATAGTCAAATGGAGGCAACGCTTGAGCTTTTGGAGGATTTTGCTTTAGGCTATTTGGCCAAAGAGCGCGACGCAAAGACAAAGATTTCGGAGTATCTTGATGTAGAAGATGTAAAAAAGAGAATTAAAGGTAAATAATTAATGTGGCAGGTCAAAATACATCCGCTTGTTATCAAAGATGACTTTAAGGGAATCTCTTCGGCCGATCAAAAAACGATTATTTTCACTCTTCAAAAGAAATTATCATTAGATCCAGAAGCCTACGGGAAGCCACTTTTGGGAGAATTTTTTGGTTATTGGCGATTGCGGATTGGTGATTACCGTGTCGTTTATCGCATTGAAAAGGATAAAATTTTGGTTTTGGTTATTAAAATTGGGATTCGCAAAGATGACCGTGTTTATACAGAATTGTTCGCGCGTTTAAAGAAGATTTAGTCAACAAATCCGCATTAAATACCTTCGTAGAAAACCACCAAACTCCTTGAAGACAATAGGTTATGTGATTATAATAATTTTCAAGTTCTCCTATATGTTATTATAATTATTATCAAATGAGCCCAATGGTTGACCAATATCCACTAGATCAAATCTTGCCGCAAAAATATCCATTTTTGATGATTGATCGCATTGTTGAATTTAAAAAAGACGAAAGTTTAACGGCCATTAAAAATATTACGGGCAATGAATGGGTTTTTGAGGGGCTGAAATATCCAAACAATATTTTTCCTGAGACGCTCATCATCGAAGCCGCCGCCCAGACGGCGCTAGCGTTTTATAAATTAAACAAGAACGACCCGATAGTTAAAAAAAAACAATACGCAGTTATTGGGAAGATTAAGTCAGAATTTTTTGAGTCTGTTAAGGTTGGCGATCAGTTAAAAATGCAAACAGGTTCTTACAAGATGTTTGAGAATACGGGTTTCGTCGACATTGACATTCATGTGGCTACAAATAAAATTGCCGAAGTTAAAAATTTTTATAGTGTACTAAATACAAATGGCTAAAGAAATCGATAAAAATAAAAGAGTAGTCATCACCGGGCTTGGGGTTATCTCATCCATTGGCATCGGTTGGCAGGAGTTTTGGAAGAATTTGATTGCGGGGAAAAGCGGAATTACGAAAATTTCTTCCTTTGACACTTCTATGTATGATCGACATTTCGGAGGAGAGGTAAAAATTTTTAAACCAGAAGAATTCATTGATTTACGTAAAATCTCAAAATTGGGAAGAGCTTCCCAAATGGCAATTGCAGCGACAAAGCTTGGTCTAAAAGATGGAACCTTAAACATTAACAAAATTGATCGTAGTAAAATGGGAGTTTTTATTGGGACAACAACAGGCGAGATCCAATTATTAGAACATTACAATGATTACCAATATAAACAGGCCAGAGATTTTCTAAAGGAAACAATCCTTGTTTATCCCGCCAGTTCCATAAGTACTAATGTTGCGTTAGAGTTCAAAATAACCAACCGGAATGCGGTTTTTGCGACCGCTTGTGCTGCTGGGAACTATGCGGTTGCCTATGCTTATGATCAGATTCGAGCGTCAAAGCTTGATTATGCTATTGCCGGAGGAGCGGATGCTTTGTCACGGATTGTTTTTACTGGCTTCAATCGTCTTTTGGCTGTTGCTCCAGAAAAATGCCAACCTTTTGATAAAAATCGTCAGGGGATGATTCCAGGAGAGGGCGCAGGGATTCTACTTATTGAATCATTAGCTAGCGCCCAAAAACGTAAAGCGAAAATTTATGCAGAAATTTTGGGATATGGATTATCTTGTGATGCCCATCATATGACAAATCCATCTTCGGATGGGGTTTCAAAAGCTATAAAAAAAGCCTTAAAGAATTCCAATGTTGATCCAGGGGAAATTGACTATATTAGTGCTCATGGAACAGGAACTATCGAAAACGATTTAGCTGAAAGTCAAGCTGTTAACCGTGTATTTGGTAAACACGGATCTAGAATTCCAATGAGTTCAATTAAATCCATGCTTGGTCATGCCATGGGTGCTGCTTCAGCTTTTGAGACTATTGCTTGTTGTTTGGCTATTCAAAATAACGAAATCCCACCGACGATTAATGTTGAAAATCAAGATCCAAAGTGCCTGATTAATTGTGTGCCTAATAAGAGTATAAAATTAAAAATAGAAACAGTCTTGAATAACTCTCAAGCTTTTGGTGGTAATAATGCCTGTATCATTATAGATACAATTTAATTTTAATATGAAAGAAAAAAAATGCCACATAGCAGGTATGCTTTTCCATCCTCCCAATCTCAGTACAGTTGATGAGACTATTTTAAAACTGTTTCCTTATTTAAAGTTATCGTACCCATTTATTTCTTCAATTAATAAAAAGAGGATCTTGTTGCACGCGCCATCTTTTA
>JAHFGL010000030.1 GCA_023247445.1 Candidatus Omnitrophota bacterium | reverse complement strand
CATAATCATTAATCCCAACGTTTCCAGTTGAAATGATGCTGAAATTTGCAGTTAGCGCTCCTGCTACTTCAGTAAAAGGGACAAATGTACAATCTTCCGAGCCATCGGTCGCATCAGTCCAAAAATACCAAAACCGCGCTGCTTGCTGAATATTCGACGCACTATCTTCTAAATAAAAATCAATGCCTGTGGCCAAACTCACTGCCCCAACACTATCGGAATCAAATCGTTTAAGTTTAAGGGCAGGTAAGACATTTGAATTTGTATCAGATGCAACGATATGTAAAACATCTGCTGGGACGGATGTCCCAATACCTACATTATCACTTTGCACGGTGACTGTTTCTGTTGTCCCCGTGGATAAAAATAATTTATTTGTGCTGCTAGAATTTAGAAAAGCTACATCTCCTAATGTAGATCCTGAAAGAAATACTCCCGCTACACCCACAATGCCAAACTTTGCTTCTGAAGAAGTTCTTCCGATATCGATGTCTGTATATTGATTCGACGCCCCACTAAGAGCGAGAATACTCGTTGCATTGGCCGCCTGAACCGTCAATTTTTGACTTGGGTCTGTTGTTCCAATCCCAACATTACGATTTGAATTAATCGTCAACGCGGTGTTTGAATCTACCGCTGCTTGTCCAATTTTAAATTTATTAACAGTGCAATCGGCTCCATCACAATTATCCAATCCTATTGTCCAAATAGGATTATGCGAAATTTCAAAACGTAAGAATGCATCTCCGGCAGAAGTCGCATCAATTTCAACACCATTATCCCCAGCCGTTCCTCCATTAGTGATATCAAATTTTACTTCAGGGACATTTATTTCTGTACTCAGACTCCCTCCTGTAAATTCAAAGGCATCACTGGTTGTGTAAATGACACTCCCTGTACCATCTAACGCATACATTGATAAGGTTCCATTAGAATTGGCAGCTTCTCCAATCCTTACTGTATTCGCTGACTCATCAACACTAAAAGGAGCAGTCAATGACGTTTCCCCGACCGCTAAATCATCTGTTTGACTTGTTAAATACGTCGTTGCACCTCCATCAGTCCAAAGAGAAGAACTGTCATTATCATCACTACAACTCAAATTTCCATTCGCATCCGCTGTGATGGCTCCCCCATTGGCATTACCGCTACAATTTAATCCTGTAATTCGGGCACTACCTACCACATGTAATTCAACACTAGGACCCGTTGTCCCAACGCCAACTTTACTACTGGGAAAAACTTCGTTACCAAGACCGTCGGTGGCGGCATTTACAATATTTAAATTAAATAAAAGAAAAAATAATAGAAATAGTGAATTGATACTGGTTGATACTAATGGATACTTATTGATATTACTTGTCTTAGACTTAAGACAAGTAATATCGCGAGCGATAGCGAGCAAATATCTATCAATATCTATTAGTATCTTTTTATTATTTCTTCTCATTGTATAAATATCAGCTTTTATTCTTTTCTAATTTCTCTAAATCCCTATACAACCCTTTTATCTCTTCCTCTTGCTTTCTATTAATTATCTTCTCTCGTTCAAAATTCTTTTCTTGTTGCTTAATTAATTTCGCCAAAGACTCCAACAACTCTTCTTCTTGCCCTCCCCACCAATGGACATCAATAAAATGGACGATTTTATCTGTCATTCCCGCGGAAGCGGGAATCTTCGCTGAGCTTAGATCCCCGATTAAAACATTCGGAGATGACAGGTTGGTCCCATAATCCTCTAGCGCAACCCCGATCACCTTCCCCGCCTTGGTTGCCTTCATCCCAACACCCGGCGTTGATGAACTTGTAATATAATCTCCAATTTTAATTGGTCCATTTTCTAAACACACTTTCACTGGGGCAACTCCGCTTAACGCCAGTGGTATTGGATTTTTTCGAAAATTGCCAGAACCCATAATAATTGTTGGTTTCGTAGAAACAACGCCGATCATTTCTTGGTCGTATGGTTTAGAAGAATATTGAACAGTTTTATAGTTTTTATTATTTAAAACCACAATATCTCCGGCCTTCACGCCATCTATCGCATCAAATTCTTCAGCCACATCCGCATCGCATGAACCCGCCCCCGTACATGAGCCATCGACTTCCAACGCATCCTCGACATACAAATCCCCATCTGCAGCGGCTGTGGTCACAGCACCTGTGCTGCCATCGCCAATAAATACAAAACCGCCAGTCACCTGTAGCGCTCCAGTAGGTGCTGATGTCCCAATCCCAACGCTGGTTACTCCAGCGGCATCTGTAATATGCATACGCACGGCTGCGGCCGCGTTTTCATCCGTGTCTGTAGCCTTAGTCCAAAATTGTAAATATCCCCCTTTCTCAGTCGCTGAATGAGCTTGTGAGGCATACGCTCTGATGGCAACCGAGGCATCCACGCTACTTTCATCATCATCGGTTGAATCAAATAAAATTTCTCCTAACAACTCATCTGCGGTTGTTGTAGTGTCTTCTCGCGAAAGCATCATGGTCCCTCCGGTTACCAGAGCCATATGAACTTGTGTACGGGGGGCTGTTACTCCTATCCCTAGACATCCTGATGTGTTCATTATTAAAAAATCACCATTACCCGATGCTCCATCGGAAATATTAAGAATATCCGCCCCGGCATCCACAACTTCTAAAGTCGCCTCAGGAGTTGAGTCTCCCACGCCAACATTTCCATCTGATCGAACAACAAAAAAATCACCATCTCCTGCGGTTCCATTTGAAACCATGAGTGGCGTAACGCCACCTGTCGTGGCAATCTCAAGCATAGCGTCAGGTGTAGAATCTCCAATTCCAACATTTCCAGAAGTTTTTACAATAAAAAAATCTCCGTTGGTGGTCGCATCTGATGAAATCATAAAAATGTCTCCCCCATTATCAACTATTTCAAACGAGGCGTCAGGATCGCTGTGGCCAATTCCAACATTACCTAAGTTATCAATACGCATAGCTTCGGCCACTCCTGCTGATTGCGTTGTATTAAATCTAATCGAACTATCTTCCGAAGTATCGCCTGAATCTTCCCAGACGACATCAATGCTTCCAGCTTCATAAGAAGCAGAAGTTGCCATTTCCAAAAAGAATTCTATGGATTCTCCCAAGTCGTCAGCCGCCGCTGAATCTGAATCAATTCTTTGAAGCCATAAAGCACCTAAGTAACTACTGGCTGTATCAGAAGTCATAACATCTAAAGCGGCTGCCGGGGCAGATACCCCGATTCCGACATTGGTGTTTGTGATGGTCATTGTTTCTGTTGTGCCAGCGGATAAAAATAATTTTTGCGAACTACTTTCATTGCGGAGAATAAGATCCCCAGACTGCGCCCCTGTCGCATAACTGCCAGCAATTGCAGCAATCCCCAACTTTCCTTCAATAGCTGTCCGGCCTATAGCAATATCTGTAACAAAAGCACCATTACCGCTCAGAGCTAATATGCCTGTGCTATTTCCTTGTGTAACCGTTAATTTCGTGGATGGAGCTGTTGTTCCAATGCCTACATTACTATTAGAATCAATGGTCAATCTGATGCTTGTATCAAGTGCCGTTGTTCCAATCGTAAATTTATCACTGTTTGAATCATCAACGCCAATTGTCCAAATGGGATTGTGCGAAATCTCAAAACGTAAAAATGGATCTCCCGGAGAAAAAGCATCAATTTCTACACCAACATCTCCGGCCACACCTGCGTTGGTAACATCAAGTTTTACCTCCGGGGCTGTTGTTCCAATCCCAATGTTGCCTCCAGAAAAATACCAACTATCAAAAACAGTTAAATAAGTAATTGTTCCTGTGACTCCGTTGCTGGCATACATTGCCAATATCCCATCAGAATTAGATCCTTCACCAATCCTTACCGTATTGGCCGACTCATCCACACTAAAAGGCGCGACCAATGACGATGCCCCAACCGCTAGATCATCCGTTTGACTTGTTACATACGTCGTTGCCCCACCATCAGTCCAAAGCCCACCGCCATCATTATCATCACTACAACTTAAATTCCCGTTTACATCCGCTGTAATAGCCCCACCACTCGAATTACTAGAACAATTTAAACCAGTAATGCGCGCGTTTCCTACCACATGGAGGGCCTGACTTGGGGCTGTTGTTCCAATGCCCAAATTACCACTGAGAAAAATTTCGTTGCCTCGGCCGTCGGGAATGGCATAAACAATATTTGGATTAGATAAAAAAAGAAATAATAGAAACAATGAATAGATGCTGGTTGATACTGATTGATACTGATTGATATTAATTGTCCGAGATTTCCGACAACCAATATCCCAATATCTACCAATATCGATAAGTATCAAACCTCTATTCTTTATTATTTTATTTCTTTTCATTATCAGAAAGTTTATATGTTGCATTAATAAAATTTGACAACTTTAACGATAACTTTTCTTTTACTGAATTCATAAGTTTATATTTCTCCAAACTAATTTTCTGCCGTTCGTGCAATAATTCCAACCAGTGGTCACAAGACTCATGAAGTGATGCCCGCGCGTTATAGTAAAATCTAATTCGATCTAAACAGTGATATCTTCCATAGCCTTCAGCTATATTGGCTCCAACAGAATCCATAGAACGAACAAATTGATCTCCCATAACCTTCTTATCTTCAAAACTGAATTCTTGATATATTCCCCATGCTAGTCGTGATAGTTCTCTTGATAATTGATAAACTTCCAATTCTTTGAGTGGTATATATTTATTCATTTTTGATCTCCCTAGACGATCAGTATCCCAATATCCATCAATATCTATTAATATCTATTTTTTTGATAATTTCTTAATTCTTCTTCGTCTATCTTCAATTTCATCCTGCTGTCTCTTATTAATCATCCGCTGCTCTTCTATCATCTTCTGTTGAGAATTAATTGTCGCTGCTAATATCTCTAACTTCTTCCCATCATCTGCGTCCCACCAATGGACGTCGATAAAATGAATAACTTTACCGACACCTTTTTCATTTAATGATTTTTCATCAAATTTCTCGAGGGAAATTCCCAACACTTTTCCCGCCTTGGTCGCCTTCATCCCAACCCCAGGGGTTGAAGAACTTGTGATGTAATCGCCAATCTTAATCGGGCCATTTTCTAAATTTACCTTCACTGGCGCAACACCATTTAATGCAATTGGCACCGGGTGCTTACGAAAATCTCCTGAAGACATAATGATCGTTGGCTTCGTTGAAACAACACCAATCGTCTGAGAATCATATGGTTTTAAACTGTGTTGAACGGTTTTATATTCACTGGTGTTTAAAATAACGATGTCCCCCGCCTCAACTCCCTCAAGAGATTCAAACTCCTCCGCTACGTCATCATTACAATTAGCTGATGCTCCGGTACAACTTCCACCAACTTCCAACGCATCCTCGACATACAAATCTCCATCCCCGGTTGCTGTATTGACGGTTCCAGCATCCCCAATTTGAACTTGACGTCCTGCTGCTTGAAGCTTGGCCACAGGCGCAGATCGTCCAATTCCTATATTACCATTGGCTAAAATACGCATGCGTTCCGTGGCCGCATCATCATCATTATCATTGATCACTTTAAGTGAAATTTTTAAATATCCGCCCTTATCCGTACTGGCCTGAGTTTCTGATGAAAACCCCTGAATCATAACAGATGCATCGACGGTGCTATCTCCATCTGTCGAGTCAAATGCAAGTTTTCCTAATAATTCATCTACAGTGGTGCCAGCATCTGATCTGGCAAGCATATAAGATCCCCCGGTGGGCAGAGATATCTCAAATTGTAATGCCGGATTAGTTTGTCCTATCCCTAAATTCCCAGAAGTATTCATAAACATATAATCACCATTGCCTGCTGCAGTGCTGGAAATCATAAGAGGTGTTGTCCCTAATTCTACGAGTTCAAAACGCGCGTCAGGTCCAACATCTCCGATGCCAACATTTCCATCAGTACGGACAATTAACCGGTCACCATTTCCTGTGGATGCGTCCGAAATCATAAAAACATCAGCTCCTGTATCAGCGACCTCAAGCAAGGCATCGGGAGATGTGTCACCTATTCCTACATTGCCCGCCGTTGTTATAATCATAAAATCTCCATTAGTCGCCAGATCATCTGAGGAGATCATGAATGGAACAGTTCCATTATCCTCTATTTCAAGCTGAGCGTTAGGCGCTGTACATCCCATTCCCACATTGCCATTATCATCAATACGCATGGCTTCCGCTAATGTTCCGTTTCGAACTAAATTAAAACGCATCGATGAATCTTCTGAACCATTGGATGCATCTTCCCAAACAACATCAATACGAGCCGCCTGGTTCATATTCGAACCTGCATCTTCCAAGTAAAAATCAATAGCCGTTCCCAACCCATTAGCCCCAGCGCTATCGGAATCCATTCTTTGAATCCTCATGACATTTAAAACGGTGGCTGTCGTATTAGCTGCTTGAATCGACAATTTACTTGAAGGAGCGGTAATTCCAATGCCAACATTATTACTTGTTATAGTTGTGTTGATTGCCGAACCAGCGCCTAAGAGCAATTTTTTTGAACTGCTTTCATTGCGAAGAACAAGATCACCCGCTGCTGCTCCTGTAGCATACTGACCAGCTGCAGCAGCGATCCCAAGGGAGCCCTCTAAATCTGTTCGCCCAATACCTATCCCTGTATAAGAATTAGCATCTCCGCTTAAAGCACAGATACTGGTTGCGCCAAGGGCTACGACATTGAGCTTCGTCGAAGGGCCAGTTGTTCCAATCCCAACCGTTCCATTGCTCTGAAGTGTCAAAGCCGTATTAGTCGTTATAGACGTGGTACCAATTTTTAAATTATCACTACCATTATCATCGACGCCAATGGTCCACTTTCGAGTACCACTACTTTCAAATCCAAGAAAAGGATTCCCTGGAGAAAAAGCATCAATTTCAACAGCATTGTCGCCAGCTGTATTGCCATTGGTAATATCTAATTTTACTTCCGGGGCTGATGTTTCAATCCCGACGTTTCCTCCCAAGAAACCCCAAGCATCAGAGGTTGAATAGATGATTGATCCTGTACTGCCGTCACTGGCATACATTTCTAGTGTTCCATTGGAATTAGATCCTTCTCCAACTCTTACCGTATTAAGTGATTCATCCACACTAAAAGGGGCGGTCAATGAATTTGCTCCAATAGCAAGATCATCAGTTAAACTTGTTAAATAAGTCAACCCCGTGGAATGTGACCAAATCGTATCGGTATTAGCGTCATCACTGCAACTTAAATTTCCGCTAGCATCACCAGTAATTGCTCCACCGTTAGTATTGCCCGTACAATCGAGTCCTGAAACCCGTGCACTTCCAACGGTATGCAGAGCTACACTGGGAGCTGTCGTTCCAATGCCCATATTACTATTAGGAAAAACATGATGGGTACCGTTGTTGGCGGCGATGGCTGATGGCGAGTTTGATAAAATAAAAATCAAAAGCGCGAACATTATATATAGAGAAGATAGAAGATAGAAGATAGAAGATGGATGATATTGGAAAATAGATAATGGACGCAACTTCTGAAAAAACCTCCCTATCAATTTTCGAATATCCATCTTCAATTTTCTATTTTCCATTTTCCATTTTCATCTATTTTCTATCTTCCATCTTCTATCTTCTATCTTCTATCTTCTACTTTTCCCATCATCAATTATTCTTCCGACTAACTTCCATCCAAAGGTCATCTCCAGAATCATAAATTAAAGTTATGGTATCTCCTTTACCCATGGTAAAAGAAACACCATCGTCTAATTGCAATCCGGTTGCATCCTCTAATTTCACTGTATTAGTATCATCATCGCCTTGCAAAATAAGTATTTGTCCATCAGTCCCATCGGCAATTTGTGGATTAGCCGAGATATCTACCGCTCCGCCGCTGCCGGCAATACGGACGAGTGTCTTCTTCGCGGTAATTCCACCAACAGCTGTAATACTTTGAGTTATCGTCGGAGTTCCAACGACGGGGCCATCAACTTCTAAGCCCGGTGCATTAGAATCCTGTTGAATCTTTAAAGCTGTAGCAAAAGTCGCGGCACTATTATCTTGAGTAATTTGAACAAGCGTTCGCGTGTCTGTTGTTGCACTATTCGACACAAAGTTTGCAATCTTACCCGTTGTGAGCGCATTCGCATCGCCAATGTCAAGCGCTGTTCCAGTTGTTAACACCGTCGGCTGAATATCAACAACATTAGAAGTCAGCGCTTCACTATCTATATCCAGCGAAACACTTGCACTTCCGTTGGCGTCGATAAATAATCCTTTACCATTTGATTCTTGAGTAATTCCTAAAGCCGTGACGTTGCTCGTCGCCGTCGCTGAATTGGTTACTTGAACGAGCGTTCGTGTGTTGGCTGTGCTCGTCGCATTCGATGCAAAGTTCGCGATCTTTCCACTGGTCAGCGCATCCGCATCGCCTATGTCTAAGGCCGTTCCGGTTGTTAATACCGTTGGTTGAATATCAACCACATTAGAAGTAAGCGCTTCACTATCTATATCCAGTGAGACACTAGCACTTCCATTAGCATCAATAAACAATCCTTTGCCATTTGACTCTTGAGTAATTCCTAGGGCCGTGACGTTGCTCGTTGCTGTTGCTGAGTTGGTCACTTGAACGAGTGTTCTTGTATTGGCCGTGCTCGTTGCATTCGATGCAAAGTTCGCGATCTTTCCACTGGTCAACGCATCCGCATCGCCTATGTCTAGGGCAGTAGCTGTTGTTAATGGCGCCGCTGAGACATTAATAATATCCGCATCGGTATTCTCCGCGTCGATATCAAATGCAATCATCCCAGCGGTATCATTTTGATCAATTTGCATCGCAAAACCAGAATCATTGGTTGCATTATCATTTTGAATTACAAAAGCATCATCATTCGCCGTTAATGAAATAATTGTATTTGATCCGTTCGCATCTCCATCATAAGCAGCCTGTAAGGTACTAGCCCCACCGCTGCCGCCTTGCAACACCCAATTATCAGCTGTTTCGCACGCAAATATTCTTTGGCCCGTCGTGGCATCCGTATCCATATAAATTTGTCCCACACTACATGTGGCTGGCAAATTTGCAGAACTCGGAAGAAGCAATCCCGCGGTTCCTAAATGAACTAACCCGTTGTTGACACTAATAGCATTCCCAGCTGATTGTTGGTCAATACCCAATATTGTTGTTCCCACCGAAGCTGAATCACTATTAGTCATTTGAATCAACGTTCTCGTGGCTGTACTTGCACTGGATGATGAAAAACTGGCAATTTTAGCTGTTGTTAATGAATTGGCCGTAACAGTTAACCCTGCGCTTGTTTGTGCACCATGGGTGATAACCAAAGATTTTTGATTAGCCGATTGAGTTATCCCAAGTGCAATGGCGCCTGCCCCAGCGCTATTGTCATTTGAAATAGTCACTAAATGCCGCCCCTCAGTATTCGCACTATTCGACGCAAAATTTGCAATCTTTCCCGTCGTGAGCGCATTCGCATCGCCAATGTCAAGCGCAGTTCCAGTCGTCATTACCGTTGGTTGAAGGTCAATGCCATTGGTTGTCGTTGCTTCTGAATCAATATTTAATGCGACCCCATTTCCATTTTGATCAATGAATACACCATTAGCCCCTGATGACTGTTGAACAGACAATGTTGTTGCCCCAACCGAAGCCGTTGAACTATTAGACATTGTCACCAAATTTCTTGTCGCGGTACTCGCACTCGTTGAAGTAAACGTTGCTAATGTTCCTGTAGTTAAAGAATTTCCTTGTATATCTATCCCGGCCTGAGGTCCTCCGCCTGTTGTTCCTCCATAAAGAACTTGGATCGCTGTGGCATCGGCATTCTGTTGAATTCCTAAAACCGTTACACCAATCGATGCGCTGTTATCATTACTAATCTGAACCAATGTTCGAGTATTCGTTGTTGCACTATTCGATGCAAAGTTCGCAATCTTTCCCGTTGTAAGGGCATTCGCATCACCGATGTCGAGTGCCGTGGCTGTTGTTAATGGCGCCGCTGAGACATTAATAATATCCGCATCGGTATTCTCGGCATCAATGTCAAAGGCAATGACTCCAGCGGTATCGTTTTGATCAATCTGCATCGCAAACCCGGAATCATTGGTCCCATCATCATTTTGAATTACAAATGCGTCGTCAGCGGACGTTAACGAAATAATCGTGTTACTTCCATCCACATCAGAATTATAAGCTCCTTGCAAAGTTGCACTTCCCCCGGTATCTGTTCCGCAACTTAAAACTCCATTAGCATCGGTATCAATTGTGTCGCAACTGATGAGTCCCGTAATTCGCGCCCCACCCGTAACATGCAAATTTGTACTCGGCGCTGAATTGCCGATCCCCACACTGCCGTTAACCGCTAATGCTCCACCCGGTGCTGTGTACCCAATCCCGACGTTGCCGGCTTTCAAAAATGTTACTAGTGGATTACCTGCGTCATCAGAGAATTGAAAGTTACCAGCTGTAGTCGCTCCAATCCACACATGGGTGCCGGCACCATTTTTTGCTCCAAACGCAAAATTTGAATTGTTCTGTACCTCAACACGGTTGTCGGCACTGGTGGTGCCTACGACAAGTGTATTAGTGGGCCCCGTTGTGCCGATCCCCACGTTCCCATTGGCATCAATCGTTAACCGGTCATTAGTCCCCAACACCGCTGAGCCAGAAGTTGAGGAATAACTGATCTTGAATTTATCGCTGTCAGAATTATCGATCCCGATCGCGTAGGAGTCTCCGGGGATTGTTAACTGTAGGGCCGCGTCGCCGGTTGAAAGCTGTTCGATTTCAACCGTCGGCGTTGTGTCCGTGTTACTTTCCTGAACCATGAAATTCGTGTCCGGCGCGGTCGTCCCGATGCCGACGTTGCCGCTAGTTGTTGTTAAAGCTGGTCCTGAAGAATCTTGTTGAATTCTTAAAGCTGTGACTCCCACCGCGGCTGAGTTGTCATTAGTGATTTGCACTAATATTCTAGTATCCGTTGTTGCACTATCCGATGCAAAGTTCGCAATCTTTCCCGTTGTAAGGGCATTAGCATCACCGATATCAAGTGCCGTGCCCGTTGTCAATACCGTTGGCTGAATATCAACAACATTACTTGTCGTATTTTCTCCATCGATATCTAAGGCGACGATGCCCGTCGCCACATCCTGATCCAAACGTAATAAGAACGCTGAATCTGTTCCAGCGGCTGCTGGATTCTGTAGAATAATCGAATCATCCGCCGTCGTTAACGCAATCGTTACATCTGATCCATCCACATCTCCGCCATAAGCGGCCTGTAATGTACTCGCCCCGCTCCCACCTTCAAGCACCCAATTATTAGCCGTTTCGCACGCAAAAATTCTTTGACCCGTCGTCGCATCCGTATCCATATAAATTTGTCCAACGCTACAAGCGGCCGGTAAACTTGTTGAGCTTGGCAATAATAATCCTGCACTTCCTAAATGAACTAACCCATTGGTGACATCAATAGCGCGCGCATCCGCATCTTGTTGGATCTTTAAAGCGGTTGTTCCCACGGCCCCAGAATCGTCATTGGTAATTTGCATCAAAATTCTTGTCGCTGTACTTGCTGCGGTCGAGGTAAAGCTGGCGAGTGTTCCTGTTGTTAAACTGTTCCCTGTCGCGGATATCCCTGTTCCCGTTTTCCCGCCATACGTTAATCCAATTCCTGTCGAGGCTCCGCCGTTTTGCGTCAAACTCAATAACGTTGAACCGCTATTGGCCGTTGAGCTGCTACTGATAGTAAAAAGAGTGCGTGTAGCAGTATCGGCTGAGGTTGAATTAAAACTCGCGAGACTTCCCGTTGTTAACGAATTAGCAGTAACATTTAATTCGGTTTGTGTCGTATCAGAGGTTGTCACATCCAATCGCGCTACTGGCGCCGTTGTCCCTATGGCGACGTTACCTCCACTTGACTGAAGCATTAAATCATATGCCGTGGCCGAAGATGTCCTTCCTGCTTGTATCCAAGAATATCCGTTGCCGCTTCTACCGAAATACAATCCGTAGCCTGAATCTCCAAGAACCGTTTTTGCAACAGCAAAAGCAATCCCAGTCGTACTTCCTAATGTCATTGAATTTGCATTAGTATTAGCAGAAACAAGAAGATTGGCCTCCGCCGCTGTTGATGTCCCAATACCGACGTTGCCATTTATAGTTAATGTCGCACTAGGGGCAGTATACCCAATCCCAACGTTGCCGTTGGTTGTTATCAAAGCATAGCCCGCTGCATCTTGCTGGATATTTAATGCCGTTGTTCCCACTGCCGCGGAATTGTCATTTGTGATTTGAACCAATGTTCTTGTATCCGTTGTTGCACTGTTCGAGACAAAATTTGCGATCTTTCCCGTTGTGAGCGCATCCGCGTCACCAATGTCAAGTGCAGTCCCCGTTGTCAACACCGTCGGCTGAATATCAACCACATTCGCTGTTGTATTTTCTGCATCGATATCTAACGCCACAATCCCCGTTGCCACATCTTGATCTAGACGTAACAAGAAGGCTGAATCTGTTCCGCCCGCCGCTGGATTCTGTAAAATAAGTGAATCATCCGCTGTCGTTAACGCAATCGTCGCATCACCACCGTCAGCATCTTGATTGTATGCTGTCTGCAGCGCAATCGATCCCGCCCCGTTAGCATCCGTTCCGCAAGATAAAACACCATTAGCGTCAGTATCAATTGTGTCGCAACTAACAAGTCCTGTAATTCGCCCGCCACCGGTGACATGCAGATTCGTGCTCGGGGCAGAATTGCCAACCCCAACACTGCCATTGACAACAAGTGCCCCGCCAGGTGCCGTGTATCCGATTCCGACGTTACCGTTGGTAGTTGTTAAAGCCGCGCCCGAAGAATCTTGCTGAATTTTTAAGACTGTAACTCCCACCGCCGCTGAATTGTCATTGGTAATTTGAACCAATGTTCTTGTATCCGTTGTTGCACTATTTGACGCAAAATTGACAATCTTTCCCGTTGTTAATGCATCAGCATCACCAATGTCGAGAGCTGTTCCAGTTGTTAAAACAGTTGGCTGAATATCAACCACATTTGATGTTGTGGCTTCGCTATCTATATCTAGCGCGGTACTGGCATTACCGTTAGCATCAATAAAGATTCCTTTTCCTTTTGATTCTTGAGTAACAGTTAAAGCCGTGACACCGATTGATGCCGTTGCACTGTTTGTGACCGCAACCAATGTTCTTGTATCCGTTGTTGCACTGTTCGACGCAAAATTCGCAATTTTTCCCGTCGTTAATGCATCCGCGTCACCAATGTCAAGTGCAGTCCCCGTTGTCAACACCGTTGGCTGGATATCAACGACATTTGCCGTTGTGTTCTCGGCATCGATATCAAGTGCGATGACTCCGGTTGTATCTTGATCTAATCGTAACAAGAAAGTCGAATCCGTTCCCGCCGCCGCTGGATTCTGAAAGATGAGTGAATCATCCGCCGATGTTAACGCAATCGTTACATCCGATCCATCGGCGTCAAAGCCATAGGATCCTTGTAAATTGGCTGAACTGGCCGTTGCTAGTAATACCCATCCCGTATTTCCGCCATCCGTTGTCTTGATATACAAATTACCATTGGTGTGATCAACACAGAGGTCACCTTTATTTCCAGTGATCTCGGCTTCTGGTGTTGCGTTATTAATAAATGTTTGATAATCACCGCCGGTGTTCGCTAGCGTCACAACCGCGACCGTATCTGCTCCTCCACTATTAATATGTAACTTTGTACTCGCTGTTGTCACACCGATGCCAATTGTCCCATCCACAATCAATCCTTCGGCATCAACGCATTCTGCTCCGCCTAAATCAATTCGCATACATCCCTTCGCATTTACATTTCCATCTGAATCAATATGCAAGACTTCCGCCGTTGCTGAATCTTGAACAGCAAATACACTTGAACCATCAGTGGAATCTAAAACCGCTTCGATATTTAAAGCTTCACTGACTTTTAGATTAAATAGAATAAAGGCACATAGCATCAGCCCTATATATAGAGAAGATAGATATCTCTGTTTCGTCATCCTGACCCTGAGCAAAGCGAAGGGGAAGGATCTCCGAAGAGATTCTTCGCACCTTTGGTGCTCAGAATGACGAATATTCATAATTAATTTTTTATTTTCTATTTCCATCTCTTACGTTCGTTGTTCCTTCATCTTTTTCTTAAACTCTTTATCACCCAAGACACACACACGTTTATCTAATAAATCTAAATCCTCTCCCATCGAGGCTGTAACTAATCCGCGATAAGCAATTTGGCGCTCATGCGTTGTCGCGCCTAAATTTCCATAAAGGCTATGTACGTCGAGAGTAAGCGGTGACGGCTTCCCTGCGGCAAGCGCGCCATGCCCCGACCACTGATATTGATGTGGATGCAAAACTAGTTTTTCTTTGACAGGATGTAAATCGATATAACGTGAACAGCTAAAGAAGTAACGTTCATGCTGGACGACAAAACTTTTAAATCGTCCTTGAAAAACATGTCCCATTCGATCGTATGTCTTATTGAAATACTTGGCGTATTCCTTGGTGACATACTCCATAAATTTAGAAAGGTTCCCCTCTTTTTGCGGTTCGATTAATAAATGGACATGGTTATCCATTAAAACGTAATTATAAATTTTTACTGGATATTGTCGACGAGCTTGGGAAAGTAAATCGATATACTTTTGAAAATCCGCTGAGGTTTTAAAAAGAGGCTGGCGATCATTTCCTCTGGAAATGACATGATGAAGCAAACCGGCATCATGAAGTCTAGGCGCCCTAGGCATGAATCAACTATATCAACATGGCACCTTTTTGTCAAATAGAAGCAACTTCTTTTTTAATTAACACAACCGACTCCTTTATATATATTAGGTAGCTGGTACCTTTTAAAATAAAAAAATAAATCGTTTTTAATGAAACATTGAAAAAATCCAATTCCCAACAAAATAGGTTATCCCAACAACAGCCCCTGCAATTAAAACATGTTCCATAATAATTTTGACAGGATTCTCTTTTTGTTCTTTGGCCATAAGATAACTTAAAATTCCAACAAGGCTTAGCCCCCACCCTACCGAAACAATGATGGCTGTCTCTAACTCAAAACATAATATTGGAATCAGAAAGGTCAGTGAAAAAATCAGTTTTGACAAAAATGTTGCAAGCGTTGACTCCCAAATCTCCTTTGGAGTATGTTCGTTTTCGGACTCTTCATGCAGATGCATTCCCAGTGCATCGGAAAAGGAGTCAGCAATCGCAATCGTTAAAACCCCACCGATGACTGCCGCCAAAGAACGTGTTCCCGAATAAAGCCCAACCATCAGTCCCATGGTCGTTATAACACCTGAGGTTAATCCAAAGCTAATTCCAACTTTAAATGATTCGCGCATATTTTAAAACCGTTTACCCAAGATATAAATTGGAACATCTTCATTAATAAGATATCGTAAATATGAACGTTTAGTTTTGTACAAAACTTCTAAGCCACATTTTGTCATAAAATCTTTAGCACGATCGGACATCGTGCACACATGAACTCCTGTCACATCAAATGATTTTAAAAACCGAAAGTAGTGATCGACGAGTTGATCTCCAACTTTATATCCACGAAAATCCGGGTCAATATTAATATGAAAAATGGCCGGATATTTGTGACAAAAAGATGCCATGCGAAATTCGCCCTTTAAAAAACTTACAATGACATGAAATAAAAACCGGGCTGATTTTTTCTGAAAAACTATCCCTCGCTGAATGGCTTTAAATATTAGAGAAGGGATGATCTTAAACGTAGATATAGAATTCATTTTAACTGAATTCTTTGTGCCGATGAGATATCCAACGACGCGGTTTTGAAAAACTGCAACAAAACACGATTCTGGTTCATAGTCAGTAAAATAAAGTGTGAGCATGTCAGCCAAAAGCTCGCGATCATCAATGATATCTTTGGCTCGCCCCAAACAAGCCGTATCATAACTGATCCGCCTCACATCTGCGCGATCTTGGGGTGCATATTTACGTATGACAACTTTTTGAAAATCAATATCCATGGTTAATAGACTATTCTAAATCTTCCCGTCATCCTGAGCGTAGCGAAGGATCTCAGAAGTCTTAAGTGTTTTGAGATTCTTCGTCCCTACGGGACTCAGAATGACGATTAGCTAACTTAGAGGCCAACTCGATTGCCTGATCTTTAGACTCAATCTTACCCAATGATTGTTGCTCCGCGACTTTAGTAAGAATTTCACCAAATAGCGGCGATGGTTTTAGCTTTAACTCTTTAATTAAATCGTTCCCATTAATAAAACACGTAAAAGGCTTTTCTTTGAGCTTCTCGAAATATTGTTTTAAAAGACGCGTACAAATTTCGTAATGATGCGTTTGATCTCGTTTGGTTGTCAGTGGCCCGCGGGTTGAGCGTTGATCCGCTAATGACAAAAGCAAAATACTCGCCGCCTCTTGTTTGGTGTCACGGAAATATCGATAAATAGATTTCTCACTGGGCTTCTCGAAATTTGACAAATATCCTGGACGAAGATGCCACTGGACCATATCCTGAACAACAAATCGTTCTTGTTTAGACAACTTGAGCATCTTGGCAACAATACGCGTAATATTCTTCCCAACGTGCTCATGGCCATGAAAAGAATACTTACTATTCTCGATCTTACGTGTTTCTGGTTTCCCAATATCATGTAGCAAAAGAGCCAATTTAATTAAACTCTTTCTTGTTCGTGTTCCCGCAAACTTCTGCTCTAAATATTCTTCAATGTCTGAATCGTTTTTAAACTCCTCAAACACTTTTTCGACCTGAAAAATTGTTTCCAACGAATGCAACCAGACATCGAGATGATGATACCCACCCTGCTTACAATTAAACATGACATGCACTTGGGGAATAATTTTCTCAAGAAGCCCAATCTTATCCATGGCCCTTAGATTGTCGGCAGCTCTTGGCGTCTCTAAAATCTTAAAAAACTCATCACGAATTCTCTCGTAGGAAACTCCACGCAAAAGATCTCTTTCTTTTTTAATTTTGACGAGCGTCTTAGGCTCTATTTTAAAATCTAACATTGCTTTTAAGCTAAACGCGCGCAACATACGCAGAGGATCATCTTTAAAAGCATTAGGCGATGTCATCTTGATCCGCCCTGCCTTTAAATCTTTAAGCGCGCTTTTGTTATCAGCTAAAAGATCCAAAATGGCTGAGGAAGATTTTAATTTTGAACAATCTAAGGAGAGCGTATTAATCGTAAAATCTCGATGAGCTAGATCGCCTTTAAAAGTTTTGTCACGAAAATCAGCAAAATCAAACGTCGCTATTTGCCCATTATCTTTCTTCACAACACGCGCACAGCCATGTTCACTATCGAGCAAAACAAAAGCGCCTTTGATACTTTTTGCAAAAGCCTTAGCTAATCCAATAGCATCTTTGGAAACGGCAAAATCAAAATCCATTTGCTGGCGTTTGAGAAGATAATCACGCAAGAAACCACCGACAAGATAAATAGCCACCTTTCGTTTCTTGGCAAGATCTTGAACAATCTTAAATTGGGGATAATTTTCAAGTATAAGCATATGTATTAAATTAAAAACTCTAAATTTAAAACTCTAAATCCTAAATAATTTAAAAATTAAAATGCCAAAACCCAAATTTTCCATTTGGATTTTATATTTAAAATTTATTTAGGGTTTAGGATTTTGAATTTAGAGTTTTTCTAGTTAACTAAATTAATTTGTTTTAAAAATCGTCGTCTTTTTAAGAACATCCTCATCCACAAAGATTGGGGCATTTGTGCGTACAGCCAAGGCGATCCCATCGGAAGGCCGCGTATCAATAATTTTCTTCTTCCCATCCTTGATTTTTAATTCTAACTTCGCATGAAAGGTGTTGTTCACCATCTTATCAATAAAAAGAGACTCTACTTTTGCCTCCAAACTTTCTATAATGAGCACCAATAAATCGTGGGTCATTGGACGGGGTGTTTCAACACCGGAGAGTTTCATCTTAATGCTTGATGCTTCCAAAAATCCGATGACGATGGGAAATTGTCGTTCACCGCTCTTTTCTTTAAGAACGATGATTTGATCTTGCCGCTTTTCATCTATAATTATTTTGCTGAGTTCTACCTGGATCATTTCTTTTTTTCCTTATCTAGCATTCCTTTAAGTTCCTGCATAAACTGGTTTACATCCCGAAATTGACGATACACGGAGGCGAAGCGCACATAAGCGACTTCATCAAGCGTTGCCAAGATTCCCATAATTATTTCTCCGATATCTTTCGAATCAACCTCACGATCATATTTTTTCTGAATCACCCTCTCAACTTCCGTTGCGGTTTCTTCCATCTTCTCGACACTAACCGGACGCTTTTCACACGCCTTGACTAATCCCGCGATAATTTTCTTCCGATCAAACGGTTGCCGACGTCCATCTCGCTTAATAACCATTAGTGGAAGTTCTTCAACATATTCATACGTCGTAAAACGCCGCTCACATTTTAAACATTCTCTACGTCGCCGAATAGAGTTCGCATCACTGCTTAAACGTGAATCAACAACCTTTGTTTCATGATAACTGCAGGAAGGACATTTCATAATCAGGGTTTAGGTCTTAGGGGTTAGGGGTTAGGGGTTAGTCGAAAACGACTGTAAGAATTACAGCTAAAACCTAATCCCTCAACCCTTTAACCTGTTTTCAAAGATTCTTATAAATTGGAAACTGCTGCGTCAAACTCTGAACCTCAGCCTTAATTCTAAAAAGAGCATCTTCTTCACTACGGTTGATGATGGCCTGATCGATCATCTGCGCAATCTTCTTCATTTCCTTCTCTTTCATTGCGCGTGTTGTCACTGATGGCGTTCCAATACGCACGCCGCTAGCAACCATCGGAGGTTCAGGATCATAAGGAATCAAATTTTTGTTAACTGTGATTGCGACTTTATCAAGGACAATGCTGGCATCTTTACCTGTAATCTTTTTCGGACGTAAATCCACCATGAATAAATGATTATCTGTGCCGCCGGCAACAATGCGGTATCCTAATTTTGTCATCTCCGCCGCAAAACTTTGTGCGTTTTTAACAATCTGCTGTTGGTATTGTTTAAATTCTGGCGTCAAAGCCTCTTTTAAAGCGACAGCTTTAGCCGCAATAACATGCATCAAAGGCCCACCCTGCATTCCCGGAAAAACACGAGAATTAATTTTCTTAGCAAATGGTTCTTTGCACATAATCATCCCCGCGCGTGGACCGCGTAATGTTTTATGCGTTGTCGTCGTCACATATTCAGCGTAAGGAACAGGATTGGGATGAAGTCCAGCGGCAACAAGTCCTGCGATATGCGCCATATCGACAAATAAAACGGCTCCAACGGAATCGCAAATTTCGCGAAACTTTTTAAAATCAATAATCCGAGAATAAGCAGAGGCCCCGGCAACAATCATTTTTGGTTTATGTTCTTTAGCTAATCGAGCGACCTCATCATAATCAATCTGCTCTGTCTTTTTATCAACGCCATACCCAATAAACTTATAAGAGAATCCGGAAAAATTCAATTTGTGTCCATGTGTTAAATGTCCGCCACAGGCTAAATCCATCGCCAAAACTGTATCGCCGTATTCAAGTGCTGCCAAATAGACCGCCATGTTTGCCTGTGATCCTGAATGTGGTTGCACATTTACATGTTCAGCGCCAAATAGTTTTTTCGCCCGCTCAATTGCCAGGCGTTCTACCACATCGACATTCTCGCAGCCACCATAATAACGCGCGGCCGGATAGCCTTCAGCATATTTATTCGTCATAACCGAGCCTTGCGCTTCCAAAACAGCCTCGGAAACAATATTCTCAGAGGCAATCAGCTCTAAATTATTTTGCTGACGCTCAATTTCTTCATGGATCGCCTGATAAACTTCCGGATCGCTTGTCTTTAAATGCGACATTGAATCCCCTTTGATCTCAGCTAAATTCCTGCTCATATTAATTTTAATCCTTTTTCAATTTTTTTGATTTGATTAACTCTACGCAAATGCCGTCCGCCTTCAAATTTCGTATTTAACCAAACAAAAATAATTTTTCTAAGATCAGCCGCTTTAACAAATTTAGAACTAAGAACTAACACATTGGCATTATTATGTTGCCGTGATAGTTGAGCGGCGGTCACGTTATAACACAAAACAGCATACGCGCCTTTAACTTTGTTGGCCGCAATCGCCTGGCCAATCCCTGACATACATACTAAGATTCCTCGACTATCTTTTGACTTCGCAACTTGACTTGCAACCTTATACGCAATTTGGGGATAATCACAGCTGACCGTCTCATTATACGTTCCTAAATCAATGGCATCGGAGCCCAACTCATCAACAATTTTGACAATCTTTTCTTTAAATTCAAATCCCCGATGATCAGCACCAATATAAACTTTCATTAAAGCAATCCTCGAATTTTGTGAACAGCTTCCTTAATGACGGCATAACATTCTTTATAAGCTTGATGGGAACGACCGATAGGATCAGGGATGTCTAACTCCATTTGAAAACCAGAAGGTATATTAGCAAATTCTTTTAAAAGATAAACTCTTTTCTCGACCTCCGGTACACGTTCCAAGACTTGAATGCGATGGGCGCGCGTCATCACAAAAATAAGATCAGCTTTTTTAAGTAAAACACTATTAATCGGTTGAGATAAATGATCCGTGGCATCAATGC
The DNA here is from genome assembly GCA_023247445.1 of Candidatus Omnitrophota bacterium. Lineage (GTDB taxonomy): Bacteria > Omnitrophota > Gorgyraeia > Zapsychrales > Zapsychraceae > JAHFGL01. The sequence goes on along the minus strand of JAHFGL010000030.1, from coordinate 8,759 downwards.
CATCGCTTCTTAAAACAGTAATTGTTTCCGCGCTCGCTGTTGATTGGATAAAAACTCCTGTTCCAGCGGAAAGCACCTCAATATCATTTCGTCCGGCAAGCACGCTCTTAAGAAGATAATCGGCCATCACAGACCGGCAACTATTTCCCGTACAGACAAATAAAATTGTTTTTTTATGGGCAACACTTTCGATATCCGCTTGGGTAATAATCCCTTCTCTTAATATATTGGGTTTTCCACTACAAAGATCAACTACCGTTGAGGCACGGCCAATCTCCGCCTTGCCTCCATTAATCGCCGCATCAACTAATCCATTTAAATCTTCTAGTGCCTCTTCACAAGTAATCGGGGCATCATTCCCAGAGATATTCGCCGATGGGGCCGCAACCGTACACTGCGATTCTTGAACAAGTTTTAAGGCAATCAAATTATCCGACATACGAACCCCAATTGTTTTTCCATCCTCTTTGGCGGGAACAACAATCGTCAGCGGCCCCGGCCAAAAGGCATCAATCAATTTATACAACATCGTTTCCCGACTAGAGGTGTAATTGGAAATCAGGCCCTTTTGCGAAATCAATACAGAAAATGGTTTATTGTCAGGTCTTTTTTTAATCTCACTTAAACGTTGCATCGCCTGTGGATTGGAATAATCGGCCGCAACCCCATAAACAGTTTCTGTTGGAAAGATAACCAGGCCGCCTTGACGAATAATGCGCGCGCAATAAGCGATCTTTCCAGCATCGGGATATTCTGGATGGACTTCGATGATTTCTGTTTTCAATTTAGAGTTCCGTTTTAAGGATTGTTTGTCGTTGATCTTCGCGGTAATCTACAAGTTTCTTTTCAATTGTCTTATCAGTGACCGCCAAAATACGTAGCGCGAGTAAGCCCGCATTTTTTCCACCCATTTTGCCGATAGCAACTGAGGCGACCGGCACACCCGGAGGCATCTGCACCGTCGACAAAAGGGAGTCTAGACCTAACAAAGGTGTCGAATCAACAGGAATGCCAATTACAGGTAATATTGTGTGCGCCGCGACAACGCCAGCTAGCGCCGCTGATCCACCAGCTCCGCAAATAAAAACCTTGATCCCTTTTGATTTTGCTTTTTCGGCGTACTCAGCGGTTTCTTTAGGCGTTCGATGCGCGGATAAAACTTTCATTTCATATGACACACCAAAATCTTTTAACATGTTCGCTGCTTCTTGCATAACAGGTAAATCTGTCTTACTTCCCATTAATATGGCTACATCAATTTTACTCATTTTACTTTCTCCTATTCGTTCTTAATTATCGATGACTTGCTGCTTTTGGCTTATCAGACTTCCACATCAAGGCCTTCGCCCCAATATCGCGTCTAAAAAAACAATGATCAAACTTTATCTTTTCCACAACCGCATATGTTCGTTCAATAGCCTTCTCAATTGTGCTTCCCATTCCCGTCACCGCCAAAACTCGGCCGCCGGAGGTCACAATTTTGTTACTCTCACGGTTTGTTCCCGAATGAAAGACAAGTGTGTCGGCATTTTCTTCAACAGATTTTAATCCAGTAATCTCATAACCAACTTCATATTTGCTCGGATAACCACCCGAAGTCATCACAACACTAACACAAAATCGTTTATCCCAATTAAGTTGAATTTCATTAAGACGATGTTCACAGGCCGCCAGCATCGCCACGACCAAATCATTTTTTAACCGCGGCAAAATCGCTTGCGTTTCAGGGTCACCAAAACGGACATTGAATTCTAAAACCTTTGGGCCATCAATGGTAACCATAATTCCCGCATACAAAACACCTTTAAAGGTTATTCCTTCACGGCTCATGCCGCGAATTGTTGGTTCAATAATTCTAGTTTCAACAATTTTTAACAAATCATCGGTGGCAATCGGGGCCGGTGAATACGCGCCCATCCCGCCGGTATTTGGCCCCAAATCATCATCAAAAATACGTTTGTGATCTTGCGATGATTCCAAAATAACATAATCACGTCCATCACTAATGGCTAAAATCGAAACTTCTTCACCTTGCAGGCATTCTTCAATGACAACTTTATTCCCAGCCTCTTTAAAAACTTTTTGCTTCATAATTTGCTCAAGTGCCTCTTGTGCTTCTTTTAAAGCATTGCAAATAACAACGCCTTTTCCCGCTGCTAAGCCATCAGCTTTAATAACCAGTGGAAATTGAGCTTTAGCTAAAAATTTATTTGCCTTATCAAAATCATCAAATGTTTTAAATACAGCCGTTGGAATACTGCAGCGATGCATAAATTCCTTGGCAAAAACTTTACTTCCCTCAAGTTGCGCCGCGGCTTTACTTGGTCCAAAGATTTTCAAACCCTCTTTTTCAAAAACGTCCACAATACCATTTGTTAACGCAACCTCAGGACCGACAACAGTTAAACCAATCTTTTTCGATTTAGCAAACTTAAGAAGGGCGGGAATATCTGTTACTTGAATATCGACACATTCAGCAACGTCGGCTATTCCACCATTTCCCGGCGCACAGTAGATCTTTTTAACCAACGGGCTCTGCTGGATCTTCCAAGCCAGAGCGTGTTCGCGTCCACCTGAACCTATAATTAAAATATTCATTGCCTCAATCCTTATTTAAAAATAACTTTATGACTGTTATTATTTACAACTCGGCCGATTTCGTAAAATTTAATTCTTTGCTTTCGAAGAAATTGCTTCACTTGAACAATTTGATTCGGATCAAAAACAAGCGCCATGCCAATGCCCATGTTAAAGGTTCGATACATTTCTGGGTTCCCTATTCTACCTTTTTTCTGTAATTTTTGAAATATTTCTGGGATCGGCCAGCTGCCCTTATTAATTTCAAAACATTTACCTTGCGGCAAAACTTTGGTCAGCTTTTCATAAAAAGCCCCACCGGTAATATGCGATATCCCTTTAATCTTGAATTTTTCTAAAATACTAAAGACCTCTTTAACATATATTTTTGTCGGGACCAAAAGTTGTTTGGCTAACTTCTTTTGTTCGCTCTTCGAGAGAACTTTCCTAACCATCGAATAACCATTCGAATGAATTCCACTCGATAGCAAACCAATTACACAATCACCCGACTTAATGGCGCGTCCATCAATAATCTTATCTTTATCAACAATCCCAACGGTAAAGCCAGCTAAATCATATTCATCCGGCGAATACATCCCCGGCATTTCAGCGGTTTCGCCGCCAATCAAACTACACCCAGCTTGTTTGCATCCATCAGTAATCCCTTTAACAACACTTTTTAAAACTTTCGGATCCAACTTCCCACAGGCAATGTAATCCAAAAAGAAAAGTGGTTTGGCGCCGCAGCAAAGAACATCATTAACATTCATCGCGACAAGATCAATGCCAACGGTATCATGCTTCTTAACCATCTGTGCGATTAGTAGCTTTGTACCAACCCCATCCGTCGATGAAACAAGAACAGGATCCTTATAACCTTTAGGCAAAGAAAATAAACTGCCAAACGCCCCGCGATCTTTAATCACAGCCGCGCTAGTGGTGCCGGCGACATAGCCTTTTATGCTATTAACAAAGATATTCGCCTTATGGATATCAACGCCGCTACTTTTATAAGTAATTTTATTTTTCATTATTAGCTCAGAACACTGGCAACAAGTGTCGATTTATCTTTTAACAAATGCTGCTTAACATAATCAACGCCGTTCTGAAAGATCTTCGCGCCGTCGCCCAATTTAGTTTTATTCTCGAGTCTTGTCCAAAATGGATGCTGCGTAAAAAGAAAATGACGTTCAGGATGTGGCATAAGACCCAAAATCCTTCCAGTACGATCAGTAATTCCGGCAATATTTTCCATAGAACCATTTGGGTTATCAGGATATTGTGACGCATGGCCACTAGCCGCTACGTATCTAAAAACAATTTGGCCATTATCTTTTAATCTCTTTAAAATCATTTCATCTTTGACGACAAATTTTCCTTCCCCATGCGCAACAGGAAAATAAACAATATCTTTTACTCCTTGGGTCCAGACACTATTTCCACTAACCTTTAAATGAATCCAACGATCTTCAAATTTTGCAGAATCATTATTGGTTAATGTAACCTTCTGTGTAAAAGCATAATTCTTTTCTTCTAACTCATTGAGTGCACCGGGCAAAATCCCTGAGCGAACCAAAACCTGAAAACCATTACAAATTCCAATGATCAATTTTCCTTCGCCAATAAATTTAGATAATGGTTCACCTAATTTGAGTCGTAATTCATTAGCCAAAATCCGGCCCGATTCAATGTCATCCCCATAGGAAAATCCGCCGGGAATAGCCAGAATATGATAATCCTTCAAGTTAACTTCACCATCAAGGAGCTTATTGATATGAACTTGGTCAACAGCAGCGCCACAACTTTTAAAAGCAAAAGCCGTTTCTTCATTACAATTAGTTCCCGCCGTACGTAGAATAATAACTTTAGGTTGTTTAGCCATGACCTTATCTTTTTCGTTTACCATAAAACTTCTTAATTTTCTTAATGACATCTTCCGGCTTATCGACAATCACAAAAAGTTTCAAATCTTCTGGGTCAATGTTCTTGTTTTTAAGGACGACATCTCGTAACCAATCAACTAAACCCGTCCAATAATCGCGGCCAAAAAGAATAACGGGAAACTTTGGCATGCGTTTTGTTTGAATCAACGTTAAACTTTCAAACAACTCATCCATTGTCCCAAATCCGCCGGGAAAAATAACAAACGCCTTGGCGTATTTGACAAACATAACTTTACGGCAAAAGAAATAATGGAAATTAATCAGTTTATTAATATATGGATTAGGTTTTTGTTCAAAGGGTAAATCAATATTTAACCCAACAGACTGCCCCTTGGCTTTAAGCGCACCCTTATTTCCAGCCTCCATAACGCCTGGTCCACCGCCAGTGATAACGGTGTAACCTTCCTTGACTAATAACTCCGCTGTTTTCTCAGTTTGTGAAAACCATCTATGATTTTCGGGAGTTCGCGCGGAACCAAAAATGGTTACCGCCGCGCCGACATTTGAGAGCTCATGAAACCCTTCAACAAACTCCGACATAATCCGAAAAACTCGCCAAGGATCTTCCATTTTAAAATCTTCAACCATATGTTTATTATTTTTATTGTTGTTCTTCTTCATAATATTTACCTCTCTTTTTCAGCTATCAGCCAGCAGCTTTCAGTAGCTGTCCGCTGCTGATAACTGATAACTGAAAGCTAGTAGCTGTTAAAACCGAAGCGGTTTTTGCCAAGCTTCTTTTAAATCCATAATATTCGTTTTAAGACAAACTTGATCATTTAATCCATGAACCAAAAATTCTGGAGTTGTCTCGATGCGGCCAATCAATCCAAAAACAACACCTTTCATCATCGTCTCAAATTTCTTCTGATCTTTTGGCGCCACTTCAACGATAAATCGGCTGTTAGATTCAGAAAAAAGAATCGTGTCATCACGCTTGTCTTTATCTTTGTATGGAACATTTTTTAAATCAGCCTTAACACCAAGCCCGCCCGCAAAAGCCATTTCAGCAAGCGCAACCGCAAGTCCACCCTCCGAACAATCATGCATCGCTTGAATTAATCCGCTTTGGCAGACTTTATGTAAAACAGCAAATGTTTTTAGCCCACGCTTTGTGTCAACTTTAGGAACGGTTGTTCCAACAAAATCAAATGTATCCAAATAAATCGATCCGCCGAGCTCATCAAATGTTTGGCCAATAACATAAATAAGATTCCCGGCCTTTTTAAAATCCATAGTTATTGTCTTCTCGACATTATCAATAATTCCAAGGGCCGAAATAAGAATTGTTCCAGGAATGGCAATGGACTCACTCCCTTCGGTATATTCATTATACAAACTATCTTTTCCCGATATAAAAGGAACACCGTAACCAACCGCCGCTTTATAACAACCCTCGGCACAGCGAACCAAACTCCCCAAGCGATCAGGTTTATCCGGATTTCCCCAGCAAAAATTATCAAGGATGGCGATTCGTTCCACATTTCCACCGACGGCAATAATTTGCCGAATCGCTTCATCAATACAAGAAGCGGCCATCCAGAAAGGATCAATCATCCCATAACGAAAATTAATGCCGTTTGAAACAGCGAGTCCTTTTAGTGAATTTAATTTTGGACGAATGACACTCGCATCCGACGGCCCATCGCAATTAACACCCACCAAAGGTTTAATCACACCGCCCCCTTGAACCTCATGATCATATTGACGAATTACCCATTCTTTTGAACAAACATTATAATGCGACAAAACTTCTAACAATTTTTCAGCCAAATCATTCGCTTGCGGGATTCGTGGTGATTTTAATTTTGGCTCATGCCACTCTGCTTGTTTAGTTACTTGCGGAATTCCATCGTGCAGAAATGCCATATCTAAATCACATACTTGAGTGTCATTATAAAAAAGTTCTAAACGACCCGTTCCTGTAAATTCCCCAATTACCGTCGCTTCAACATTCTCGTCAGCAAAAACTTCCAAAAGCTGATCAATACTTTTCGTTGGTACAGATAACACCATACGTTCTTGCGATTCAGAAATCCAAATCTCGGTGTAATTTAATCCTTTATATTTAAGCGGCACTTTTTCTAAATTAACACGCGCGCCTAAATCTTTGCCCATCTCGCCAACCGCACTCGACAATCCACCAGCGCCGCAATCAGTAATCGCTGAATACAAATTTTTGTCACGCGCTTGCAAAAGAGCATCCAAAACTTTCTTTTCTTCAATGGGATTTCCAATCTGTACCGCCCCCGAAGAAACAACTTCGGACTCTGTCGTTAATTCTCCCGATGAAAATGTCGCGCCATGAATACCATCGCGTCCCGTTCGTCCGCCAACGACAACAACCAAATCACCTTTCTTAACTTTCTTAATAACTTTATCTTTAGGAATAAGTCCGACATTGCCGCAATAAACTAGCGGATTGCCAACAAAACGATGATCAAAAAGTATCGCGCCATTGACCGTTGGAATCCCCATTTTGTTGCCATAATCACGAACGCCGCTGACAACGCCTTTCATAATGCGCAGTGGATGTAATGTTCCCGGTGGAAGATCATCAAATGACATATTCGGCGGCGCAAAACAAAAAATGTCAGTGCTACAAATCGGTTTTGCTCCCAATCCTGTTCCTAAAATATCACGAATCACACCACCCATTCCAGTGTTGGCACCGCCAAAAGGCTCTAGTGCCGACGGATGGTTATGCGTTTCAACTTTAAAACAAACATGATCGTCATTATCAAACTTAATAACCCCTGCGTTATCATGAAAAATAGAAACGCACCATGAAGGATCAATATCTTTGGTTGCCTTAACGATGGTGGATTTAAACAGATTCTTGATGATCCTACTTTTCTTCTTTCCGCCTTCCGTGTACTTATAGCTGATCGTACTACGAAATGTTTTGTGATAACAATGTTCACTCCAAGTTTGCGCAATTGTTTCCAACTCGCAATCGGTTGGATTCCGCCCCAACTTCTTGAAATATCTTTGAATTGTCTTCATCTCATTAAGATTTAAAAATAACTGGCCCTTTTTGCTTAACTCAGTAAGCTCTTTATCATTGGCCTCAATTAAATTAACAACGATAAGAGTAAATTTAGTCTCGGAAGTTGTGATGGCTAACGTTTTTTGTGATGCGTCAGGATTAACGCGATGTTGAATTAATTTATTCGAAAGAATTTTATCAACAATCAGATTTAATTCACTATCTGGGATTCGCCCATATAAACGATAATTCTTGGCCGTTCTTACCGATTGAGTGCCTTTAATCCCTAAGTCATTAATCCCCTTTATTGTTGAAGTTTCTACAGGGTCCATCACGCCGGGATTATAAGCAATTTCGATAATATGCAAATTTTTATTTTCTTGCGAAGCGGGAGGGTTAAGATTCGTTGTGTAAAAGAAATGGTGGGTAACTTTATCGGCGAGTAATTCTTCGCAGACCTTCTTAATATCTTTTTCCGCTAAGTCACCTTCCAAATTATAGACTAACGTGACTTCAACTTTCTCAATGCCGGATAATCCTAATTCTTGGATAGATTTTTGGATGCCCTCACCGAGAGAATCAAAAATGCCTTGTCTTTGCCTTATCTCAACACGCCAGATCATGACACCTTAGTGAAAATATATTTGGAGAAGGAGGAGACCTTCAGAATTCGAATTTATTTATTATTTGCTTACTCGACTAAGAACTTCTTGATAGGCTTCTTTAATATTTCCCATATCATGTCGAAAACGATCCTTATCCAGCTTTTTACCAGTTCCAACTTCCCAAAGCCGGCACGTATCCGGAGAAATCTCATCCGCCAAAATAATCTTGCCTTTATAACGACCAAACTCTAATTTAAAATCAATGAGCTCAAGATTCAACTTTAAGAAAAATTTACTTAATAATTCATTAACTTTGAGTGTATACTTTTTTATCGCCTCAACTTCTTCAGGAGTAGCAAGTCCCAAAGCGGCAATATGGTATTCATTAATCAAAGGATCGTTAAGATCATCTCGTTTAAAACAAAATTCTAAAACTGTACTTTTAAGCTCCATTCCCTCTGGCAAACCTAAAAGCCGGGATAACGAACCCGCCGCGCGATTACGGATAATGACCTCAACCGGAACAATCGAGACCTTTTTTATAAGCATTTCTCGATCGCTCAAAACTTTTTCAAAGTGTGTTGGGATGCCTGCTGGTTGAAGATATTCAAAGATCTTGGCGGAAATCTTATTATTCATGAT
>JAHFGL010000003.1 GCA_023247445.1 Candidatus Omnitrophota bacterium | reverse complement strand
AATCTTTCTGATAAATTGACGGGCTGATTTTTCTTCCTCAACAAAGAAAATACGAAGTTTTTCAATAATCTTTGAATTAAAATTAGAGATAATATTGATAGGACCATCGTCACTAAGGGTCGTGGGGATAAGATATATCATGACTTCTTCGCATTAATTCCGTAATAAACACTGCGTTCTTCGAGTTTTGTCCCTTTAGGCAAAATAGCACCAGCCGCGATAACAGCATAATCACCAATGTCACAGCCCGGCATAACCACCGCATTTAAACCGATAATAACATTCTTACCAATCTTGACCTTTTTTAAATGTAGTCCATTCTTTTCAAAGGAATGACAGATAACAGTCGCGTTGCCACCAATAACTGAATTATCACCGATTTCCAAGAGTGAATGGTCAGCGACATTCTGCGAATTAATCTGAACATTATGGCCAACCTTGGCCCCCATCCATTTATAAAAAAGTGCGGAAAATGGTGTTAACAAAATAAAATCCATAAATGTTATGCGAACAGCTAAAAATAATGCGTTAGTGATCATCCATTTTAAGATTACAGGATTGTTGACGGCAAACTCTCCTTCCCTTAAACGTAAGCGAAAGATGACACGAACAATGCCAACCGTTATCATAAGAGCAAATCCAAAAATAAAGTACGCCGATGCGGCCGCTAAACTTAATAAAAACCACCTAAACGCTAATTCCATGGAATACGTCGCAACCCAGACATAATGAATCCAAGATAGGCAAGGATACAAAGCAACACCAAAAATCAATATGCCTAAGGCATACATCAAAAGTGTAAAAAAACTTTGAATGAGGGTTAGTTGGAAAACCTTGAAAGACATAATTTAGAAGGAATGATCAAACTGCGAGGTTGGTTTAAATTTATTTTTGCTCGATTATCTTCTCCACCATCCACACATCATTAACCCAGAGACCAACAATTCTTATTGTCGCCCACGATTTTTTTAAACGTTCCACAGCTTTTCGAATTTGGTCAAGATGAACGCTCTTATCGACAGGATTTCCTCGACAATCATAATGGCCAACGACAAAAATCATCTCAGCCTTGTTAATCTCTAAAGAAATCTTAATACTACGAATAATTAACGAAATGTCTTGTGATTCTTCGGCCAAAAATTTATTCATCCCAGCTTCTGTGATCACATCAACAAAATCAACAGCATAATTTTTCTTGATCCATTCAAGGACGGGCAATTGAACCCGGCCATCCATACAATTTAAACAAGTTGCGCGTCGTTCTGCCATTAGAAAGTCCTTTAATTCAAATAATTTTTGACGAAGGATTATTAACTAAATTATTTGTTATCACTTTATTAAATATGTCACGAAGCTTTTTCACACTAAGTCCCGCTTGATCGGCTTGCTCAATTGCTCGCTCAAGACGCGCCAGCGCCGTGCGTCCTAAACATTTATGCCCAGGATCGCCGTCGAAAGCCTGTAGCATTCCTTCCAATAATTTTTCACGATTAAACTTCTTGGCCGTTAACCATTCTTGAATATCAAGAACATCATTGGCCACTTGCCGGGCAAGATCCTGATTGTGGTGCCACAATTCATGAACCGTTGCCCCAACAACAAGTCCAGAAATGTTGATCGTTAAAATGTAAAGATTCTTTAAAACCAATTCAAAAAGAAGCTCATCATCATTTTTTAAAATACGACACGGGATTCGAATCTCGCCAAGCGTTGATTCAATGAGACTAGCTTTAGGACCAAAAACTGGTGAGGGAATAAGAACCTTATAATCTTGCCCAGCCTTCTTTTCAAACCAAACAGATATAACCGTTGGATTCTTAATGCCAAACGAAGTCCAATCGCGAGGAAGAAGTTCATTTTGTAAAAGAACTAATCGATCCTGCCAATTGGCTGGTATCGTTTTTAAAACCGTAAACAAATCCTTTTCCGCCACCGCCACAACAACCGCCTCAGGATCGCTAAGCTCTTTTGCAACAATATTAATATTCATCTGACGCGTAATGGGATAAATCGGATAGCCCGCCTTAAGCAGCCCCCGGGCAAAAACCCCTCCCATTTCGCCAACGCCAATCATAACAACTGATTTATTCATATTTTTATCCTAAAATATTCGATCAATTTCCCACAGCAATCTACCAAAAATCTTTTTGATTATAATTTAATAAAAGTATTTTATAAACTAATTGTTAGACTTTGTCAAATTTACAGCAGTAGAGTCTGTCTGGCCCTGTCATATTGACAGCTTTAGACTATTACTGATATTGTTATATACAAATCAAAAGAGGTCTGGTGAATCATGAATAGACAACGCCCATTAACATTACTTACAATCCTTACTAGCCTTTCTGTCTGTGTCTTTTTACCTCCCACGAACAGTTTTGCTAGTTTAAATTTGAGCGTTACTCCTATTTCTGGTTCAAACAGCGTCTCTTTTGGACGAATAAATTCCCATCAAGACATTAACAAAGAAGTTCGCATTCGCATCACATCAACTGGTGGGGAACAGTATCAAGTTTTTCAACGTTTAACAGAGCCGCTGGCCAATAGTCAAGGCCAAACACTTGCCGCGGAGGCAATTAAAGTGTATTCTCTAAGTGGATCCAATTCATCGGGAACTCTTTATTTACAAAATCCAGAACAGTTAAATTCTACTGAACAACTCATTTATTCTTCAAGCCCCGCGGGTGATACCGATTCCTTTACGGTTGTCTATAATACCTCCGCGGATCGTGTCAGTCCATCAGGAAGTTTTATGGGACGGTTGCTCTACACCGTTCGCTCGGTGACCGCAGGATCAAGAGACGAAGCCTTTCTAACGATTGATCTTGATGTCACCGGAGAATTAGTTGCGACGGTGGAAGGCTCAAATTTTCATGACAAAGTTCGCTTACGATATCCATCTAAAGAAGTGGATAAAAATTATGTTCAAATTTCTTTTGAAGGAAATATGCAAGGGATTCTTAACGTTTACCAAGATATCGAATCGTTGCCACAAAATGAAACAGCAGAAGTCTTGGGCCGCGATGTGGTGCAATGCTCAACCTCAGAAGGAATGAATTTTGCATTTGAACCAAAAAAGGTTTTATTATTAGACTCTGACGCATCTGATAAAAAGTTTTTTGTTAATTTTACGCTCAATCAAGAAAAAGTTGAAGAACAACATGCGGGTATTTACAAAGGACGATTGAAGTATACCCTCGAGGGCCAGAACACAACCAAAGACTTTTGGATTGATTTTGAAGTTGAAATTGAACCTATATTCAATCTGAATATTAAATTCCCTCCCGAGGGAATGAGTTTTCAAAATGTTTTGCCGGAGACTCCACCGCAACTGCGTGAAGCCACGGTTAATGTTAAAACAAATTTAGGCAAGCCATATGTCGTCATGCAGAATGTCAGCTCTCTTTTGACCAACGAAAAAGGTGTTGAAATCACTAAGGAATATTTCACACAGCGTGTTGAATTACTTCAGGGACAAGGTGTTGATTCTTTAAGCAACGAGTTTGTTCCCGTTAAGTCGGGTGAGACTCCCTTGTTTCTATCGAATGGTCGTGGAGATTCTGCAGAGTTTAAAGTAGCTTATCGATTAACGTCATTTCCTCAAATGAATGCAGGAAATTATTCAACATCGATTGTTTATTCATTAGGAGAAAAATAAAAGGAGAAACAAAAAATGAAAAGAAAAATATTTACACTTATGTTTTTGCTAGCGTTCTTAGCGATGGGGACCTCCCCAGGGATAGCGGTAACAGTCACTAAACCGTTTGTTGTATCCGCCACGATTCCATCTGCAACGGGAATTAGCATTACAGCAACTCGCGTGACCAGCTCCAATAATCAATTTGGCGCCCAGGTCAGCGCGCTTGACTTTAATCCAATGGTATTTAATGCGCTAAATAGTATCTGGCTTCCAGATCATTATTTTGCCATTGATGTTGGGTCAACGGGTGGAGCAGGTAGTCCCAATGTCACTGTCACCTATGGCAGTGAAACAAATCCAACCGGACAAGTTAAAGGGTTGGGATTTAAATCAACCGCTAATTTTGTCCTCGTTAAAGGAGCCACAGGCAGTCAAACAGAAACACCATTAACAGCCCATGGCCCTAAAAAATTATTAAAAAGTTTAACAGGCGAAAACATTACGGCTACTGAATTAGCCAGTGGTTTCTTAAGAGTCTATGTTGGTGTCTTTCCTGGTGATGATACAGCTATTTTAACCGCCGGGGGCGAACCATTTACTAACGCCGATAAACCAGGGACGTATCAAGGAACATTAACTGTTTCGGCAACAGTTCCTTAATTTAACATCTATGAAGAATATCTTTATTATTTTAGGTTTCTTAATCATCTTCGGGACGGCAAACTTTGCTTCAGCACAGATATTTCTAGAAGAAGGAAAGCTTACTCTAGATATCAAGCCCGGAGAAAACATTTCGAAAACTCTAACTGTTCATAACACCTCGAACAAAGAGTTCAAGGTCAAAGCGTATTGGGAGGATTTTACTTATCAGCCTCCCTTCGATGGAACGAAGAAATTCTTTCCGTTAGGATCAAATCCTCAATCGGCAGGCTCGTGGGTGAGTTTTTCCCCACGAGACTTTGTCTTGCCTCCTTTTGGAAAAAAAGATATCTCCTATGTCATCAATGCCCCGCAAGATATTCATGGGGGATATTATGGAGTTCTTTTTGTTGAAAAAGAACCCGAAGAAAGTAAAGACATCCGTGGGCTTAACATTGTCAGCCGCATAGGATGTTTGTTTTTCTTAGAATCGGCGAATAAAAATAAAAATGCCGAGCTTGGCGACATTTTCATTGAAGAAAGTCAAGTCAAGGGAACGCTTCTTAACCAAGGTGATGTTGTCTTAATCCCTGATGGTACTTTTTATATGATGAACGCCGATTCATTGATTGCAGATCGAGGGAGTGTTAATAAAGTCTATTTACCGCCAGGAGCAAAGGCCGACTACGCATTTGACTTTAACAAAGATTTGCCAACGGGGCAGTACACCTTAGTTGTAACACTTGACCTAGGGGCGGGAGATGTCCTCGTTAAAGAACTTGATTTTGTAAAGAAATCGGATTCAAATTTTCAAATTCTTGAAATACGTAATTAATTAAAGGTATTTCAAATGATGCCACGGAGAATAATGCTGTATTTTGTCTATGGGAAGAATATTTACAATTACTTCTTTGATTCTGCTTTATGTATTTGGCCCAACCACATGCGGCTGGACCCAGTATACCCAGACATATAATTTTTATATGGAGATGGGCCAAGAGGCCCTCGATAAAAAAGATTACACCGAAGCTTTAGATTATTTTAATCACGCCCATTTAGTTGATCCTTCGCGCAAAGAGCCTCTGCATTTTGTTAACCTCATTAAACGACTGACCGAAAATCGTGTCCAAGTTATTGAACCAAAAAAAAGGGTAATTCCAAAAGAAACATATCGAAGAAAAATCATTCCCCCTACTGTTTATTCAGCGCCTAAAGAATCTAACCAAACTGAGGTTATTCCAAATTCAGATGATTCAATTCCAGAAAGATCCAACCGCAATGAAGTTATTACACAAATGTTGGATTCCTTCGAAGCAAAGAAAACTTCTCCGACTCCCATGCCTACTCCTTCGGTACGATCCACCCCAGCGGTAATCACAATAACGGAAGAGCCCAGCAAGACTAAAGAGAATACAAAAAACACTGAGCCTCAACCTATTTATTTAAATGATGCGTTGTGGGCAACTCAACCGAAAACATTATTACAAATTGAGCTTAATACAACGGTCATCGTTGAAGGACAACAGCTTGATCGATTTTTAATTATTACACCAGGATTTATCGAAGTGGAGCGGATTGATCGCAATCATTTAAAGATTACAGCACAAAAACGCGGATCAACTTTTTTACATATTTGGGATGATCGAGGACGTTGGACATTTAACGTGGAGGTCATCTATGCGCTACCGTCTGCACCCGAAATTAAAACGATAAAAGACACAAAAGAAATATACTCTAAACCGTTTCGTTTCGCGTACTCAGCCGATTGGGGTTCGTATTATCGCGGACAAAGTTTAGATACAGCAGAACGTCAAAGCTTAAATTTTCTGCAGTGGAGCGGGCTAACAGGTGAAACGCCGTATGGTGATTTCGATAGTTATGTCATCGCAAATAAATTTGATCAGTCAACCGAGGTCACAGGTTATTCCGTGGGATTAACCAATGGTCATCTAGGCGACTTTAATAATTTCACAATCCGCGGATTTGATAATACCAAAACATTTTCCCCTCTTTCTGTTCCCGGACAATATTTCCGTGGGGTTCTTGTTGAAAGTCCGGCATTTCACGATAACTTCAAATATGCGTACTTTAAAGGACGCGACCGCGCGACCTATGGATTTTTAGCCCCCAATGTTTTAGAAAAACGTGAATCTTTCGTCGAAGGATTAAAATTAACCTTGTTTCCAAGAAAAGATGATCAATATTCGTTTAACTGGGCCCGTGGTTATGGAAACTCCCGAGATACTTTCTTAAAAAATCACGTCGCTTCTTTCCAAGCTCAACACCGATTTAATAAATGGCTCGTTGCTGGAGAAAATGCATTTAACGACGATATTTTTGCGCGAACGCTCAGCTCAAAATTTGATCAGGATGACTTTCATTTCCATATGAATTTTCGCGACATTGATCGCGACTTCACAACGATCACAAGCCTTCCTTCCAACCGTGGTGAAATTGGCGGAATGCTGGGATTTAATTGGAATTTAGCCGGTGTAGATCTCGATACTAATCTGGATCTTTATCAAGACCGCGCGCTTCCCAACGAAGAAGATCCCAATGCCCTTAATTTAGATTTTAGCTCTTCCGCCCAAATTCCACTGAGTCGAACAGAACGTCTATCGACATCACTTTTTTACGTTGATACAGCGGGAGAATTATCACCACGAAAAAATCTAAGATTTAATAACACCTATTCAAAACGATTTTCGTTAGGCCACAACCGAGAGTTAAATACATTTCTAGGATCCACCTATCAGATGAGCCGCTATAAATTCTCTCCTACTTCCGAATATGATCGGTATTCACTTAACGCTGGATTTAGCGTGCCGCTGGTAAAAGGCTTAAGTTATTATGCCAATTATGAATATTCTTGGGTCGATGATTTGTCCACGTCAAAACTTCTTAAGCCAACGGTTTTTAATACCGGGATAAATTATCATCGAACTTTAACAGAGCATTGGACGCTGCATTCCGACTTCTCCTATCGTGATGAAGAAGGAACTGATGGATTAAATAGTTTTCTCGCTGGAGAAGATAGCACGACAGGAAGTATCGGTTTAAGTTATAAGCCAACACTCGATTTTGAATTTTTTATTGATGGACGCGTGCGTAATGTGTGGGCGGAAAATAACCGAGCGACCGCGTTTAATGAAATTGATATTCGTAGCGGAATTCGTAGCGCCTGGGAACTTCCGATTGTCTGGAATCCACGTGGTCAAATTGATGGTATTGTCTTTAAAGATTTAAATAATAATAAAAAACAAGATCCCGAAGAATCTGGCATTGCCAATGTCCACGTTAATGTTGGAAAAAAACAAACCAAAACGGATACAAAAGGACATTATAAAACTTCGGTCCATGCCAAGTCCGTTGAGGTGAGCCTTGACACGAAAACTATTCCCTCTGGTTTTATATTCTCCACGCCCTCTTTGGTTAATACATTAATTATCCCGCATCGAACGCAGCATGTTAATTTTGGATTAACGACAAACTCTGGAATTTATGGCGTGGTCTTCTTTGATGAGAATCAAAACGGCAAACCAGATTCATATGATGTTCGCATTTCAAAAGTAAAAATTATTTTGGATGGGAAAGAATCTACCACAACGGATTTCGAAGGAAATTATTTCTTCTCAAATATTGGCGCCGGAACTCACCAAATGACAATCGATATCAACTCGATTCCTATTGAATATCTCCCCGCCGTTAAGATCAAAAATGAAGTGGACGTTAGCGAAGGAACGACGTACGTCTTCCACATTCCGCTTAACAAAAATTCAAAAACACAAGAATAGTTCTACTTCAGGACAATCGTCTCCAGGATGATTGGGGTATTGTTGCGGACAATTCTTTCTTTAATGATTTCCTGATTCTTTAAATCTTTGGAAGTTCCTAAATTTGCGGAAGGCTCAACACCCACATTCAATCCAACAACGGCAGGAATTGTAAGCGAAACTCGATAACTTTGGGTTTGGCTGACACCAGCGTAACTTAAGGTACTGATACTTAATAGAAGAAGTGCTGAAAGGATTATTTTCATCTTTATCCCTCCTAAATGATTAAGGCACGAAGGATAGGGACAAAGACGAAGCCTTTTGCGTTGGACTAAACGCAGCCTCAATTCTTTACGACTTTAGATCTTCCTTGAGGCAATCATCACTGTATCTACGATCTAATTAGATCAGCAATGGCAACCAGACAACCATAGTCCAAAAGGACTTTAGGCTCACGGCTTTGTGTCCTACTCTTTCGAATAGTTTACTAAGATAAATTTTTAAAGATCGGCTAACGCTTCTGTTTCTGCTGAAAGTATAGCATATGTTTTTGGGAAGGCAATGTGAGGAGAATTACACTATAAATTAGGACGCAAAGAAATATAAATAATTAGGAAGGCTATAACAGTTATATGCAAAACCATAACAGGTTTCTCATTATATGGTTTCCTGTTAATAAGAACTGCTTGAAGAACTCCAACGGCCAAAAACAACCATTTAAGTTCCGGAACCTTAAATGCATAAGCTGCAATTAAATATGAAATGAAAAAACTTGCTCCAACCACCTTTTGCGCTTGCGCCATACCACAAAGTACAGGTAATGTACGTATCCCCGCTTGAAGATCACCGCTATAATCTTTTAGATCAATTAAATTGGCCGTTAATGAGGAAAAAATAAGAAAAAAGATAATAATGCCTAATGAAATATTAATGTTGTGACCAATGAACATATGTCCCAACATAAATGCCAAAAGGGAATTAAATCCAATGCTTACTTTAGAAATGATAGGAATACGTTTCATCCGAAAAGGTGGCATGGAATAAAGAAAATAGCTCGCCAAGAAAGCCGCAATTAGAAGCAGCGTTTCTTGATCAACCGCAATCGCAAAAAGGATAGCGGCAATCAGCATCCCCCATCCAATTCGCCGATAAAGCTCAACAGATATATTTCCAGAAATAAGTGGCCGAGAAGGATTGGACACTCGATCGATTTTTTGATCAACAATATTATTCATTATTACTGAAAAAATCCAAGCAAACCCCAGGGCCAACATTAATTCAATAGCCCTAAAAACAATCCATTGCTCCGTAAAAATCGGACTCAGGGAAGTTTTTAACCCCATGACAAAACCAAGAACAAGAAACAATTGATAATGCAACAGCCGCGTACACCGAATATCTTTTATTAAAGTCTTAAAGACACCTGGTGAAGCGATATAAGAAACCAATAAAAATTGGATCATGCTCAGTAAGAGAAAAAGATCAATGATGAGTCGAGGACTAAATTGATAGGTAAGCCCCGTGAAGTTCATGATAGGAATTAACCAAACGGGTGTAATGATATAAACAAAAATTGTTATATAGGCTAGAATTGCCCCCAAAAAAGCTCGCCCCAATTTATTCGTTTTTAAATAAATATAAAACCCCCAAACAACCATGACAATAAAGACCTCCAGTCGCATACCAGGAGTTACCCCCATATCTTCTAAAGGGCCAAAAAAGGTCAAAAATCTCATTAAAATCTGGCCTTGCTCAGGAAATATATAAGCGACACTGTAAAGATCTCGGCCATGACTAAGTCGGTCATAAAAAGGAACAATCCAAAGAACAACAAATCCTGTCATAACAATGCGGGCGGCTTTTCCAATCTCAACCTGAGCAACTTTGGATGTTATTAAGGTTAGCGTTAAAGCTAAGGAAGTATAAAAAAGCAAGTAATGCGGGATATCATCCGTAACCTTCAGGACAGGTTCCATCACAAGAAGGGTATGTTCCCAAAAAGTCCGCAGAATAAGGATGGAAAGAAAAGACAAGACAAAATAACTTATTGGTGTCGGCCCGTTTTCCAAATAATCGACAAGACCTCGACATCGCTTTAACCAATTAGAAATCATATTTATAAGATTCCTCTACTATAACAAATAATAATTTGGCTGACACCGTTTGGACACTGATTAAATTTAACACAAAAAATAAAACAGCAAGTAGTTTTATTTAAATACTTGCTGCTCTTATTTTGAATTAATTGCATTTTGGTTGTTTTTAGAATGGTGCCGGGCCAACAAAGATTCCTTAATTTTATACCGAAAATCTTTGTTGCCCAGGCACCGACATGGATGCGACGAAAAGACTAGACAGAAAATTTATTTTCTGGCCAGTCTTGAGGAGCAGACATGGCCCCGGCAACGCAGGAGCGTTGCTGGGGCCACCATTTCTTTCCCTAGACAACAAAAAACCTCCGCCCTTTCGGGTACAGAGGTTTTTTGTCTTGTGGAAAGAAATGGTGGAGGTGCCGGGAATCGAACCCGGGTCCTTGGGTTTCGTTATATAAGCCTCTACATGCGTAGTCTATCTTTTCAAGCGTCATCTTAATCCCTCCGCTAGACAGGATCAATTAAGACTAGATTCCTTAAAGTGTCGATGTAAACCAGGAAACGGAATTTACACCCGAGCCTGCTAGGGTCCCCTAACTCCAATCCGCAGACGAGACTGGTAAGAGGGCTAAGCTACGAGAGCTTAGACTAATTGACCAACAGACACTGTGTTCTTGACAGGAGCTACTGACGTAGCAAATGCAAGTTCAGCATCGAAGGTCGATAACGCTGTTTTTTCTGCGTTTAGTTTTTGCCCAGATTATTAACGAGGCCTACTAGGCTTCCTCGGCATGCCACCTATACATCGCTAACTCAAGTCGAGACCGATCACCCCCGAAATAGCGTTTAACGTATAGTAAAATTTTAAAGAACAATGATCGATTTTGGTAGTGCAATTATAATTCATCCGCCCATAACTAGCAAATTCTAGAAACTCAACGCTTCTTCTGTCGAATGACGCGGCTGATGTCGCGATCGATGTCACGCTTTTTAATCGTCTCTCTCTTATCGTACTGCTTCTTACCGCGACCAACGGCAAGTTCGACCTTAACCATTCCCCGCTTATTAAAATAAAGTTTCGTTGGCACTAAAAGTAGATTTTTTTGTACAACAGAACCAATTAACCTTCCAATTTCCCTTTTATTAAGGAGCAATTTGCGGACACGATCCGGCTCATCATTTAAATAGCTGGCTTGAGGATATAGCGTAATGTGCAAATTATAAAGAAAGACTTCATCCTCATCAATCCGGGCAAAGGCGTCTTTAAAGCTCACGTTTCCGGCGCGAATAGACTTGACCTCTCCACCGGTTAAAGCAATGCCCGCTTCCATAAAGTCCGACAGGAAATAGTCTCGATAAGCTTTTTTGTTGGTGGCAATTGGTTCTCCCATAGGCAGAGATTATAACACAAGAATTGATCTTTCAAATAAAATCAAGGGCGCGCGCAAAGATTTATAATAAAGAAGGCAGCACTTTATTCTTAAAGTGCTGCCTTCTTTAAACAAAACACATTTCTTTACATTCATTCAATATCTATGGTTGAAATATAACATCTTCCACCTGGGTCTTAATTGTAGAATAAACCGCACCTGAAGGATCAAATACTTTAATTTGCAAATCAGCATGTAGAACAATCGGTTCTGTTTTCTTAACATTAGTCAACGTCAATTTTTGTCCAGTCCCAATGATATAATAAAGATGTGAAGAAAAAGGCGGATTGGGATCATATCCAGCTTGTGAAACACTTCCCGTATATAGATCAACGAAAGCATTACTTGGACGATTAGTGATATAAAGAGCGGAATTCTGGTTAGTGTTAGTTTTACTTAACGTTACCAGAATGGCACCATACGCATTAGAGGAAAGATTTGTGATTAATGCGTCAACTTCAATCGCTGTAGTAGCTGCTGTAACCTTGGAATGTGTCGTTGCATCTTTTGCAATCAATTGAATCTTTAAATCTGGTGTAGGAACCATCTGTGCCTGTGATAGACTCGTCATAAGCAGCATTCCTAGTGAAACACAAATTACTGTAAGCAATGATTTAACCATTCTCATAATCAACTCTCCTTTATAAAATTGTTAAAATTTATTTTATAAATTACTTTAATATAAGTGTACCCCCCCCCCAGAATTTCACAAGTGGTAAAACCATTTTCTTTGAAAACGTTTCCATTGTGGATCAATTGACAGACTATTTGATTCTGGGTATACTGGGCGGAAATCATTGCGGAAGTGCCCTCCTTCGCTCTCGCTCGGAGGACTCTTCCGCTCTTTTCCAAAAATTTGTGGTTGAGCGGAAGTGGTGAAATTGGTAGACACGCAGGTCTCAGCACCAACTTTCCTTAATAAATTTATGGTAGTTGGTACAGCACTGACTTTTCTAAATATTTTTGAAAGCATATTTTTCGCGGGAGTGGCGGAATTTGGTATACGCGTACGTCTCAGAAGCGTATGGCGCAAGCCTTGAGAGTTCGAGTCTCTCCTTCCGCATTAAAGTTTCCCCAAGCATAAAGAAAAAGTTGGGGCAGTACTGACTACAATAAATATCTTTATTAGAGAAGTCAGTGCAGAAGCCTGTGCCGCAAGGTATGAGAGTTCAAATCTCTCCTTCCGCACTTGTTTTCCTTTAAGCTAAAAATTTTATAATAGAGAAAACAAGTGCAGTCCCAGCTACCATTAAAATTAATTAGAAATGCTGGGGCCGCATTAGCTTTCCTACAAAGGATATCTTATGCACATAAAAATTATTACCATAACCTTCTTCACCTTTATTGCACTGGGATTACACCAAATTCCTAAACAGATATCCGAAGCTACGACTCAAGAGACACCATCTTTGTCTTTTATTAAACCACAAGAAAATATCTCGTTAGCACCCGGTGAAATTGTTGAAATCGAATTACAAGGAACCCATGTCGCTGAAGTGCTTTTAGTTGGGCCTGAATTTGTCAAAACTCAGAAAAACAATGGAACAAATATCTTCACCTTCAGATATCAAATACCATCCCAAGCAACCGAAAACATTAAATTAGTCGCTACCGGGAAGACCCCTGAAGGTTCTTACACAAACTCCCAAGAACTACTCTTACCCCTTTCTCTTAATACAATGGGTCCACTCATATCTCTTCGGGTAGATTCTGATTTTATTTCCTTAACGGTTGGCGATACTCGACAAATAAACGTTTATGGGACATTCAGTGATGGGGTGGAACGGGACATCACTTCCACAAAGTTTGGCACAAAATATGTGCTGTATCCTGGCAAACCAGCCAACACAGAAATCATCAGCATTGATGATGAGGGCAAAATTACGGCCATCAATCCTGGACAAATTAGTCTTGTCGTTGGTCACAAGGATCCTGTTAATGCAGCCGGTGTGGTAATAAAAGTTAGCTCTAATTAAAAATTCCAGATAAGTCAACTTTAAATAGGGAAAAACCCCTTGCGCATTAAGTTTATCCATACTAAAATGCTCAAACTTATACCGCGCTTCAAAAAAATTTCAATATTATGCTCGGCAAGGCGCGGTATTATCCCTCGCTATTCTGGAATCAAAACAGAATTGGAATATTATAAATTTTATGAAGCGAGGGATAGAAACATATAAAGACTAAAAGTTAAAGGAAAGCAGCCTATGAGTTCCGATGGTGTCGTAAAAAATCAATCCAATGAAGTCGAAGATATTGAAATACAAGAGTGGCTCAGTTCCCTCGATTACGTTTTAAAACACGGCTCGCTCGAACAAGCGCAAAAAATCCTCGCTCAGCTGCAAATCCGCGCTCAAGAAGCCGGTGTTACCCTTCCCTTTACTGTTAATACTCCCTATATAAACTCAATTGCCAAAAGCAAAGAACCTGCTTACCCAGGAAACCGCGAGATTGAACGCCGCATTAAAAGTATTATTCGCTGGAATGCGATGGCGATGGTCGTTCGCGGCAATCATGCGGAAAGCGGAATCGGTGGACATATTTCAACCTACGCCTCAGCGGCAACGCTTTGGGAAGTTGGCTTTAATCATTTTTATCGTGCGCGAACGGATAATTTTTGCGGTGATTTCATTTATTTTCAAGGTCATGCCTCTCCTGGTGTTTATTCCCGCGCTTTCTTAGAAGGCCGATTAACTGAAACCAATCTAGAAAATTTCCGTCGAGAATTGCAGCCTGGTGGCGGCCTTTCCTCTTATCCACATCCTTGGCTTATGCCAAATTTCTGGCAATTTCCAACGGTTTCAATGGGACTGGGTCCAATTTGTAGTATTTATCAAGCCCGTTTTATGCGTTATTTGGAAGACCGTGGCCTTAAACCTCGTGATGATGCCAAAATTTGGTGCTACATGGGCGATGGTGAATCTGATGAACCAGAATCTTTAGGCGCTATTACTGTCGCCTCTCGCGAAAAACTCGACAATTTAATCTTTGTTATTAACTGCAACCTCCAGCGACTTGATGGACCGGTTCGCGGCAACGCCAAAATTATTCAAGAATTAGAAGCCCTCTTTCGCGGCGCGCAGTGGAATGTCATTAAAGTTATCTGGGGCAGCGGCTGGGATGCTTTGCTCGAAAAAGATACCGAAGGCCTTCTTGCCAAACGTATGGGTGAAGTTATCGATGGCGAATATCAAAAATATTCAGTTGAGTCTGGCGCTTATATCCGTGACCATTTTTTTGGCAAAGATCCACGCCTGTTAGAGATGGTAAAACATTTAAGCGACGAACAGTTGGAATGTTTAAACCGCGGTGGCCATGATCCTCAAAAAGTTTATGCGGCGTATAAAGCGGCCATGGATTTTAAAGGCGCACCAACGGTTATTTTAGCCAAAACAATCAAAGGCTATGGACTTGGCGAAAGTGGCGAAGGAAAAAACATTAGCCACCAACAAAAGAAGCTCAACGAAGATGAATTAAAACAATTCCGTACACGATTTAACATTCCTATTTCAGATAAAGATACCGCGAACACACCATTTTATAAACCAGCAGCGGATTCTGAAGAAATGATTTATCTTCATGAACGACGCAAAGCACTCGGCGGCTACGTTCCCTCGCGTCAGGCCAACAGTGTTCCTCTTCAAACGCCTTCTGAAGAATTATTTGAAGAATTTTATAAAGGAACCGAAGGCCGTGAAGTTTCAACGACGATGGTTTATGTTCGTATCTTAACCAAACTTTTAAAAGACAAAACAATTGGTCAATTAATTGTTCCTATTATTCCTGATGAAGCGCGAACCTTTGGGATGGAATCGCTTTTCCGTCAATGCGGAATCTATTCCCATGTCGGGCAGCTTTATGAACCAGTTGATGCGGACTCACTTCTTTATTACAAAGAAGCGAAAGATGGTCAAATCCTAGAAGAAGGTATTAATGAAGCCGGCGCCATCTCCTCTTTTATTGCCGCCGGAACGGCTTATTCAACACAAGGGATCAACACAATTCCATTTTATATTTATTATTCGATGTTTGGACCACAACGTATCGGTGATTTAATCTGGGCCGCGGCGGATTCACGTTGCCGAGGATTTTTAGTTGGCGCTACCGCCGGACGAACAACACTTAACGGTGAAGGATTACAACATCAAGATGGCCACAGCCACCTTTTACTTTCAAGCGTTCCCAACATCGTCACCTATGATCCAGCCTTTGCTTATGAACTAGCCATCATTATTCGTGACGGCATTTATCGTATGTATGAAAAACAAGAAAATGTTTTCTACTACTTAAGTGTCGGCAACGAAAATTATCCGATGCCTGCGATGCCTGAAGGTGTTAAAGAAGGCATCTTAAAAGGAATGTACAAATTTAAGACCTCAGACAAAAAGGGTGCTACACTTCAAGCGCAAATTTTTGGCAGTGGGTCAATTATGAATCAAGCGCTAGAGGCGCAGAAGATTCTAGAAGAAAAATATAATATCGCCGCCGATATCTGGAGTGTTACCAGCTACAACGAACTTCGCCGGGAAGCACTTCACATCGAGCGTTGGAATTTCTTAAATCCAAAAGAAACGCCTAAAGTTCCTTACGTGACTCAAATTTTAAAAAATGAGAAAGACGTTTTTGTCTTTGTCTCTGACAATATGAAGGCGATGTCGGATGGAATTAGCAAATGGGTACCAGGGCCGATGGTTTCTCTGGGAACCGATGGTTTTGGTCGTAGCGAAAGCCGCAAGGCGCTACGCGATTTCTTTGAAATCGACGCGCGACATATTGTCTTTGCCACGTTAAGCAAACTTTACCGCGAAAACAAAATTAAGGCAGATGTTCTTGATAAAGCCGCCAAAGAATTGTCGATTAATCCGAATAAACTTAATCCGATGATTTCTTAAAGTATTTGATTTCTGTCATGCCCGAATGCTTTAATCGGGCATCCATAAAAAATAAACTTTCGTCCTAGATTCCCGCTTTTGCGGGAATGACACTACTGTAAAGGTTAACCATGTTCGAATTCAAACTCCCCGAAGTCGGAGAAAATATAAAATCCGGCACCGTCATAAAAATTGCCGTCAAAGTTGGCGATGTCATCAAGAAAAATCAAACTCTCCTTGAGCTTGAAACAGATAAAGCGGCGCTTGAAGTCCCTTCTCCTGTCGATGGGACAATCAAAGAAATTTTGATCAAAGAAAACGATGAAGTAAAAATTGGTCAGCTGGTGATGAAAATTGATGAGACAACATCGGCCACGACAACAACCCCGGCTCGTCATCCTGAAGGAGCGAAAGCGACTGAAGGATCTCCTAAGAGATCCTTCGCTGCCGCTCAGGATGACAAAACTGTTGCCAAACCAGTCCAAATGGCGCAACCAGTTATGCCCATGCGATCAATGTCACCACAACGTGACGTTGCAGCGGCTCCCTCTGTTCGTCGTTTCGCACGAGAGATTGGTATCGAAATTGGCCAAGTCTTGGGAACTGGTCCTGGTGGACGCATTTCTCTTGATGATGTTAAAGCTTATTCAAAAGCGCTCAACACTTCACGCGCTAGTGGCGGCGTAAGTGTGCCTACACGATCTTTGCCTGATTTCTCAAAATGGGGATCGGTTGAACGAAAACCGATGAACAATGTCCGCAAGAAAACAGCGGAACATATGACATATTGCTGGACCACAATTCCCCACGTCACACAATTCGATAAAGCGGACATTACCGAACTTGAGAAAATACGCAAAGAAAAATCGACAGATAAACGCAAATTAACGATCACCCCATTTCTTTTAAAAGTAATGGCCTCGGCTTTAAAAACATTTCCACAATTTAATGCCTCGATTGATATGAGCACGAACGAAATCATTGAGAAAAAATATTTTAACATTGGTGTCGCTGTTGATACGGATCGCGGACTTCTGGTTCCAGTCATAAAAGATATCGACAAGAAAAGTATTATTCAACTGGCTGATGAACTAAATGAAATGGCGGAACGCGCGCGTACCAAAAAGACAACATTAGATGAATTACAAGGCGGATCAATTACCTTAACAAATTTAGGTGGCATTGGCGGAACTTATTTTACTCCGATTGTCAACTGGCCAGAGGTTTCAATTTTAGGAATTTCTCGTGGAGCATGGGAACCGGTTTATGAAAAGGGTGCTTTTGTCCCGCGATTTAAACTTCCTCTCTCTCTTTCCTATGATCATCGTTTGATTGATGGGGCCGATGGTGCGCGATTCCTACGCTGGATCGCTGAAGCCATTGAAAAGCCGGATTTAACAGGACTTTAAAAATGATTGAATTCAAAATTCCTCAGGTCGGGGAAAATATAAAATCTGGAACTGTCGTTAACATCTTTGTTAAAGTCGGTGACACGATTAAAAAAGGTCAAGATCTTCTCGAGCTTGAAACAGACAA
Source organism: Candidatus Omnitrophota bacterium (assembly GCA_023247445.1). Taxonomy (GTDB): domain Bacteria; phylum Omnitrophota; class Gorgyraeia; order Zapsychrales; family Zapsychraceae; genus JAHFGL01. The sequence continues at coordinate 131,363 of JAHFGL010000003.1, read as the reverse complement.
GGCTTCCTTGCCGGTCCCTTCGACCTGCGATGGTGTCGTTAAAGAAATTCTAATCAAAGCTGGCCAAGAAGTTACGATCGGTCAGGTTGTGCTTAAAGTTGAAGAGACATCATCAACATCAGGCATTACCCGTCATCCTGAAGGAGCGAAAGCGACTGAAGGATCTCCCAAGAGATCCTTCGCTGCCGCTCAGGATGACAAAAGTAAAACCGAACCCCAACACCTAACTCCTCTTCCCTTATCATCAACAAAAGATATTAATCTCGTCGTCATCGGCGGTGGACCCGGTGGCTACACCGCGGCATTCTTAGCAGCCGACTTAGGACTAAACGTAACTCTCATTGATTTAGATGTTAATCCAGGCGGCGTTTGTTTATATCGCGGATGCATTCCTTCTAAAGCCCTACTTCACGCTGCCAAAGTTTTATCTGAATCCAAAGAAGCCAAAAATTTCGGCATTGAATTTGATAAACCAAAAATCGATATCAATAAATTGCGTGGATGGAAAGATGATGTTGTTAAAAAATTAACCGGTGGCTTAGGACAATTAAGTAAACAACGAAAAGTAAAATATATCCAAGGCCGCGCTACATTTGTTAACTCAAACACTTTAAATGTTGCGAAGAACGACGGAAGTTCTGAATCATTAACTTTTGATCGCGCTATTATTGCAACTGGGTCGAGTCCCATTCAACTTCCTATCGCCCCAAAATCTCTTCGGATATGGGATTCAACCTCAGCCTTAGAAATGAAAAGCATTCCAAAAACGATGTTACTCGTCGGCGGTGGGTATATTGGACTAGAACTAGGAACGGTCTATGCAGAACTAGGAACACAATTAGATGTTGTTGAGATGCTTCCACAACTGATGACGGGCGCTGATCGCGATGTCGCAAGTATCCTTGAGAAACGTTTAAGGACAATCCTTAGCACAATTATGGTGGAAACAAAAGTCCTTAAGATGGAAGAAACCTCTTCGGGAATTAAAGTAACATTTGAAGATAAAACTGGGCAGACAACATCAAAAGAATATGAAAAAGTTTTAGTCGCAATCGGCAGAAAACCAAATACTAGTGGACTCGGTCTGGAGAAAACAAAAGTTAAAGTTAGTGACCGCGGATTTATTGAAGTAAATCTTCAGCGCCAAACCGCGGATGCGTCAATCTATGCCATCGGTGACGTAACTGGTCAACCGATGCTGGCCCATAAAGCCTCCCACGAAGGAATCACCGCCGTGGAATGCATTGCCGGTCATAAAGCGGCTTTTGAACCAAAAGCAATTCCTGCGGTTGTTTTTACTGACCCAGAAATTGCCTGGTGCGGATTAACAGAAACTGAAGCCAAAGCTCAAGGCAAAATTGTTGAGGTTGTCAAATTTCCATGGGCGGCCTCCGGACGATCATTAACCCTTGATCGCACCGATGGGCTTACAAAATTAATTATTGATCCCACAACAGAACGCATTTTAGGTGTCTCAATCGTTGGTCCTGGAGCTGGAGAACTTATTGCTGAAGGTGTTCTGGCTATCGAAATGGGCGCGGTTGTCACTGACCTTAAAATGACCATCCATCCTCACCCCACCTTAAGTGAAACTCTGATGGAAACCGCCGAAAGTTTCTTCGGTCAAAGTACACACATTTACCGACCTAAAAAAACAAATTAATTACTGACGCAAACGAAATTCAAGGGTATCGCCTAATTTCATTCCTAACTGGGACGCATATCCGCTGTTAATTTCTAAAACATAGACAGCTCTGCCGTCAGGCGTATAGGTAGGACAAGGCTCCTCTTTGCATGAAGGGGTATTGGGGGAAATATAAACAACTCGTCGGGCATAATCTAACCAAACGATATCTAAATCAATAAGTGTGTCTTTCATCCAGAAGGTATAAGCGCCTGGCTTAGTAAAAATAAAAAGCATCCCGTGATCTTTTCCTAACGTGGATCTTCCCTGCAAACCTTTGGCATGCTCATTTTCTGTTTTGGCCAACTCAACATCAATACAATGATTTCTCAAACAAACATAATTGTGCGTTGGATCTAACCTGGGCCCGCCACATCCCAAAAAATAAATAGAAAAAAGTATTAAAGTAATTAATCGATTATTTTTCATCACGCCCAATCATTTTAATGTAATCTTTAAACTCCATTTTACCGGAAACAATTGTGTTAACCGCGGCAACTCTCTCAGGAATATGCGGATGGGTACGCCAATAACTATATTGGCGAAGGGAAGATTTGTCCTGTTCTTGCTGTAATTTTCGTAACATGTTAGTCATCTCTAACGGATTATACCCAGCGGCCTTCATATATTTGACACCAAGCTCATCGGCTTGAAATTCATCTTCTTGCGAATGTGACATAAAAAGAGATGTTAAGGCAAAATTTAGTCCACCGCTGACGTTACGGGCTGGGGTTTGCGTAACAGCCAATTGAAAAAGCATCGCCCCATAAGCCTCCTGCAATTTTTTAATCGCATGTTTAGCGGTAATATGCCCAACCTCGTGGGCAATGACGCCAGCTAATTGATCGTCGTTATCAACCTTTTCAACTAATTTTTTAAAAACATAGATATATCCCCCAGGAAGACTAACGGCGTTCATTTCATCTTCATCAATAATTTTAATAAAATAAACGATGTCCGTTCGATCACAAACTTCAGTGATACGTTTTAAAATTCTTTCTACACGTTCATTAGCGTCAACCTCGGTAAAAATTTTGTCCTTATAATGCAGCTCAATGCTACGGGCCATCGCTTCACCTAAATGAATTTCTTTTTCATCACCGTAAATTAATGTCTCTTCCCTTTGAGTCGCCAAATTATATTCTGTAGCACAGCCCATAATATTGATCATAAGTAGAAGTCCTAAAACCGACACACCAACTTTTTTAAGCATGTGACACAATTTCGACATCGGTAACCCAATCACATTCGAATAACAGCCTTCGATCCGATTGATGAACAAACTTCCCCAGCCTTCGATGTCAAACCCTCCCGCCTTATCCAATGGTGAAATATTCTGATGATACCGATCAATTTCCTCGTCAGACAATGGTGTCATAAAAACTTTGGTCTTTTCATAATCGATCACTTTCTTGCCGGTGGCCGTGTCAATCACAACAACGCCGGTATAAACCCAGTGCGGCTTGGCAAAAAGAATCTTTAAAATCCGTTTAGCGTCTTTAAGATCTTTAGGCTTGCCGATGATTTGTTTATTGCCGATGTAAACAACCGTGTCCGCCCCAATAACAATCGCATTCTTGGACTTGGCGGCAACATCTTGCGCCTTGATCAAAGCATTATGTTTAACAAGATCCGTACAGGTAGTTTTAATTTTCTTTACTTCAGGAACACCACTAGGCTGGACAGTAAACTTAACGCCTAAGAGTTGCAGTAGTTTTTTTCGTTGAACAGAACCTGAGGCGAGGATGATTCGTTTCATTTATGGATTTCAGCAATATCAAAAAGGGAGACCAATTCACATCCCTTGGCCTTTAACGCTTCCTTCGCTCCTTCATGACGATCAACAATGCAAATGGCTTTCGGGGTTTTAATATTCATTTTTGTTAACACATCAATCGATTCTAAAAATGCCTTGCCGGTTGTAGCCACATCATCGATTAAAACCACACGACTGCCTTCGCTTAATAACGGGCCTTCTACTTGCTGCTGTTTACCATGCGGCTTTGGCGCTTTTCGAATAATAAAAGTATTGATTGGTTTACCCGCCTGAAAACTTAGAACCCCTAAAGCTCCCACCATAGGATCAGCGCCAAGAGTTGGACCACCAATAGCATCAACTTTATCATTCTTAATTAAATCAAGAATTAGCCTGGCACACAAATATACTCCTTCTGCACCCAAAGTAACCCGTCGGGCATCGATGTAATAATCACTTTCTTTGCCTGAAGAAAGAATAATCTTTTCGCGGAAGTAAGCTTCTTTATGGATAATCGCAAGGAGCCTTGCGCGATCTTCTTTAATTGTGTTTGTCGTCATCAATTATCTCAACCAATCTTCAACAGGAGGCGGTTCAAGTTCTCTGACTTTCATTTCTTCTCGCAGGGCAACAATCAACCCTAGAAGTTTTTTATAACTTTCATATTCTTTCGGTGTAAATCCCGCCTTGCCATGAAAGGTTTCACTGGCCTTGCGCTCAATAACCGCATCTTTAAAAACATCAATCAATTGATCCGTAGTTAACCTTTGCATCTCTTCTTTGGTATAAACCTTTACCTCATAAAGAAAAGCGAACGCGTGTGTGGTTAAGAAAACCATCATGATTAAAAGCGCAATAATCTTTTTCATAGTTCTCCCGCCTTTCATCATTTTTGTTTGGCGAGGCTCGCCAACTTTTTAATTAAAGGTTGGCGGCCTTTTTGGTTTGTATTATATCCACCGTTTTTAGACGCGGCAAGATGAATCTTTAAAAGTACCGCAATCTGTTTCTGGTCTTTTGAAAATTAATTGCAGGAAAAACCATAACAAAACGACACTGGAGCTAAGTCCAACGAAAGCAATGAAGTGACTCACCCAATAATATGGGCTGTTTCGAAATGTCATCCGCACGATATTTGTGCCTTTTTCTAAAGACACACCTTTAAAGGCTAAATATATTTCATAAAGTTTCTTCTTTTGACCATTAACAAAGACTTGCCAGCCTGGATGAAAAGAATCAGCATACACAAGCCACGCGTTACTATCACTAGCCACGTTTACACGAACAGTCACCTCATTATTAGAAAAACTATCAACATTAATCGGCGATACAAAATCTTGCGTTTCTTCGATTGTCTGAAAATTATTTGCTGATCTTATGATCCTTAATTTAGGCCATTGACAGCCAAGAATTTTTAAAGTCTCCTGTGAATTGGCATAGCTCTGAGCGTTGATAAAACGTTCCACTCCTTTAGGCATAAAATCAACCCGAAACTCTGGATGACAAACATCCCACTGCATAAAGCCATAAGCAGAAACATATTTTAAACCATTTCGTTCGATAAAGCTGGTGATATCTCTTTGGCGTTGCCCATTAGGAAAATTTTCCCTCAACATTTGAAACCCTGGCTTATTAACGTTAAAAATATCTGCATACTTTTGAGATTCTAAACTTCTTTTATCTAGTTCAAAAGAAACTAACCGTTGTGAAGCAAATAAATCAAAAATAAACACCACACCTAACAAACCAATAATTATCTTACTAAGTTCTCCTTCAGACAAAAATGATCTTTTATCTTTACCCAAAATGTTGTTTACATAAACACCACTTGAAATAAAAACAACTGTAATTATAAACACCATCCACCTTGGAATAATGTCTAAATGATTCTTAAGATCAAAGATTGTCTGCCATAACGTTTTTGTCTCTAAAGCGGAGATAAAATACTCCTTAAAAACCCCCAATCCATCAAGAAAGAAAAAAGAAAGAAAAAGAAACCACCACAAATATTGTGTTTTCTTTTTGACATCCCATGACAAATAGTTTTCCAACCCAAAGCCAGCACTAATAAGAACCAAAATCTTAATTATGCCGTAGGTGTGTCCTAAGTGCCGATAATAGGCCATCCCAGGGAAATAATAACTTGCCACGGAAAAAATCCCAGAAAAAGATACCCAAGTCACAACAATCGAAGCAATTAGAAAGGCTTTCTGTTCTATTCGATTAATCTTATAAAAAGCTAAGAAATAAAATAAAACCGGTAAAATCCCAATATAAACTCTTTCTTTTTGTAAAAATATCCAATCCACCATTGTCGAAAAATTGTTTTTTTCTCCATAAACTAAAAACGTATTGATATCATTGGCCCCGTTGGTCTGTCTTGACATAGAAACCAAATCAGAAAATTGACGAGCATCATAGAAAATATAAGCCAAAGAAGCAGTAAGCAGTAAAACTAACCCCACCAAAACAACGCTTATCCTATTAAAACTTTCAAATCTATTTAATATAGTTTTGTCATCGATGATAAATATTAAGAACGTAAAGAAAAGTATAAAAATCCACAAAAACAAGAAATACGCTGGATTCCCAAATAAAGAAATAAGAAAACAGATGCTCCCTAACCAAAAGTATTGTACTTTTCGATTTAGAAAGAATTTGAGAAAAAGATAATAGATCAAAGGTAATAAATAAAGAATCCGTAGATTAAAATGGATGTGTGAATACCAATTGGCACTTGTAATTATTGATAAACAAACCAAAAATCCTATGAATTTATATTTATAAATCTGCTCACACAGTAGATACATCCCGAACAATAAAATGCATTGTTCTAATAATATTGAAAGTTTAAATAAAAAAAGTGTGTCTGTAATCTTTAAGATAGTTCCAACCAGAAAGCAAAGATAGCTGGGAGGAGAAAGCGCCATCAGCTGCCCATATCCAGTCGGCATTCCATAAAAATTATAAGGATTCCAGGCAGCTATCTCGTGATGAAAATAAAAATGGTTATAAAAGAAATAGAAGATTTCAAAAACAGAAAACGTATCATCGCGGGGGATGTGGCTTCTATCGAAGAAGGGAATATTAATAAGAATCAGTAATACAAAAAGAGAAAGAAATCTGAAATTAATCATTGTGACTATAACTTTAATTGATTTAAAATAAAATGTTAGGAAGAATTATAAAGATCGCAGGTCGACTTGTAAACCCAAACTTGCGCCTAGCACTCCCTTGACCAAAACTACCTAAAATGTTACCATGCCCCTTGTGCTTGATGAGCTATTACACGGCTTAAGCGATCTAGTGTATCCCCCGAATTGTTTAATATGTAAAAAACACATTACCTCTCTACTCCCCGCCAATGAGATTCTCTGTCCAAAATGCCTAGAAGATCTAAAATTTAACTTCCCTCCCTTTTGCCCCAAATGCTCACGACATTTACTTGAGATGGACACGGCCCAATGTCATCATTGCCTTTTACATAAACCTGACTTTGATTTTGCCTGGGGAACCTGTCTTTATCGCCCGCCGCTTGATAATCTTATTCATCAATTTAAATACCATCAAAAATCTCTCTGGCGACATACCTTTGCCAATCTAATGATCGATTTTATCAAAAGATATTCTTTCGATATCCACCAATTTGATTGCCTCATGCCGATTCCGCTTTCGATAACACGTTTACGCGAACGAGGCTTTAATCAATCGCAACTCTTAGCGGAAAAAATCGCGAACGCCTTTGATCTTCCGCTATCGTTAAACAATTTTTGCAGATCTCGTCATACAAAATCGCAAACATTGCTCTTTAGTCAAAAAGAACGCTGGACAAACATCCACGGTGCTTTTAGAATAAAACATTCTAATCAGCTATTAAACAAAAATATCCTTCTCATTGATGATCTCTTAACAACAGGGGCAACAGCTTCTGAAGCTGCACGAACACTGAAGAATTCCGGTGCCAAAACCGTTGGAGTATTGACCTTGGCGATTACAATCTAATGAAAATCATCCGCACCTATATATTAAAAGAAATCATTCTTCCCTTCATCCTCTCTTTAGCGGTCTTAACCTGTGTATTTCTTTTAGGAAACCTGATTCAGTTAACAAATCTCGTTGTTAATAAGGGGGTTAGCTTATCCACGATCGGACGTGTCTTTTTCCTCTATATTCCTGTCCTTTTGGGATATACACTGCCGATTGCATGTCTGGTAAGCATCATTATCACCTTCAGCCGCTTATCGGCCGATAATGAAATATTAGCGCTTCGCACCAGCGGCATCCATTTAACCAAATTATTATTTCCCTTATTTATTGTTGGCATTGTCATGAGTTTATTTGCCATTATTTTAAATGAACGCGTCATCCCGTATGCTCATTACGAGCAACAAAAGATGCTAAAAAATATTGGTGTTAATAACCCAACCGCGCTTTTAGAAGAAGGCATCTTCATCCATTCGTTTAACAATCAGGTTTTGTTTATTCATAAGATCGATGGAAACAATCTCTACAATATCACTATTTATCAACCGCAGACAGATGCCCCAACACGAACCATTATTGCCAAGCGTGGTGAATTTACTCCCGTCCCGGGAACTGATCAAATCAAATTAAAATTAATGGATGGAACCTCCGATGAGCCTGATGCTGACAACCCTAAAAATTTTTATAAATTGAATTTTAAAAACTATTTTATGACGTTAGACTTATCAAAAGACAGCGCAAAAGTCGAAAAGAAACCAAAAGGAATGACCTTTAAAGAATTAAAAGCTGAAATCAACAAACTCCAGCGACTCTTTATTGATACTGCCCAATTGGAAACCGAATATTTTCGTAAAATCACCTGGTCTTTTTCAGCGCTCTTTTTTATTCTCCTAGGATTTCCCATGGCGGTCATCACCCATAAACGGGAAAAATCGGCGAACATTGTCTTGGCGATTCTTTGCGCGGCCTTTTACTATTTACTTTCCTTAGGCTGTGAAGCCTTGAGTATAAAAAATATTGTTTCACCAGCCCTGATTATGTGGGTTCCTAATATCATCGCTGGAACGTTTGCGCTCTACCTAAACTACAAATGCGTATCATAGACCGCCATATTACCAAATCAATTCTCTCAATCTTTATCATTACAGTATTTATTTTTTCTTTCCTGTATGTTGTCATTGATGTCACCAGTACCCTCGATGAAATTATCGATCGAAGAATTCCCTTCGATATATTAGTTAAATATTACTTATCTTACTTACCTATCATTTTAGTTCAAACCGCCTCCATTGCCTGCCTGATCTCAACGCTTTTTACCTTTAGCCGTCTTAATAATGACAATGAAGTTCTGGCCATGCGTTCCAGCGGGATGAATTTCTGGCAAATTATAAAACCCGCTCTTTATTTTGCCTTACTAATTTCCGTCATCGTTTTCTGGCTTAATGAACGCTATGTGCCGATGGCCAGCCAAAGCACGAAACAAATCCGCAATGAGCATATGATTCTTGAGGTCGACCGTTTAAAGAAGAATAAAGCAAAAATTAGTAACCTTACCTTTTATGGATTAAAAAATAGGCTTTACTACGTTGATGCCTATGATCCCAACACAAATGAACTCGAAGGAATCACCATTATCGAGCATGATGAAAATCAAAATGTCCGTCAGAAAGTTGTTGCCTTAAAGGGCAAATGGATCGGTCTTGCGTGGAAGTTTTTCCAATGCCAAGTTACAGAGTTTGATAGTGTTAGTTTAAATAATCCGACAAAGGTAAAAGTTTATGACGAAAAGCTAATGGACATTAAAGAAACGCCTGAAGATTTTATGCAGCAACGAATTGATGTCGGATCGATGAATCTGCGGGAGCTCAGTGACTATATTTCTCGTTTTTCACGAAGTGGTGCCACCAAGGCCCTTAACAATTTACGTGTTGATCTGCAGCAAAAGATTGCCTACCCCATCGGAAATTTTGTCATTGTGCTCGTTGGACTTCCATTTGCGATGATTGTTAAAAATCGTAAAGGGATGACCTTTACATCGCTGGGGATTGCGGTCTTAATTGGTTTTCTCTACTACGTCGTTAACGCGCTCGCGCTGGCCTTTGGCAAAGGCGGATTATTCCCTCCCGTATTCGCGGCATGGGCGGCCCCTTTTGTTTTCACCTCGATTGCACTTATTCTAATCGAATCAAATTTCAGTTAAATGTAAATTCGTGGCAGGCGATTGCCTAAATTACAGACAATCTCGTAATTGATCGTGGCGCTATGGTTGGCTAATTCATCAGCGGAAATACATTCCCGTCCTTGGGAACCTAAGATAACAACGGGCATTCCTAACTTAACTTTCTTGATCGCGGAAACATCAACGACAATTTGATCCATCGTCACACGTCCAATGACGGGACAACGTTTCCCATCAATCAAAACAGAAGCCTTGTTCGAAAGCCCACGCAAATATCCATCGCTATAACCAACAGGAATCGTGGCAACGGTAATATTCTTCTTTGCAATAAACGTCCGGCCATAACTGACGCTGCGTCCTTTTTTGAGCTCTTTAACAAAAATAACTTTTGATTTAACGCTCAGCGCGGGATGCAAATTAACTTTCTTCTTAAGCTGCGCATCCGGATATAATCCATAAATCATCAGTCCTGGACGAACCAGGTTAAGGACTTTGGTTTCATAGCCGGCCAACCCCATGCTATTGGAAGCATGGATATAAGGAATGATGAGTCCGCTACGGTCCAAGCGCAACACCAAATCATACAGACTCTTAATCTGGCCTAAAGTAAATTTCTTGTCTGTGTCAGCCGACGGAAAATGCGTATAGATGCCTTGAACAGTTAAATATCTTAATTTGAAAATGTTTTGAATAAAATCAAACGCCTCTTCATGCCAAATGCCCAAACGACCCATACCCGTGTCGACTTTAATATGAATGTGAATATGCCGCTTAATTTTTTGCGCGTAGCGATTAAGCGCATGAGCGAGCTCCATCGTACAAACCGTCGGCATTAAATCGTGATCGACAATTTTCTTGGCGAGCTCCGGCAACGTGCTTTCTAATAACAAGATTGGCTTTTTGATACCAACTTTTCTAAGTTCAATTCCCTCGCAAACATCAGATACCGCAAAATAATTTACACCCAGCTTATTCAACAAACACCCCACGCGATCCATCCCGTGCCCATAGGCATCGGCTTTAATCACTGTCAGGATCTCAATGGGTTGTTTTGATTTCTTGCGGGTAGAAATAACAAATTGGTTACGTAGCGAAAGCCGACGGATCTCTTGAAGATTATGTTCAATGGCTTTTAAATCTACTTCGGCCCACGTTAAATGTTCGCCACTATTTTTCATCGTTGAACCTGGCAATCTTCGGGATATAAATAAAGTGGAACCATTTTTGAAACATTATCTGTTTTTTTTGCTTTAAATCGATCCAAAGCCAGTGGAACAAAAAATTTAGCCTGTGGATACCAAAAATCTTCTTGGGCCGTTGAATATTTTTCATCCTCATTCTTGAGCAGAGGAACTCCATCGCCAACAAAAATAGGACGGCCTTTGATCTTTGTTAACAAATCACTAACCGATGTCAGCAAATAATCACTGCTTCGCGTAAGTTGTCCTTTATTTTTTTCATACAAACAGGCATAAACCATTTCCCGTCGGGCATCGGTAATCACGCAAACGGAACCATCTTCTTTTAACCCCATCGCAATCGCATCTAAACTTGAGATTCCCACAACAGGTTTGTTATGAACAAAAGCAAACGCCTTGATTGTTGATAGTCCGACACGTAAACTTGTAAATGAACCCGGACCCAACCCAACAACAAATCCATCCAACTTCTCTAACGACAATTTTGTTTTCTTAAGGATCTGCTCGATCGCGGGAATAATCGAGTCTGAGAGAATTTTATCGAGCTTAATATTCGTCTGCGACAAAACTTTACCTTGATCAGAGATGCTTAAGCTAAAGTTTTTTGTTGAGGTGTCAATTGATAAGAGTTTCATATCGTTTTCCAATTGCATTTAATTTAATTACGCGTTCATTCGGTCCCTGATGTTCTAATTGAATCTGTAAATATTCTTTTGGCATGAGTTCTTTAAGTCGCTCAGCCCATTCAATCACCGCAATCCCCTCGCCATACAGAAACTCATCATAACCAATCGCGCCCATCTCCTTAATATCTTCAAGGCGATACAAATCAAAATGGTATAAAGGAAGTTTGCCATCGTAGCAATTCATCACAACAAATGTCGGACTGCTCACCTTTGCCTGATCAACCTTTAATCCTTTCGCCAATCCCTTTACAAACGTCGTCTTGCCAGTTCCTAAATCTCCAGTAAGACAGAGGATATCCCCAGGCTTTAGCTTTTTTGCTAATCGTTCGCCAAACTTAGCTGTGGTCTCTGGACTATTGGATATAAATGTGATCATTATGGAGCGGGAAAATAGAGGATGGACAATAGAATGTGGAATGATCTTATTCTACTTTCCATCTTCATCCATTTTCCATCTTCTCCCTTCTATCTTCATCTAAAAATGTACAAAACCTTTTTGGCCAAGAATTCGGCTCTGTCCAAATTTATCAATTAACCTCAACTTGTTTTTATCCGATGTTATTTCACCGATATGATAAAACTTAAAATCTTTTTTGCTCTTTAATCGCTGCGCTTGAGCCCTGGATAACGTAAAAAGAAGCTCAAAGTCTTCGCCATCATGCAAAGCATTATTAAAACTTGCTCCCTGATGTCGCGGAATGCATTTTTCATCGATGATCGCGCCCACGTTACTTTCTTCCAAAACATGTCCTAAATCAGCGGCAAGGCCATCGGAGATATCAATCATCGCCGTTGGTTTGAAATGTTTCACCAAATATTGTGATGGCAAAAGCCGCGGCGTAAATGTTAAATGTCGGCCGCTTGAGAATGATTTTCCCAGTGCTCCGGTGACAAAAATCTGATCGCCCTTTTTCGCACCCGATCGCAGGACAACTTTATCTTTTTTAACCTCACCTGTCAAAGCAACATTGATAATCAGTTTTGATGACTTTACCGTATCACCACCGACAATCACAACGCCAAACTTCTTGGCGAGTTGATTCATCCCCGCATAAATATCTGTAGCAAACTTAATCGATAAATTTCCTGATAAACCAATTGAAACTACTGCATATTTAGGAAGACCTCCCATCGCGGCGATATCACTGATATTACAGCCAATCGCTTTATGACCGATCGCTTTCGCCGACATCGCTCGTGTAAAATGAACGCCTTCGACCAACATGTCTGTTGTTAAAAGTAAATACTTGTCAGCGCTAAAATTGACAACCGCCGTATCATCGCCGATTCCCTTAATAATCGAGGATGATCCAATCTGCTTCTTAATCAGATCAATAAATCCAAATTCACCGATGTCGGAAATTTTTTTCATAAACTCGCTGGGTCAAGTAGCAAGGCGCAAGGGTCATGAAGAAACCCTACTCCTTGGTCCTTGCCCCTTGACCCTTGTGATTAAATATTCTCTTAATATTCTGACGAAACGGCGGACGGATGATACCAGCTTCGGTGACAATCGCCGTAATAAGTTTATGGTCTGTTACATCAAAGGCAGGATTATAGACGTTCACGTTGGCGGGGGCGGTGACCACACCACGAAAATTGGTGACCTCCGAGGCACTACGCTCCTCAATAGGAATTTCTTTTCCGCTTTTAATTGTTAAATCAAACGTTGAGTATGGTGCCACAATATAAAAGGGAACATGGTGATGTTTGGCCAAAACTGCAAGACTATAAGTTCCAATTTTGTTCGCTGTATCTCCATTAGAAGCAATCCGATCCGCACCGGCAAAAATAGCATCGACCTTTCCCTTCTTCATCAAGCTCGCCGCCATGTTATCGCAAATTAGTGTCGTATGAATATTTTCTTGTAAAAGTTCCCACGCGGTTAAACGCGCGCCTTGCAAGAGCGGCCGCGTCTCGCAGGCATACACCTTAAATTTTTTTCCTTTTTCTTTGGCCTTGTACATTACTCCCAACGCTGTTCCATAATCAACAGTGGCCAGCGCACCGGCGTTACAAACGGTCATAATCTGACTATTATTTGGAATAAGGTTAGCACCAAACTCTCCCATCCGGCGGCAAACGCGGCGATCTTCTTCGAATATTGACAAAGCTTCTTTTTCTAAGATTGCTTTTAGCTTGGCTACAGAAACATTTTGATTCTTAAACGCGACGGCCTTCATCTGTTCTAACGCATTAAACAAATTGACCGCTGTTGGACGCGAGGTTCCAATATAATCGCAAACCTTTTTGATATGTTTGAGGAATGCCTTCGTATCTTGTCCTTTGAATTCTTTAAGTCCTAACAAAACCCCAAACGCCGCCGCGACTCCTAACGCCGGCGCGCCGCGGACACACAATCTTTTAATCGCGTCCCACATTATTTCGACATCGCGACAATAAATATATTCCAATTTATTGGGAAGTTTTGTCTGATCAATTATTTTGGCAACACCTTTGTTCCACTTAATTGTCTGGATCGACATGTTACCTACCTCTTTATATCACGCTCGAAGATAGAAGATGGATGATAGAAGATAGCTCATCGATTCTACCATCCATCTTCATCCATCCTCCATCTTCTATTTTCTATCTTCTATTTAATTTCAAGTCTCGGAAACAACGCCTCATGAGATTTTAATTTCGTCCCAGCCTTTAATTCTCCCCAGCGCGGCTTGGAATCCAACGCGCCCAACACATCCAACACGATTTTGGTTTTCATTGGCATAACCGCTGATAAAAGCACCGCGCTTATGCGCAAACCTTCCGTTGCTGTATATAAAATTGTCCCCGCCCTTACCCGATCTTCCTTAATAACCTTCCATGGCGCTTGATGTTCGACATATCGATTAACTCGACGCACAAGCTCAATGATCGCCTCGATGGCGTCATTCATCTGTAAATTGTAAATCAATTCTTTAACCTTTGAAGGCAACCCATCAGCCATATTTTTTATTTCATTTTCCGATTCTGTTAACTTATCAGAAACAGGAACAACTCCTTCAAAATGTTTCCCAATCAAACCGCTAACACGATTAAGAAGATTTCCAAAATCGTTCGCTAAATCACTATTGTAGCGTTTGGTAAATAATTCGATCGTGAAGTTGGCATCTTGACCTAAAATCATCTCGCGCATTAAGAAATATCGCACCGCATCAACGCCATATTGATCAACCAAGTCTAGCGGATTAACCACATTGCCTAAAGATTTACTCATCTTCGTTTCGCCGATCAACCACCAACCATGGGCAAATATTTTTTCTGGCAGCGGAAGTCCAAGAGAAAATAACATCGTCGGCCAATAAACCGCATGCGTTGTTAAGATATCTTTACCAATTAAGTGAACTGAGGCCGGCCACCACTTCTTAAATTTCGCGTCATCAGTTCCCCATCCCGGAACCGAAATATAATTAATCAGCGCATCAAACCAAACATACGTCACGTAATCTTTGGCAAAAGGAATCTCAATGCCCCAGGAGAGGCGCGATTTCGGTCGAGAGATACACAAATCCCCCAACGGCTTTTGCAAAAAGCCTAAAATTTCATTACGCCGATGATTGGGTTGGATAAATTCTGGATGACTTTGGATATAATCAATAAGCTGCTGTTGATACTTACTCATCTTAAAGAACCAGTTACGTTCTTTGATCTGTTTTACTTCTCGAAACTGACCAGACTCTTTTTCAAGATCCGTAATAAAACGTTCTTCGGCGACAGAATACCAACCCTCATATTCATCCGCATACACATCACCATTGTCATAAACTTTTTGAAGGGCTAGTTGAACAATTTTCTTATGACGATCTTCGGTTGTGCGAATAAAATCATCATATTTAATTTGCAACTTCTCCCAAAGCTGTAAGAATCGCGGCGCCAAATCATCGCAGTGCGCCTGAGGCGTCATCCCGCGCTTCTCAGCGGCCTGCTGAACTTTTTGTCCATGCTCATCTAAACCGGTTAAAAAAAATGTTTCATCACCTAAAGAGCGATGAAAGCGGGCTAAACAATCGGCGAGAATCGTTGTATAGGCATGGCCAATATGCGGCTTGTCATTGACGTAATAAATCGGAGTTGTGACATAAAACTTTGGGCGAGACATAGTGTTTGAACATTATTCCTTAAAGTCTTCTTCATTAAATTCATCACTGCCGTTTGTTTCTGGTTCATCTTTTCTGGCACCAGTTAAAACTTCAGCGTTTTGATTCTTATCAAAAACTGTTCGAATAACGCGCCCCTCACCTAAATCAACACTGATTATTTGTTTTAAAATATTCACTTCCAAAACCCTTCCTTTTCCCTCGGCAATATTGATTTTCTCGCCAACGCGCGGCAAGGCTCTGGCAAATTCGCGATAGACAGAAAACTCATACGCCATACAACATTTAATCCGGCCACAGACGCCGGAGATTCTTGATGGATTGAGCGGCAGTCCCTGTTCCTTTGCCATCTTAATTGAGAGTTGATGGAAATTATGCATATAGGATGTGCAGCAAAGTTCTCGCCCACAGACGCCATAACCACCAACGACCTTAGCTTTATCGCGAACCCCCACTTGTTTTAATTCAATCCGTATACGAAAAATTCCAGCCAAATCTTTAACCAAACTACGGAAATCAACGCGGCCTTCTGCAACGAAGAAAAATATAATCTTGCTACTGTCAAAAGTATACTCGGCCTTGATAATCTGCATATCGAGTTTACGTTCATTAATTTTGCGTAAACATGTATTGAGCGTATCCTTTGTCTTCATGCGATTGTTTTCGATCTGCTTTAAATCACCTTCTGTCGCTTTGCGAACTACCTTGCCTTTGGCATTTTCTGTCTTACCCTCGCACGCTGTTTTGACTTCGGAGATGACCTTACCAAATTCTGATCCTTTATCTTGTTCCAAAATTACATAATCATCACGCTCGCAATCGATACTGTTTAAATCATACCAATCGATCCCACGATACTCACCCAGCTGTATTTTAATGAGCTTACCCATGAAGTCTCTCCTTTATAATCAACAACGGCATCTTTAAATTCAGATTTTCATCGAGCCATTGGCACATCTTCACAATTTCTTCGTACAAAGATTCCAACTCCGCAAATGAATGTCGCAATTGGAATTTATTTAGATCCTTCACACGATCTTGGTTAATGAGATTCTCTTCTGCGGCCTGGGCCTTAACCAAAAGCGCATCATGAACCCAGCATAACAAAATATCTAAGAACTCTTTAGTTTTATCTTTTTCGGCTAAGATTTCTTTCAAGAAAGCCTCTCCCCCGTCAGAAAGAATGAACCGGTCGATAATGTCATTCTTACGCTCAATAATTTTATCATCTTTTAATTTCTTGGCTTTTCCCAAACACCCTTCTGAAAAATAAGCCAAAAAATGAGCATCAAGCGGATCTTGGTGATGATACTTTGTCAGAACCTCGGCCAGACGGTTATTGGCCGTTGGCAAAAAATAAATCGCATGACAACGCGACTTAATTGTATCCAAATTCTTTTCAAGCACAGAGGTTGTTAGAAGCAAAAGACTATTCGCAGATGGCTCTTCTAGCGTCTTTAGCAAAGCATTGCCCGCCTCAGCTGTTAAATTTTCTATATTTTTCATAATAAAAATCTTTTTGACACCCATAAATGGCCGCAAACGAATTTGATCCAAAAGGTCACGAACTTCTTCAATCTTGATCGTGTCGCCATAGGCGCTTTCCGTAATATGAATATCGGGATGATGACCGGCGTTTACCTTAACACACGATGGACACCCATCGCAGGCCTGAATCTCTTTTCCCTCGATATTCTTTTCACAGTTAATAATCTTGGCAATCGTAAGGGCTGTTTCCCCTTTGCCAGAATCTTTGGGCCCAATAAAAAGATAGGCATGTGCCAAATGTTTATTCTTGTTTAAAGTAATTAAACGATTAACAGCGGAATCATTGATTTGAATTTCTTTTTGCATGGCAACTAACTCAACAATCGATCAATATGTTTTCGTATCATCAAATGAATTTCTTCTTTGCTTTTGTCGACTTTAATAACTTTAATACGCTTAGGTTCACGGCGGGCAATATCAAGATAACCGCTGCGCACACGATTATGATAAGTTAAGGCCTTTTGTTCAATTCGATCTTTAGCACGATTAATCCGCGCTAGACCCTTCGCGGCCTCAATATCAAAAATAAAAGTTAAATGGGGTGTAATTCCCTTAGTAACGAATTTCCCAATTCTTTTTATGAAAGCAATATCAACGCCGTTGCCATATCCTTGATAGACAACCGTGGAGTCCAGGAAACGATCACAGAGAACAAGCTTGCCTTCCTTAAGCGCCGGGGCAACGACTTCATGAACTAATTGTGCGCGCGCCGCCATATACAAAAGGGTTTCACATTCATCACCCATGCCTTTGTTCTCAACATCTAACAAAATCTGACGTATCTTCTCGCTGATCTTAACCCCGCCCGGTTCACGTAGTAAAAGAAGCGGAATTTTCTTCGATTTCAGATACTGCGAAATCAGCTCGATCTGTGTGCTTTTACCAGAACCTTCCGAGCCTTCAAATGTAATAAATTTTCCCTTATATTTTTTCAAGCCCACCGCCACGTCTGACCATCCTTAGTATCTTCAACAATGATATTTCGTTGTTTTAACAAATCGCGCAACTCATCGGAACGCTTAAAATCCTTATTAGCACGAGCCTTCTTGCGATCTTCAACAAGAGTCCTATCTTCGTCGCTTAAATCCTGATCTTTTTCCTTGGAGAATAATCCTAAAATGCCACGTGCCAAACCTTCAATGGTATCAACCGCATGATAAAGAATTCCTTCATAATTAGGATTTGGCTGAGCCTCTTCAATAAATCGATTTGTGTCATTAATAAAATTAAATAAACTCGCCAGTGCTTGAGGCGTATTAAAATCATCATCCATCGCCTCAATAAAATCCTGATTATGCTTATCAATAAAATTACTTTGAACCGGGGTAACCTGACGGTGCTTGAGGATTTCATACACCTTCCAAAACAAAATATCAAATTTTTGCAGTGCTTTATGCGCATCATCCATCTTTTGTTCAGTGTAATCAATCGGGCTCGTGTAATGCGAAAAGAGAAAAAACATTTTGAGCGTATCGACATTATATTTCTTGAGCGCATCGACAACTGTAATAAAGTTCCCCAAGGATTTGGCCATCTTCTGACCGTTAATCGTCAAAAGTCCATGGTGAATCCAATATTTGGCGAATGGTTTTCCCGTCAAGGCCTCTGATTGCGCGATCTCATTCTCATGATGAGGGAAAATAAGATCTCGTCCACCCGCGTGAATATCGAGCGTATCAGTTTTTAAATGTTTTAAACTCATGCAGGTGCATTCAATATGCCAGCCCGGCCGCCCTGGTCCCCACGGGCTATCCCACGCCGGTTCGCCATCCTTGGATTTCTTCCATAAGGCAAAGTCCAGTGGATCATGTTTCTTATCATTCTGATCAATGCGCACGCCCTCGAGCATTTTATCAACGCTTTGACCCGATAGTTTTCCATATTCAGGAAACTTACGTACGTTGTAATAAACATCCCCCTCAACCGCATACGCAAATCCTTTTTGGATAAGCGTTGTGATGGCATCAATAATTTCTTTGATGTTGTCGGTGGCACGCGGTTCGCAATCCGCCTCATCAATCCCCAAGCTTTTTAAATCCTGTTGATAGGCTTCGATGTTTTCTTTCGCAACCATGTCGCTGGACTTATTTAACTCTTTGGCTTTATTAATGATTTTGTCATCAACATCGGTAATATTGCGGACAAACTGTACATCGTAACCACGGAACTTTAAATATCGTTTGATGGTATCAAAAACGTAGAGACTTCTGGCGTGACCAATATGGCAGCGATCGTAGACAGTAACCCCACACGAATAGATTTTGATCGTCTTACCGTTTAGAGGAACTAATTCTTCTTTTTGTTTGGTGAGAGAATTGAATATATGAATGGACATCTATTTACCATTTAATTTATCTTCTAACGTTTTGATTCTTCTAAGTAACTCTTTCATATTCTGCATCATTGGATCCGAGACGTGGGCATGATCCATCATTAAATCTATCTTTTTCCCGTCTTGTTTTGTAATATGCCCTGGAACGCCAACGACAGTGGAGTTCGCGGGAACATCCCTCAGGACAACCGCGTTAGCCCCAATATAAGAATTATCCCCAATCGTAATATTTCCCAAAACCTTTGCCCCAGCGCCAATGACAACGCCACTACCAACCGTTGGATGCCTTTTGCCGGTTTCTTTTCCGGTTCCACCGAGTGTCGCGCCTTGAAACATTGTGACATCATTGCCAACAATTGATGTCTCCCCAATAACAACGGCCATCCCATGGTCAATAAAAAGTCCCTGGCCGATTTGCGCCCCAGGGTGAATCTCAACCCCGGTAAAAAATCGAGCCACTTGTGACATCATTCGAGGCAAAAAAGGTATTTTCATTTGCCATAACACATGGGCAATGCGGTGCGACATCACCGCATGAAGCCCTGGATAAAGAAGAATAATCTCTAAATATCCTTTAGCCGCAGGATCTTTTTCTTTTGTTGATTTGATTTCTTGGGCAAAGACAATCGCGATTGTCACAATAAAGCCAACAAAGATAAAAATAAACATCAGTAGTCCACCTAAAATATCCATTACTCCGACTCCTTGATTAATAATACCGACGCAAAAGCGGCAATGCCTTCCTTGTTTCCGATGGCCCCCAAACCTTCCTGCGTTGTCGCTTTAATATTAATGGCATCCTCAACTAACGCTAGTTTGTACGCAATCTGAAATTTCATTTTATTTTTATATTCCTTGAGCTTCGGCTCTTCGGCCTGAACGATCGCATCGATGTTATTGATCACATAACCTTTAGATTGGGCCAAGGCATAAACCCGCTCCAATAAAATCATGCTAGAGATATTTCGATACTGTGGATCTGTGTTCGGGAAATGTTCTCCAATATCGCCTTCTCCCAAAGCTCCTAGAATAGCATCACAAATCGCATGAATCAAGACATCTGCGTCGGAGTGACCATCAAGCCCTTTGTGATGGGGGATCTCCACTCCGCCTAAGATAAGTTTGCGTCCATCGACTAATCGATGAATATCGTAACCAATACCTGTTCTATATTTCATTTTTTGACCAGCTGTCTGCTTTCAGCTGTCCGCTATCAGTAGCTGCCAGCTGCTGATAGCTGAAGTCTGATAGCTGAAAGCCCTTAATTATTTAAAGTTAATAAAGCTTCAGCGATAACCAAATCTTCCTTCGTTGTAATCTTTATATTTCGATAATCACCCATGACGACCTTAACCTTGATCCCTAGTCTTTCTACCAAAGCCGCATCATCAGTAACATCGAGCCCTCGACCTTCTTCATGAGCTTTTAGGAGAATATCCTTTTTAAAAACTTGCGGCGTTTGAACTTCCCACAACTCATCACGCCGAAGTGTTTCTTTAACCTCTAATTTTATATTGACCCTCTTAATCGTCGGTTTAACCGGAACAGCCACGATCACAGCGGGCTCATTATGGCAAAGATTAATCGCTTCATCAATAATTTTTGTTGTCACTAGTGGCCGTGCGCCATCATGGACCAAAACAATCTCTGTATCTTTATCAAGAGCCTTTAAACCATTACTGACCGATTCAAAACGCGTTTTTCCGCCGGCCACAACTTTTGTCGATCGATGTAAATCGTATTGCTTAAGGACTTTCTCAAATTCTTTCAAATGACTTTCAGGGGCAACCAAGATTACACTATCAATAGCGATGCTCTGCTCCAAAGCTTCCAAGGCATGGATAAAGATAGGTTTGCCGCCTAATGAAACCAACGGTTTAGGAAGGGTTGATTTAAACCGGCTCCCAGCGCCGGCGGTAGGTAAAATCGCCTGAACCTTCATCGATCGAGCTTTCCGAAAATCATTCGGCCTGCCTGCGTTTGTAAAACGGAGGTCACCGCAACCTTAACATTTTGTCCAAGAAAAGATTTAGCATCAGTGACAACAATCATTGTTCCATCTTCCATATAACCGACCGCCTGATTTGGCTCTTTGCCTTCTTTAATTAATTTAACGTCTAGTTTCTCACCGGTAAAGACAACGGACTTAACCGCACTAACAAGATCATGAATATTTAAGACCTCAACGCCTTGTAGTGTCGCAATGCGGCCCAGATTAAAATCGGTCGTGCATAAACGGGCATCCATTAATTTAGCGAGCCTTATTAATTTCGTATCCACCTCATCAACACCCGACATATCTTCTTCTTGAATGCGCACATCCATTTTTAAATCCCCTTGCATCATTCGTAATAATTCTAATCCTCGGCGGCCACGCTGGCGTTTGGTGTCATCGGCCGAATCGGCCAAATTTTGTAGTTCAAATAAAACAAAACGAGGAACAACCAGTCGTCCCATTAAAAAATTAATCTTAAAAATATCAATAATACGCCCATCAATAATGGCGCTGCTATCCAAAAGGATCACTCCCTCTTTAACATCCTCCCGACGAAAACGAATATAGGGAATAATCACGTTAAACTCATCCTTACCGCGTAGCGCCATGACTGCGCCCAAATAAGAAAACACTAGTGTCAAAATAACTTTGGTGATTGAATTTATAAATTCCCCCAATGGTAATAGCGAAATGATATCTGAAATAAGTTTCGCCATAAAAACACCCAAGAGGAGTCCAAAAACCATACTCGATAAGCCACGGACGGAAACACGACTTAGACTCTGTTCCAATGTCATTAAAATGACACCGCTAGCAAGACCGACCCCCGCACCTAAGACTGGTTTTTGTAAAAGGCTGCCAATGTACTCACCAACGACGGCACTTAAAACTAGAAACAGGATACGAATAAATAATAGCGTCATGTTTTTCCTATTCTTTAGGTTAAAATATTTAAAGCTTCACGAAGAGTTTCAACCGGGATTAACTCAATTTTCTTAGATTTGACATCGATCTTTGTTTTTAAATTATTTTTCGGGATAATACATTTTTTAAATCCAAGCTTGTCTGCTTCATTAATACGGATAGCAATTTGGCTGACACTTCTGACCTCTGATGAAAGACCGACTTCACCTAAAATAACGGTATCAAAATTAACGGATTTATCTAACAAAGCCGAAGCAATCGCCATGGCAACCGCCAAGTCCGCCGCGGGATCCATCACACGAACGCCGCCGACAACGTTTAAGAAAATATCTTTATCCTGCAGATTAAGCCCCATCCGTTTTTCTAAAACAGCAACGAGCATCGCCAAACGATTAGGATCAAAACCTTGCGCCTTTTGACGAACCATGCCGAAACTGCTGCGGCTAACCAATCCTTGAATCTCAACCAAAAAAGGCCTGGTTCCTTCTAAAATGGGAACCACGACCGACCCCGATGCATTCTTTGGTCGTTCCGATAAAAATATTTCAGAAGGATTCGCCACTTCCGCCAAACCGCCGGAGGTCATCTCAAAAACACCAATTTCATTAGTTGATCCAAAACGATTTTTAGTCGCCCGTAAAATACGAAAAGTCGAATACCGTTCGCCTTCAAAATACAAAACCGTATCGACAATATGTTCTAAAACACGTGGACCCGCCAACATCCCTTCTTTAGTGACATGACCAATAATAAAAAGCGCCATCCCCATCGACTTGGCCATATGTGTCAAGATGGCCGCGCATTCCCGAACCTGACTAACACTGCCTGGCGTTGACGAAATTTCTGCACTAAAAACAACTTGAATGGAGTCAACGACAACAACCGTCGGCTTCATTGTATTAATATATTCAGCGATCACGTTAAGATCGACTTGATTCACAATATAAAGCGATTTATTTTCTTTAGTGCTTAAACGCTCCGATCGCATCCGCGTTTGCTTAACGGATTCTTCACCACTGATATAAAGAACTTTATGCCCCTGCTGACTCAATGAACAGGCAATTTGTAGCGACAATGTTGATTTACCGATGCCAGGATCGCCGCCGATTAAGGTTACTGAGCCGGGAACAATCCCACCGCCTAAGACACGATCCAATTCCTTAATCTCTGTGATATATCTTTTTTCTTGCTCAATCGAAACATCAGTCAAAAGAATTGGGCTGTCTTTAAAGACAATATCTTTTCTACTTTCAACAGGCCCAGACATCGCTTCTTCAACATAGGAATTCCAGCTGTCGCAATTGGAACATTTACCAATCCAACGCGGCGACTGCGCCCCACAGCTTTGACAAACAAATATCGTTTTAGTTTTCATTAATCTTTATCAGCATTCGTTAACAGCCAGTCATAAATTTTAAGAAGTCTTTTTATTTTAAAATCTGTTCTAAACGTGTCTTATGTTTGTCTATCCTGCCTTTAAAAAGACTAAAGCAAAGATCAAATCGATTATAACCCGTATTTAAAATCAAATACCACACTCGGCCCCCATCAAGGGATCTATGCTCCAATGCCAACGAGGCAGAACTAAAAGGGATTTCTTCGATTTTGCCAACGCGAAAAAAGAATATTCTTTTCACAATGGTAATGACTTTCTTCTTGGAATCAAAAATAAACTCTTTCCAATATGTATTCAGAAAAATGATAGCTGGCACAACAGTTAATACAAAGAAGAACAGGCCGACAAAAAATGCTAAGCCAACAAAATCTGTAAAATTTAAGTGCAGATCTTTTTTTGATGGATCAAAGATAATAAATGGGAACGATAGAAATGAAGCTAGAAAACACACTATCCCTCCATAGGAAATAAAATTTAAATCTGGATTTCTGAATTTAAGAACTTTTTGATCCATTTTTCAATTCAAGAATATTCAACAAAAATTCCGAGACACATTACTTGATTCCTTAATTAGTTCGGGGATTGAGTATTGTGTCCCCGAATTACCCGTAAAGTATGTTGCTACAATCTTCTTAAGTTGTCCTATTCAAATCGCTTTGATATAGAGTTAAATAACCTTTTATCGTGGATAACAGCAATAACAAGGATGCGAAAACGTTCAATTTTGTACACTAAACGATAACTATAAACTAACCGTTCTCTGATTGTTTTATCATTAAATTCTTGGACGATGCGACCCACTTGTGGAAATTTGGCGATACTGTCTGAAAAATCGAGGATTTTAGAAACCGTAGATCGGGCGTAAAATTGCGAATCGCGGGCAATGTACTGCGCAATCGACTCAACATCTTCCAAGGCCTCAGGCGACCACTTTA
Organism: Candidatus Omnitrophota bacterium; assembly: GCA_023247445.1. Lineage (GTDB taxonomy): Bacteria > Omnitrophota > Gorgyraeia > Zapsychrales > Zapsychraceae > JAHFGL01. The sequence goes on along the minus strand of JAHFGL010000003.1, from coordinate 106,647 downwards.
CTTTACGATCCATTTAGCCAACCGTTTTTTAACTTCTTTGTGCGGAATACCACCTTCTTTTTTTATCCGCGCAAGGCCTCTATTAATTTTCTCAATAACATAGAGATGATATTGAATATCCTCAAGCGTACAATTATTAGGTAACTTCTGAAGCAATGATCGAACCTCTTGCTTTGCCGTCATAAAATATCCTCCTTGCAAAAAGTATACTATTTTATAAGTCCCTGTGCTACTAAAGCTTTTGCTATTCTCTCCATTATCATCCCTACCTACCAGCAACTCCCAAAGACCGCAACCCATGCCATTATTGCTATTTATTTTTATCCAATAATACAATGGTTCTGTCGTGAACGCCACGGATTTTTCTTACAGATAATTGACTTTATATAGCCCCAAAAGCGATGTTGTATGAATGCGTTCTAATATCGCTGAACTTGGCGGCATGTTGTAAGATGGGAAAACAATATAGTCGACATGATAAACCAAAATGGCATTTATGGACTTGTTTCATTTGGTTAAAACTGTTTCATTCTTTAAACGCTTTAAATATTCTTCTTTATCATCGCGATAAAATAAGTTCATCGTATCAAAAGGAATAATCCGGCCGTCTTTATGGACAATGTGGACACAAGATTTCTTGACCGCGCGGACGTCAAAATTGTACGCATCTAAAAATTGCATAATGATCACGCGAAAGACATTATCATAATTAAGGTTTGGGGCCACAATCTTTGGCAAGCAACACAAGAGTGACTGCAAATTTTTCGGAATTTCATTCTCACTCCTTCCCGTATCAAACACTTTAATAATTTTGCGATGAATGTCGGGATCTTTCTCATAAACAATCGTATTTTTAGAATCATTTAATAAGTCTTTGGGATTAATAAATCGCGTAAGTGGCATAACCTGTCCAGCAATTTTTAACGCATATCCCATTGCCAAGCAATCAGAGTTGCAAGGAACGGGCAGCAAATCATCAGGTGTAAATAAATTGCTCTGATCAATGATGGCCTGACGGACTTCCGTTAAGGTAAGACGATCAGTTGCGGGATTGAAATTGTCAAGTCGGCCAGCCGTTTGGGTGGGTTGCAATGTTACTCCGCGAACACATTTTTGCTTTAAGGCAAACTGAATAATCTTGCCGATCTCATGATCATTTAATCCTTTTTGCAAGGTAACAACTAAAGTGGTTGAAAGATTATATTTATTCAAATTATTAAGAGCACGCTCCCGAACATCTCTTAAATCTTCACCTCTTAGCTTTTGAAGTGTCTCTTTCTCAAAGGAATCAAACTGTAAGTAGACTTCAAATCCCGGCATGTAAGACGCTAACTGCCGGACAAAAGTTTCATCCTTAGCGATACGAATACCATTAGTGTTAATCATCAAATGCCGGAATGGTTTTGTTTTGGCAATATCAAGAATCTTAAAAAAATCGGGATGCAGTGTCGGTTCGCCCCCGCTAATCTGAACAACATCCGGTTCGCCCTCATTAGCGACAATAATATCAAACATCTGTTCAATCTCTTCGACCGTTCGATGCCGTCCATGCGTAGGGCTTGATTCAGCGTAACAGGTTGGGCATGTCAAATTGCATCGATCGGTAATTTCAATGACCGTTAAACAAGAATGCTGCTCATGATCGGGGCACAAACCGCAATCATAAGGACAACCAAATTGTGTCGTGGTATTAAACTTAAGCGGCATGCTTGGAGGCTTTAAATAATTACGCGTCATCTTATAATATTCAATGTCAGTCGCGATTAATACTTTCTCTTTTCCATGAATCAAACAATTTTTAAGTAAATAAACTTTCTCATCTTGAAAAATAACCTTGGCCTCTACTTTGCGTAAACATTGTGAACAGATGCTTGTGGTAAAATCGTAAAATAAATAATTGCGGTCGGCCATCAATGTCTCACTTTTTAGATTTGTTTAAACAAACTTTGAGAAAACAATAGTACTTTCCAATAATAGATCAGACCAGCCAGACAAACAATCTGAATAGCGGATATCCCCACTGGATAGATATAAACTGGCTTAATAAACTCAATAAAGAATCGAAATACTAGATAAGCTGTTATAAATAATTTAAATCTTGCGCCTTCAATTAAGCGGTGGTCAATTTTCCGTAAAACAACCCATAGAGCAGCTAGAAAAATAACTTCATATAATGACGTGGGATGCCGAAGGATTCCATCTCCCATATCGATAGCCCATGGCAAAGTTGAGGCCGTACCATGAGTCCCATCATGAACACCTTGCAAGAAACACCCCACACGCCCAATGATCATGGCTAATATAATGGGATATGTCAAAAGATCCCCTGTTGAAAATTTTATATTTAAAAATTTCTTGGTGATTTCAACGCCAATCAACCCTCCCAAAAGTCCGCCGACAATAGATTTACTGCTAAAAAACAATAAAACAGCTTGGGATACATTTAAACCCGAGATTAGTGTGCTAAAGAAACCCAATAATCTTGACCCAATCACCGCACCAAATCCAGCACCTATTAGAATCCAGATGCGATTAGATTCTGATACTCTATCAATCGCTTTTTTTCGTAGGTACAAAAAATAACGAAAACCTAACGTATAAGCCAATATTTCAAAAAGCAAATGGGAATTAATAATTACTTTCCCTAATGTTATATTTATTGGAAACATGATATTTAATGTATATTATCAAGCAACCCAACACCGGCAAAACACATGGGAAAACCAATGACTAAAATAAGAGGAAGAGTGAACAAAAAAGCTCTTCCGATATCTTCTTTCCCTCGACAAAACATTATAATTGCAATTATAAGGTTAATCACTAAATGCAATCCAAGTGAAAAAGCTGCTAATATTAAAAAGCCAAGTCCCGCCTTATTTCCTTCTGCTTTAAGGGCCATATTTAGCAAGGTTAAGTATGCAAAAAGTATGATCACATTCACCCATAGTATTTTTCTAGTTAAGGTCATCTTTTATCTCCTTACTAATAAATTATCGAAAATTGGGTAATCAAAATCGTTGAATCCAATCTGTCAAAAAAGTTCCACCAAAACAAGCTGGGACACCTATGATGGCAATCACCGCAATGCTCAATAGATAAGCCTTTCCCTTCTCTTTATCCTTAAGATAAAAAAAGATAAACGACAAAACTAAATTGCAAAATAAATGTACAAAAATAAGAAGCACAGTTAAAAGGGCCGTGCCTAATGAAGCATAATTTTCGCCACGAGGAGGAAAACCCCTAGTATAAAATCCATAGCCAAGGCCTAACAAAGTCACATAGCTAAGAAGAATCATTATATTAACAAGCAAGGTCTTCTTCATTACTCTCATATTTCCTTCTTAAGAATCTCATGAACTTTACGTTTGATAGTGGGAAGGCTTAATCCTCTCGTTCCTAATACGGCCACATAATTCCAAAACACATATCGAAAATTATATCGCCTTGATGTTATTTATTTTTATCCAATAATACAATGGTTCTATCGTGAACACCACGAATTTTGCTCACAGATAATTGACTTTATATAGCCCCAAAAGCGATGTTGTATGAATGCGTTCTAATATCGCTGAACTTGGCGGCATGTTGTAAGATGGGAAAACAATATAGTCGACATGATAAACCAAAATGGCATTCTTAACCGCGTCATTGACGGGGCGCTCTGCTCTAATTTTAAAATCACCGATATAAGATAACTTCTTCTTTCGTTCTAAAATAAAATTCTTGTCATAGGGAAAAATAGCGATGTCTTGATCGTTATAGAGAACATTGCGCTCAGAGAAAACTCTAAAATTGTCATAAGACAAATCATAGGGAATCAAAAATAGCGCACTCTTCGGCGTGTGATCCTTGGCATATAGGGCCATTTCTTTAAAATCGTCCCGCACAATATCAATGGATGATTTAGGTTTCTTTACTTCTTGAATATGTCGCTGCGTATAGCCGAAGACGAATATGCTTAACGGAACAATAATAAATAACGCCTTTATTTGGCCATGATATTTCGGGTTACGAAAAATTAACGTGCTTAATGAAGAAACACCGAAAACTGTTAAAACAATCTTAAAAAACATCTCTCGAAAAGGATTGATCCCCATCAGGTGCAATTGATACACATAAAGCTTTAAAGAAACAAAAACACCAATAACACCCAAAATAGATATTACTAGTTGAGGAATCTTGTTATAGGATTTACTTCGTGTCACAAATAATAAACACGTCGCCGCCAATAACATCGATGCGCTTAATAAATCCTTGTTGCCCAGATGATAATACATAATCCCCAGAAATGCGGATGTCCAAACGGTTTCTTTCAAAGAAATCGTTCGTAGCGCTAGTGTCGTATAGCCAATCAAGAAAATTATAAGATACGGTTCATGCCGACGGAACTGTATCGTCATACTAAGTTCGTTGGGGAAAAAATAAGCACACAGCACATCAAAAATCATTAACGTCATTCCAACAAAAAAGATTGTCATCGTTTTTGTTTCTTTACGGAATGTGGGGTTATGACAAAGATTAAAAAACAATAAAGAAATAACAAAAATATCGAAATGAACAGCCTCGTTCTTAATAAAAGCCCCTGAGTTAGGAAAAGTTTGGCTAAGAGCAGCGGTGCCATAACGAAACATATACTCGCAGTGTTCCTTATAAAGCTGTATCCAATCCATTGATTGCAACTCGGGAGCAAGTGCCGGTGGAAAAAGAATCTTTTTCACAAACCAAATTAAAACTGGCGATGCGCAAATCAAAAAGGCCAACAATGAATTGACCAATGGCTTCCATCCTAAGTCTTTTACCTTGAACATCAAATAAGCCAGTACATACATCATCGGGAAAGCCGCAAATAAGGCATGAAAATTTGCCGCAACACCCAAAATGATCGACGCCAGAAGATACCTTTCTTTAAAGAAATAGTAAAAACCGGCAAAAATAAAGGCAAAGGTCCATTCTGATTCCGAAAACGTAAGATAAAGAAATAGCTGATACCGCACCAACACTTCAAAACTTAAGACGCAGCAGAAACTTGTTAATTTATTTTTTGAGATGAGTAACCACAATTTATACATCCAGAAAAACATAAAATAGCGCGACACCCAAAATAAAATGAAATACACCAACTCAATCTGCTTAATGGTTATTAATTTCGACAAGATAATAAAAAAATAGGTTAAGAGATATTGTTTGGTGCTGGTAACGAAATAATCACGGGTAAATAGCTCGTGGTCGATGAGGCTTTTAAGAAGGGGAATTTCCATGGGATGGTCATCCCAGGCAAATCGATACCCGTGGGTTAAAAAGAAAATAAACGTTAAACCGGCAACAACAACCCAATCGCTGGCAAGAAACCTTTTTAAACACGCTTTTAACTTCATGGCAATTTCGGAATATTTTTATATCTTTTTACTCGTATTAATCCAATAAATAAGCCGCCAATAAATCCTAAGACAGAAAAAAAGACAATCGACATTAATAGTTCAACAATATCAGCACCGTAAGTTTCTTGCGTTCCCCTTGCCTGAAAGTATTTAGAAAGGTCCCATTTCCATTTAATAATGGCAATAACAATTCCAATTAATATACCGATGCAGGCATAATTAAAAGCCTTTGATCTCCCTGTATCTTTTATGACTGATCTGCGCAAGGAATCAATTGTATACATTATTGCCGCCAAGGTGACTAATAAAACAATACCAAATATAAAAAAGGAATTTGGGTTTGACGCCACGTACCAAAGACAGGCAAAGGCCACGAATGTAAAGACTGCACATAAAATTGCTAGGAGAACACTTTTTACTATGTAGATAATATAGTTCATACCCTTCTCTTGGGATTAATTACAATTTTAACTTCATGATGGCGTGTTCTACCCCTACTAATTCTCATCTACAATATTTTATCCATTTGTCTTCTCCATCCTCGAAAATAAAATTTTTTTAAAAATTCTATATCATTCAGTGTATTCTTTAAATTAAACATTGCATTCGTTTATACCTCAGTCACAGGCTTTAAATGTTTTGATGTCATCTCCTAGGATTATTGTTCCATCATAATTCTTAGTAGAGTTCCTGCAATAAGAATGAAGAGCATTGTGTTCAAAATTGCATATAGAAACTTTCTTTGAAAAATCTGAATTGCAATAATAACTATATTTTCCATAGCAAAAATAAAGAATAAAAAAAAAGCTACCAAAAATCCCTCAGAAAAATGTAAAAGGGCAGAAACAACGAAGAAAATAAATACAAATATATAGTTAATAGACGATACCCACCATTTAGACGCATAATCTCGCTGAATTGGAATATTGGAACGCATTATTTGATTTCTCGTTAAAAGAGACACACACTTTTTTAGATATTCGACACAAGCAGCCCCTGCGTTGTGGCAATTGAAAATTAGGCTTCCAGATTTTGTAACCATTGAGCAGCTCTTTTGACCTTGACCCCATTTAAAAAAAGTTCCCGATTAAGATTTTTCACAAGAAGGATTGGCTCCGTTTTCTTAGGTAAAAAGCTAGCAAAATGATTAAGCGTAGACGTATTTTGATCGGAAATTTTAGCTTCAATTAACCATTCCGGCTGGCCGTCACGCACCGTTAAAAAATCCACTTCTTTTTTTTCTTTGTCGCGTAAATAATGGAGTGCGCATTTCTCACCTTTAGTATCTTCTAAAAAATGGAGTCGTTTCAAAAGAGAACACGCTACCGTATTCTCAAATCTTGCCCCCTCATCTTCTTTGACAAAACCTGTATCGTAGAAATAAATTTTTGGTTGTTTTAAAAGACTTCTGGCGATATTACGTGAATAGGGTGTTACGACAAAAAGAATATAAAGGCTTTCTAGAATACTAACCCATTGCTTAACCGTGTGTGGAGAAACTTGCAGGTCTCGGGACAATGATTCAAAGGATACGGTACTCCCGACGCAATTACGTAATAATTCCACCAACGTTTCGAGGCCGCGGATATCCCGAAGCGATGAAACATCAAAAATATCTTCATGTAAAATACGATCGATATGCGAACGGCGCCAACGCTTGGCGGCTTCTTCGCTATCTTTTAGAAATGGTTCAGGAAACCCACCGACCCTCATAATCTTTTCTAGGATATTATCTGAAGAATCATTGCCTTTGATCTCGGCTACAGAAAAAGGATGAAGCCGAAAATGATAAAATCGCCCGGCAAGCGAATCGCCACCTTTGCGAAAGGTATCTAGCCGTGAAGACCCAGTGACCAGAAGACGTGGTCTAACGCCTTCCGTATCATAGATCCCCTTAATCCAACTTTTCCATTTTTTGATTTTATGCAATTCATCAAAAATGACCAAATCACAATCACGGCGCCAAGCCTGCTTTTTGATAAGAAGACGATGCGCCTCATTGTCCATATTAAAATATTCTGCTGTGTCTGGATAAAGTGCCTTGGCAAGGGTTGTCTTTCCTACTTGGCGGGGACCACTTAAAAGAACAATTTTTTGGTCTAAATCTAGTTTAATTTTTGCTTCAAGGAGGCGTTTCATATTTATAAGTATGTATTAGGCTGCAGAAAAGTCAAGACCAAAATTAAGATTACTGCAGAAAAGTCAGATTAAAGGCTATGGCAATTTTTGCCATTGTCATCCTATAACCCATTCTACGAAGAATCCTTGCTCATCAGGTATTTACACTACAATAAAAAATTTCCAACACATGGCGAAACCCGAATTCTAATGTCCCAAGATTTCTTTGCTATTTTGTGACGTTTTCTAATTTACCTGGTTGTAAATCAACTAAATATTGTTTTTAAGCCACGTTTGAAATTCTATCCAAAATTCACCATAATCTTTTGATTTGAAGAAAATGTGACTATCTCAAAAGTTTTATAAATCAATTCTGATGCTTTGGTCAAGCTAGCCAAATCATCCTTAAAAATTTCTAAAGAGCATTCAAATCCTTCTAACTCTTCATCACAAAAAGGTTCCCAACTCAATAGGGATAATCTATTTATTTGATCTTTGGTCAAATCCCTTGAATGAAATGTTGTGGTAAAGTCAAAATTCCCAACGTCCTTCCCTTTAGAAACTTGGATCAACCAGTCTGCCTTTTCTTCGATATAAAAATTTAATAGCTCTATCTCCGTATCTTTTACAAAGAATTCTTTAAGCGCATTAATAATATTCTTATCTTTGGAAGAGTTTATCACCTTCAATATTTTCTTTAGTTTTCTATCTCCATTAGCATTGCATGTCATGTCATATAATAACCAAATACATAATAAAAAAACAATAAGGTATTTAATCAAAGATGTTAAAAGATGGCGTGAATCAAAAGATCCATGAAAAAAATAAAAATAAGCACCCACCCCAAGAATTATTACAATGTTACTCTTTAAATCTAGGTCAAGTTTTTTTAAATAAAAAACAAGAATTGTCACACCTATTGCTGCAATAACAGATATCCAAACTACCAATTCAATTGTATTCATATTAAAGAGCCTTTCTCACAATCTTGAAACACATAATTTTACGAAGGATCCTTGCTCATTTACACTACAAAAGTCGCCACATGGCGACTTTTGTAGTGTAAATACCTTAGAATAATTTCCTTTGGTAATAATTAACGATCTTTTGGTCGATAGAGAAGTTTCCAAGGGTTGGCTTTTAACTCGGAAGCTAAGCCTTGCAGGTCATCATAGAGACGTTCGTCATAGAAAAGGCGACCGATCGTTCCTTTACCTTCTTTAATATTTTCGGAAACACGTGCCAGGTTACTTGAAATCATGCCCAACCCCTGAAGCGTCTGGCTAACCGATTCGATATTTTTCTCATCACTCATAATTTTACTTAACCCGCTCATCGTTTGATCAAACTTGTTCGCTGCTCCCATAATCTTCTCAGAAATAGCGTTCTGCGAAATCGGATCCTTTCCAACAATAACCTGTCCATTTTCAAAAAATGTTTTTGTCTCAACGCCGGGAACAATCTCAATATATTTTTCGCCAAGCAACCCCAACTGATTAATCAGCACAACTGAATCCGAAGGAATTTGTGTGTCTTTCTGAATCTTAACTTGGACTTCCGCTTTTGTTTTTCGATCTTGTCGGTCAAAGAAAAGATGAATATCCGTGACAACCCCTTCATCGACGCCAGCGATACGCACCGGTGCACTTTCCTTTAGGCCATCGGCAAATTGAAATATGAATTTTAATTTCTTACCTTTGGCAAAAATGGAGGAATCATTCACGGAGAAAATAAAAAAGGCTAAACCAATCATTGCCGCCAAGACAAAAAGTCCGACTTTAAATTCTAACCTTGATTCCTTCGACATATCGTCCCTTTCTGTTATTTCACATGCCCAAAAATTAGATTTTCATCATCAGTAATGGGGCCATGCGCCTCCCCGTAAATAAATTGTTTTACAACCGGGTGTTTGGTGTGCCGAATCTCATCAGGTGTGCCTTCGGCAATCACCTGGCCATGATAAACCATTGCAATCGAGTCAGCGACCTTAAAAGCTGAGTTCATATCATGAGTCACCACAATCGACGTCACTTTGAGTTTATTGCGCAAATCGATGATTAAATTATTAATCGCATCCGCCATGATGGGGTCGACTTCACTGGTGGGTTCATCATAAAAAATCATTTGCGGCTCCATGCAAAGGATGCGTGCTAAACTAACACGCTTTTTCATCCCCCCGCTTAATTGTGACGGATTTAAATCCTCAACCCCCTGCAACCCGACTAAAGCCAAGGCTTCTTCAACTTTCTTTTGAACTGTTTTTTTGTCCAGATTCTTAAATTCGTTAAGAACAAAAGCCACATTGTCCGCCACACTCATCGAATCAAAAAGCGCTCCGCCTTGAAAAAGCAAACCAATATCCATACGGATTTTATTGTATTCTTTCTCTGCAATATCCGTGACTTCAACCCCATTAATCTTAATTGATCCTGAATCCGGTCGAACTAATCCCATAATACATTTGAGCAGCACACTTTTTCCCGCCCCGGAACGGCCAATGATAACCTTCGTCTCACCGGCCTTAACGGTTAAATTAAAATCGGTAAGAACAGAATCTCTAGCAAAAGATTTATATAGATGAGAAATGTGAATCATAATTTAAAAATAAAATAAAACAGTGTCGTAAACAAACAATCCGCCATGATGATAAGGATAAATGAAATAACCACCGAAAACGTTGTGGCTCGTCCAACACCTTCCGCGCCTCCTTTAACATGAAGCCCTTCATGGCAACCGACCAAAGCAATAATCCCCGCAAAGACAACAGCTTTTAAAAGTCCCGTTAAAATATCTGGGATATCCACAGCCTGCGCAATCATATTTAAATACATCGACGCATGCATGCCTAATTTAAAAACACAGATAATAAATCCACCAAAAATCCCAACCAAATCAGCAAAAATCGTTAGACATGGCACCATAATTACTAAGGCCAAAAATCGAGGAACAACTAAGAATTTAACGGGATTAACAGCAAATGCGCGCAAGGCATCCACTTGTTCAGTCACGGCCATCGATCCAATTTCAGCAGCAATACCCGCCCCTACACGTCCAGCTACAATAAGCGCGGTTAAGACAGGCGCTAATTCTCGAGTCATAGAAACACCGACAACACTCGGAATATAAATCTCTGCCCCTAACCTAATCATTTGAGAAGCCATCTGAAGAGCCATGATCATCCCAATAAAAAGCGCAACTAATCCAGAAATAAAAAAACTCCCCGGGCCAACACGTTTAGCTTGAATTAAAATGCGCTCTCTTTTAATTGGGCGGACAAAAATGAGTCCTATCGTCTGGCTTAATAAAAGCGTCAACTTACCAACATAATTGATTAATCCAAAAAGTAAATTTCCGAGTTTATAACTAACATTGGCCAACATAATTTAAAACTCCATCCTTCGCTCAACACCTAACATATCCGATTCTTTACTAAACGCATCTCCACTGGCATTATCTTTACGCAGAAGATATTTAATTTCTGTTGTTCCTGATCTTTCATCCTTTAGACGCTTAAAGGTCCATTCTACTCGAGATCCAGAATCATTGATTAAGGGCGCTATCGTCAAATTTTCAATTTGTTTTTTAAAACTTTGTTGATCGCTAAGATTAAACGGGCCATCTAAAGTATAACTGGGGCCATCCGACTGAGAAACTGTGGAGGAAGCAATTTGTAGATGCGGATAAATGCCTTCCATATTTAAGAAAAAACTGTCGTACTGCAACTTGTCGACAAAACCATTAAAGCTCGCCAAATTGCCCTTAAGAAGTAAATGATCAAGTGCTCCTGAAACTTTGATTTTTCCAGCAACAGTTCCTGCGGCACTAAATTCTCTACTATTGGACCAAAAAGCCAAAAAATCTTCCATCTCAATAGCCGTAAGATCAAAAACCAAATCTATTTTGTAGGGAGAATTAAAATCAACCGAACCACTACATTTAATATCTCCGAATGATATCGAGGGAATGATTAACTTCTTCTGCCGAAGCTCAAACTGTCCTAGAAGTTCTCGTATGGGTTTTCGGTCAACAAGGGTGTATTGACTCCATATTTTTCCAGAAATAAATTGGCTTATCCCGTCTTCAATTTGATGAAAACGAAGAGATCCTTCCATCTCGCTCGACAAATCAAAGGCTAGCGCCTTAAGATGTTCGAATTTTAAACGAAGATGATAATCATTATCGGATAATTTATTGATGTTTGTTATAAAAACGGTTTGGTCATTAACCTGGACGGTTAAATCTAGCTTACGGTTGGCAAGATCAAGCTGTCCGTGAAAAGGGAAAGTGCTTTTGGCTAAACATAATTTAGGCCAAAGCAAAATGACAAGCGCACAGAGTAGAAGAAATCTACTTTTCATGATTGCTTTTTAAGAAAAGGCCAAGACTTCGTCTTTTCGATCGACGTTAATTTTTATACCTTCCTTAAATTGCCCAGAAATAATATCTTCGGCCAAAGGATCTTCGAGCAGTCTTTGAATTGTCCTCTTTAATGGTCGCGCCCCATAGACAGGATCAAAACCTTTCTCGATGAGCAAATCCAGCGCTGATGGGGAAAGTTCAACCTCAATCCCTTTTTCTTTTAAGCGATTAGCCACAGAGCTGATTTCAAGCTGGACAATATTTCTTAAATTTTCTTTAGTTAAAGATCTAAAGACAATGATGTCATCTACACGGTTTAGAAACTCCGGTTTAAACGTTCTCTTTACTTCATCAAGGAGACGAACTTTCATTTCATCATGTGTTACATCTTCCTTAGGAGCAACAAAACCCAATGATCCTTGTTTACGGATCATCTCGGCACCGACGTTAGATGTCATCAAGATGATGGTATTACGAAAATCAATTTTGCGCCCCAAGCTATCCGTTAATCTCCCCTCTTCAAAAACTTGAAGAAGTAAATTAAACACATCCATGTGAGCCTTTTCGATTTCATCAAGTAAAATAACTGAGTAAGGTTTACGTCGAACTTTCTCGGTCAATTGTCCGCCCTCTTCATACCCGACATAACCTGGTGGCGCACCAATTAGTCGCGAGACATTAAATTTATCCATATATTCCGACATATCAATTTGAATGAGCGCTTCACGGTCGCCAAACATAAATTCAGCGAGCACCTGAGCTAAAAGCGTTTTTCCAACGCCCGTGGGTCCTAAAAATATAAAAGAACCAATGGGCCGTTTAGGATTCTTAATCCCCGCACGTGATCGACGCACAGCGCGAGAAATAGCGCTGATGGCCTCATCTTGGCCAACGACCATTTTCTTTAAATGATCTTCCATCTTCATTAACTTATCTGTCTCTTTTTGCTCCAAACGAACGAGTGGAATCTTTGTCCACTGCGAAACAACTTTAGCAATCTCTTCATAACCTAAGACGAGCGTCGCCTTATCACGTTCCTGAGTCCACGCGCTTCGGATCGCTTCTAACTTATCGCGCGCATCACGTTCTAAATCACGCATCTTGGCTGCTTTTTCAAAATCCTGACTTTTGATATAGCTTTCTTTTTCTTTCTTTAGCTGTTCAATCTCAACTTCTAAACCTTTAACTTCTGGCGGCATGACCATCGCTTGAAGACGAGCCCGAGCGCCAGCCTCATCTAAGATATCAACAGCCTTATCCGGCAAAGCTCGTCCAGAAATATACCGATCCGATAATTTGACCGCGGCATCGAGCGCCTCATCAGAAAATTTAACACGATGATGCGCTTCATATTTATCACGAAGACCTTTTAAAATTTGAATCGCCTCTTCAACCGATGGCGGCTCAATCATAATGGTTTGAAATCGACGTTCGAGCGCCGCATCTTTTTCAATATGCTTACGATATTCATCAAGTGTGGTTGCCCCAATACACTGAATCTCTCCTCGAGCCAAGGCTGGCTTTAAAATATTGGCGGCGTCAATCGCCCCTTCCGCGGCACCAGCTCCGACTAATGTATGCAACTCATCGATAAAAAGAATAACTTTTCCAGAACGTCTAATCTCATCCATGATGGCTTTAATACGTTCTTCAAATTGTCCGCGATATTTTGTTCCGGCGATCATAAGCGCCAAATCCAAAACGACAATGGTTTTGTCGCGCAAGACTTCAGGCACATCACCTTTGACAATCAGTTGTGCCAATCCTTCAACGATCGCTGTTTTTCCAACACCAGCCTCACCTAGAAGAACTGGATTATTCTTTGTTCGACGACTTAAAATCTGAACGATGCGTTGAATCTCTTCCTCGCGCCCGATGACTGGATCAAGTTTGCCGTCCTTGGCTAATTTATTTAAATTGCGTCCATAGGCATCGATGGCTGGCGTTTTATCAGATTTGGTTGGCTCCTGCGCATTATATCCAGGAATTCCCGAACCTAAGAGTTCCATAACTTCGTTACGCAGTTTACCTAAATCAAGTCCCAAGTTTAATAACACGCGATACGCCATCCCTTCACCTTCTTTAACTAATCCTAAAAGAAGATGCTCGGTGCCGATGTAGTTGTGGCCAAGAGCTCTCGCCTCTTCCGCCGAGAGTTCTAGTGCTTTTTTAGATCGCGGTGTAAAAGGAATATCTCCCAACACTTGCGTCTGCGGTCCCGGTTGAACCAACTTCTCAACTTCAATACGAATTGTTTCCAAATCTAATCCGAGTTTTTGTAAGACAGCGGCCGCGACACCTTCTCCTTCACGGACCAAACCCAACAAAAGATGCTCGGTGCCAATGTAATCATGATTAAATCGTCGTGCTTCTTCTTTAGCATAAACAATAACTTTTCTGGCTCGTTCTGTAAATCGATTGAACATCTTAGAACCCTCCTAATTTTTGTCGAATAAGACTAGCTCTTTTGGCATCTCTTTCCGTCGATGTCAACTTCTTGCCTTCAATTTTTTGCAAATGGGCCGGTTGAATCATAATAAAAAGTTCATTGATCGCTTTACGACTAACATCTTTCGCAATATCAAGATCAATTCCTAAGCGAACCATAGACAACAGCTCAACAGTTTCTTGACTAGAAATAATTCGCGATGTTTTTAAAATTCCCAGTGACCGATAAATTTTATCTTCGAGCATAGGACGATTCTGCACGAGGAGTGCTTGCCGGGCTTGTTCTTCCTGCTCGATAACCTGACGAATAAGGCCATTAATATTTTGAATGACATCTGTTTCAGAATGGCCCATCGATACTTGATTAGATATTTGATAAAAATTTCCGCTGGCCTGCGTTCCTTCTCCATAAAAGCCGCGGGAGGCAAAACTAAGTTTCGATACGGCCGTTAAAACTTTACCAATTTGTTTGGTCATAACCAAGGCTGGCAGATGCAACATTACCGATCCACGTAAAGCTGTTCCAGTATTCGTCGGACATGCTGTCAAATATCCCCAATTAATCGAATAAGCAAAATCTAATTTTTCTGATAACGCATCATCAATGGAATTAGCCATCTTCCAGCTCGCATCCAAATTAAGTCCCGACTGCATCACTTGAATACGCAGATGATCCTCTTCATTAATCATAACGGAAAGAACTTCTTCATCCGAAACAACTAAAGCCTTTCCCTCCGGACTTGTGGCATGCTCATGGCTCATTAAATGGCGTTCAATCAAAAATTGTTTATCAATACTATCCAACTCCCAAATCCTAAGAAAAACGACCTTCTTAAAGAATTCGATTTGTTGCATAGCCGCCTCAACAGCAGAAAAAACTTCCATTAAATCTTTTTTTCTGGCTTTGTTAGGAAATGGTTTGAGTGATAAGTTACGCGCGAGCCTTACCCGAGAAGACATAACAATGTTTGCATGTTCTCCCGCTCCTTTTAACCATTGCCCAGTGTTATGAATAAAATCGTCTAATTTCATAATTAAACACTACCTTTTTCTTCGATTTCACGAATCTTATCACGTAGCTGTGCGGCCTTTTCAAAATCTTCCATTTGAATGGCCTGCATCAAATGATTCTTTAAATCTTGCAGACTTTCAATCTTTCTTCGTTCCTCTTGTGGAATTCTCACCGGTGATTTACCAAAATGCTGATTTGATCCATGAATTTTTTTCAGCAACGTTGATAAATGTGTTTTAAAAGAATCATAACACTTATTGCAACCCAAACGGCCAAATTTCCTAAAATCGTCATAGCTCATGGCGCAGTTAGAACACTGAATATTGACTTTCTCGGCATCTTTGAGTTGTTTACCAAAGTCTCCCAAACCCGCCAATAAATCCGCCAGTCCAAACTGCTGTTCCATTTGTGAACTTTTCTGACGAGCACATTCCTCACACAGATGCATCTCAGACATTTGTTCATCAACAATCTCTGTCAAATGGACGGTTGCTTTTTTCTTAGCGCAAATATCACACTGCATTATTTTACCTTTACTTAAAAATTAATACTTAGTTCCATCTGTCCTTGTGACTTTATGAAACATCTCAATTAACTTAGTTGTCATTGGCCCTGGCTTACCGCTGCCGATAATACGACCATCAACCTTCACGACCGGAATAATCTCAGCCGCCGTTCCCGTTAAAAAACATTCATCAGAAATATAAACCTCATGACGTGTCATCAGGCATTCTTTTGTTTCAATTTTATTTTTCTTAGCTAATTCTAAAACGGTCTCACGGGTGATACCTTTTAACCTTCCCTGACTGGGTGTTGATAACACCTTATTTTTGATAATAAAAATGTTATCCCCCGTGCACTCCGCCACATAACCTTGATGATCGAGCATAATCGCTTCGCTAAATCCAGAATTATTCGCCTCGATCTTGGCTAAAATATTATTAAGATAGTTAAGACTTTTTAGCTGTGGATTAATCGCTTCAGGATTATTGCGCACCGTAGGCACGGTGATAATTTCCATGCCCCTATTATATAATTCCTTTGGATAAAGCGTAATTTTATCTGCAATAATTATCACATTTGGATTTCCAAAACACTTGCGTGGATCTAAACCAAGATCGCCCTCGCCACGGCTAACCACAACACGGATATACGCATCGGTTAGATTATTGGCCTTAAGCGTATCGACGATGGCCTTCATCATTTCTTTTCTGGTCATCTTAAGATCAATCATTAGCGTATGACTGGTTTCATAAAGTCGTTCCACGTGCTCCTCTAATTTAAAAACTAATCGATTATACGCACGGATTCCTTCGAAAGCGCCGTCGCCATAAAGAAAACCGTGATCAAACACGGATACCTTTGCGTCTTTTTTCTCCACAAATTTTCCATTGAGATAAATTTTCATCATCGCCTCTCTTTTTACAATTAGACTAACTTCCCATCTTTAATATAAACTTTACGCTGTGCTAACTTCGCAATATTCTCATCATGGGTTACAATTACCAAGGCTTGTTT
Source organism: Candidatus Omnitrophota bacterium (assembly GCA_023247445.1). GTDB lineage: Bacteria > Omnitrophota > Gorgyraeia > Zapsychrales > Zapsychraceae > JAHFGL01. The sequence continues at coordinate 89,814 of JAHFGL010000003.1, read as the reverse complement.
ATTTTTTTGATTCAGTTGCTGCAATAAACTAATGATCTCTTTACCCGTTGCGGAATCAAGATTACCCGTCGGCTCATCGCAAAAAATAATTTTGGGATCATTAATTAAGGCTCTGGCGATAGCCACTCGTTGCTGCTCCCCACCTGACAATTGATTGGGTTTATGCGTCGCTCGACTCTTTAATCCGACTTGATCTAACAGCGCCGTTCCTTTACCCTCAAAATGTTTGCTATTCTTGCGATCTTCTTTAATAAGCGCGGGCAGTAAAACATTTTCCAGGGCGGTAAACTCTGCAAGTAAATGATAAAACTGAAACACAAATCCTATACTAATGTTACGAACCTTTGCCCGTTCTTTATCTTTAAGTCGATAAACATCTTGCCCTTGAAAAAGAACCTGTCCTTCGCTGGGCTTATCCAATCCGCCCAAAATATGTAACAGTGTTGACTTTCCAGCTCCCGATGGCCCAACGATGGCCACAAATTCTCCATCACCAACTTTTAAGTCAATTCCCTTTAATATTTCTAAAGTTTGGCCAGACTGAACATAAAATTTATGAATATTAGTCGCTTCAAGGATCATAGTAAAGGCTGTCATCCTGAGCGAATGCGAAGGATCTCAGAGCTCTTAAGTATTTTGAGATTCTTCGTCGATTTCGCTCCTCAGAATGACGATAAAATCTTATTCGTATCTTAACGCTTCTACCGGTTCAAGTTTAGCTGCCTTCGCCGCTGGATAAACGCTGGCCGCATAGCTAATTAAAAATGCGGCGGTTATCGTAATCAAAATATCTGAGAGTTGCAACTCAACTGGCACATGATCAATGGAATAAATCTGTGCGGGAACACGAATATATGTTTTTAAAATATAACTTAATCCAAATCCACCGATGAGTCCCCAAAAAATACCTAAGCCGCCAATAAAAATTCCCTGCTTTGTAAAAATCTTTCGGATAGAACTCTTGGGAACACCGATCGCTTGCAAAATCCCGATATCATGAACTTTGCTCATGACCGTCACAATCAGCGTGCTGATAATATTAAACGACGCCACCAAAACCATGAGCGTTAAGATAATAAACAATCCCCATTTTTCTAGCGCGAGCGCCTCAAACAAATTGCGATTAATATCAATCCAGCTCTTAACGATAAAACTGTATCCTAACAGGGTGTAAAATTTTTCTTTGATCTCATTAGCTTGATAGGGATTATTTACTTTGACCCCAATGCCGGTTGCCATATTGGGAGCCAAACCAAAAATTTCTTGAGCTTTCTTAAAATTGACCAAAACTAAATTCATATCATAATCCGCCATGCCCGTGCTGAAAATCCCTGAAATCGTTAACTGGTAATGCCAACTTTGTCCTGATAAACCAGCGCTGGGAGAAATTAATGTTACCTTATCACCAACCTCATAACCAAAATACCGTGCCAATTCTTTACCAACAATAATATGATCGCCTTCTAAATCATCGATCTTGCCCTTAGTTAAATATTGTTCAACTCTTGTGACTTCTCGTTCTGTCTGAGGAACAATGCCACGGATGACAAGCCCCATCGCCTGCCCAGAATTTTCCAAGAAAATGTTGCCTTGCACATATGTCGATACGCCGGCAACGCCATCGATCGATTTGACCTGATTTACAATTTTCTCATAATCTGGAACACCCGTTTCTTTTTCGATCATCAAATGCGGCGTTGTGCCAATAATTTTTTCTCGCAGATTATTACCAAAACCCGTCATAACACCTGTGACAACAATAAGTGCGGTGACGCCAATGGCAATGCCAGCAATCGAGACAAAATTAAGAAACGAAAGGAACCGTCCTTTGCCAGCGATCAAATATCGGTAACTAATCCAATTTTCGTAATTCATGATTAAACGTTATCTTCTTTTTCTTTCTTCTCTTGAAGAGGTTTAAGAAGCGGAAATAAAATGACATCACGAATCGAGGCTGAATCTGTTAGAAGCATAACCAATCGATCAATCCCAATTCCCAAACCACCCGCCGGTGGCATGCCATATTCAAGCGAATGTAAGAAATCTTCATCAATAACACGGTTGCCTGTTTCGACATCATCTTCCAAATCTTCTTCTAAACGCTTTCTCTGTTCAATCGGATCATTAAGCTCGGAATAAGCATTGCCAATTTCCATCCCCGCAATAAAACATTCAAACCGTTGTGAAATTGCTGGATTGTCCGGCAATGTTTTCGCCAGTGGACACAAAAATGTAAAATAATCCGTAAAGAAAACTGGATTGATAATCTTTTCCTCTTCGAGTAAATCCTCAACGATCTTCATAACCGCCGAACGCGTCAGCTTATCAATCTTTACCTTCACCCCTTTACGTGCTTTAACTTTATCAAGCATCGTCTTGGCATCATCCTCGGGATTGATATCAAATTTATCTTTGATCACTTTTGCAAACGAGCGGCGTTCCCAGGGGGGTGTAAAATCAATTTCATGTCCTTGATACGCAACTTTGTAAGATCCTGTGATTTCTTTGGCCAGACCACTGATCATCTCTTCGGTTAACTTCATCATGTCTTCAAAATCACCATAAGCCTGATAAACCTCAATCATCGTAAATTCAGGATTATGGCGCGTCGAGATTCCTTCATTACGAAAGTTACGATTAATTTCATAAATACGTTCCAAGCCGCCAACCAAAAGTCTTTTCAAATATAATTCTGGCGCGATACGTAAAAAAACTTCCATATCATATGCATTATGCAAACTCTTAAACGGTCTACCGCGCGCACCACCCGCCATTGGTTGAAGCATCGGGGTTTCCACCTCGAGAAATCCTTGCTTGTCTAAAAACGCTCGAATGGAACTGACAATCTTGCTTCGCTTAATAAAAAGATTACGAACCTCTGGATTGGCGATCATATCCAAATAACGTTGACGATAACGGATCTCGACATCCTTTAACCCATGCCATTTTTCTGGCATACACATCAGCGACTTAGAAAGAAGTTTAAAGTCAGCCACACGCACACTTTGCTGGCCAGTCTTAGTCGTAAAAAGCGGTCCCTTAACGCCAATAATATCGCCGATATCTAAATCTTTACAAAGATTAAATAATTTCTCACCAATAACTTCATGCTTAATAAAAAGCTGCATCTTGCCGGTTTGATCCATCAAATCAATAAAAACAACTTTCCCGTGGCTGCGATTGGCCAGGATACGGCCGGCTACAATAATCTCTTTACCTTCCTGAAAATTGGCGAGCGCATCCGCAATGGATGTGGTGAAGTCAAACTTCCCCCCATACGGATAAATTCCTTGCGCTCGTAAATGCTGTAATTTTTCTAACCTAACTCTTTTAATTTCTTCAACTTCCATGAAAACTATCCTTAATTAATAATATTATTATAAAATATTGAACTTGATTATATAGAAAAAGCTAGGTAGTGTCAATCAAAAGAGGGCTCGTTTTATCGGCGAGAAATGATTTTTTTAGGACTAAGAAGAAACAATGCAAATGCCAAATCGATTGGCAAGCTTAAGGCATTTTGGACGTTCAATAATTAAAGTTTTTCCAGCTTCAATGGCAAGGCACTGGGCTTTTGACTTGATCATGGTTTCAATTGTACGTGGGCCAATGACAGGGATATCAAAACGCAAGTCTTGATTTGGTTTACTCATTTTAACGACAACCGCGCCTGTTCGGGCGATGCGCCCCCCGCGGTCAATGGTGCGATCCGTTCCCTCCATCGCTTCGATCGCCACAATCGCTTTCTCTTTAATTACAACGGTCTGGCCAACATCAAGGCCGCCCATGGCTTTGGCGATTGTTCGACCAAATTCAATATCTTCTAACTCCTTAAGCGTTGGACCGCGCTTGGTTAACGTTCCCTTTGGCGCCAAATAATCCTCAAGTAAAAAGGTTGAATCAACGAGCTCCATGTTTTGTTGTTTTAATTTGTCGGCAATAGCGCTAAAAATTGTATCAGCCTTACGATCTTTGATAGCATCAAATAATTTTTGAAACTCTTCATCAAATTTAACATTTTGTTCAAACAAATTATCAGGATTTACTTGCCCAGCCATAATCACCTTGCCAACACCTCTTTCTTTAAAAAAAGAAAAAAGTTTTTTGAGTTCCCCGACTCTAAACCAAACCAATTCATCAACAAAAAATTTCAAAAGAAATGACGTATCACCTTTAATGCCTGCGGCAACTATCTTGTAATTTTTTGATTTTGCTTTCTGGGCGAAAAGAATGGGAAATTTGCCGTTTCCGGCGATAAGTCCGAGAAGTTGACTTGACATACTTAGCTGTTTGCTATTAATTTGTGTATCGAGAACTGATTAACTGCAAAGTCCTCGTTCAGAAGTTTTAGCAAAAAATACAAGATGCTCAATCTCTGGAGATGAAGGAATTTCGCTGACGATTTGTTCTAAAGCATGGGTTTTAGCAAGGCCGGAGAAAAATAATATTTTAAATGCGTGTTTAAGAGATTTAATTGTTTCCTTCATAAAGTGGGCTCGTCTTAAACCAACTAAGTTTAAACCATGCACTTGGGCTGGATGTCCATCACTCATGGAGAATGGAGGAATATCCTGGACAACTTTTGAGCATCCACCAACAATCGATAAACGACCTACGCGAACAAATTGATGAACAGCACTTAATCCCCCAACAACCGCGCTATCTTCAAGTGTCACATGCCCAGCGAGCGTTGCCGCATTAGCCATCACGCAGTTGTTACCAATTACACAATCATGAGCGACATGTGAATACGCCATAATTAAATTATCGTTTCCAACCACTGTCTTACTACCACCCTCAAGCGTTCCCGGATTCATTGTCACATATTCACGAATAATATTATTTTCGCCAATATTTAAAAATACGTTGTCATCCGCAGAAAATTTCCTATCTTGCGGGGCACTGCCAATGACGGCTCCAGTATAAATTTTGCAATTGCGACCAATGGTTGTTTGTCCAGTAATGACACAATGGGCCCCAATGCGGACATTATCACCAATTGTAACCCCACCATCAATAATCGAATATGGGCCGACGCTGACGCCCGGAGATAATTTTGCGGCTCGATCAACAACAGCAGTTTTATGAATATTTAAATTTTCCATATAACCCTATTCTAAACGAGGACGATTGATAAACAATAACTTTTTTATAAATCTAAATAAGAAGCATCAGTGAAGGAAAAAATCATATCGGCCTCAACCACAACTTCACCATTAACTTTCCCTACGGCATGAACTTGGGCAATCTTAGTTCTATCTTTCACAACTTCGACCTCCATCATCAGTTGATCGCCCGGCGTGACCACTTTACGAAATTTCACATTATCGGTGGCCATAAAGAACGCTACTTTACCACGATGATCTTCATTCGTCAAGACAACAACCCCGCCGGTCTGGGCCATCGCTTCGATCATCAAAACCCCAGGCATAATGGGCCGCGTTGGGAAATGCCCCTGAAAATAACTGTCATTAATTGTAACATTTTTAATCCCTATACCCTTTTTCCCCTTTTCAATCTCAATGACTCGATCCACCAACAAAAACGGGTAACGATGCGGTAAGATTTTCATGATATCACTGATATCGATCTCTTTTTTATCACCAATATCATATCCAACCACGATTCCTTTACGCGAATATTTCTCTTTTTGCTCAACAATTTTCTTTAAAAGTCGCAGATTTAAAGCGTGTCCACTTTTAACGGCAAACACATGTCCACGAATCGGCATTCCCAGCAGATACAAATCTCCAATAAAATCCAATATTTTATGACGGGCAAATTCATCAGGGAAGCGGAGTTGATTGTCGATAACGCCTCCTGGGCCAACAACCAGAGTGTTCTTAAAATTAGCGCCTTTGCCCAACCCTCCAGCTTTTAACTCATTGGCCTCGCTCTCTAAACAAAATGTTCGACAGGGAGCAATCTCACGTTCAAAAATTGTTGGATCAATCGTGATATTAAAATATTGTGACCGTAACATATTATGCGGATAATCGAGTAAATACGAAATTTTTAATTCATCCGAGGGAAAAACATAAATGGAGGAACCGCTCAACTCTACGCCAATTGGTTCTTGAATCCTATAAAATGGGGCCTGAGCCTCTTGTTCTTTAATCCCTGCTTTTTTAAATAAATTTAAATAATCAGCCCCGCTGCCATCTAAGCCAGGCAACTCATTGCCATCTAACTCAATCAATAAATTCGTAATTCCCAAACCACGCAAAACACTCATTAAATGCTCAACGGTATGAATCATTGCCCCATCATAACTAATGGTCGTGCAACGTGGTACAGGCGTTTCGACTAAAACATGGGCAGGGTCCGCCTTAATCACGGGACGCGATGGAAGATCAACACGGATAAAATTAATTCCCGTGTTCTCTGCGGAAGGTTTAAAGACAACATTTACCGACGACCCAGTATGTAGACCAACACCCGAGACACGACATTCTTCCTTAATTGTTTTTTGTTTCTCACCCAATAAAGACATTTATTTCCTATCCTTAAACTTCGACTCTAGCATTTCAATTTTCTTTTCTAGCTCTTGAATTTTATTAACATAAATGGGAAGCCGCTGTAAATGAGCATTAATTTTCTTTGCTTGCAAGTGTGGCTTAGCAGGATAACCAAAAACCTTACTGTTGGGGGTTGTCGATTTCATCAGACAAGATTGCGACATAACGACAGTCCCTTCGCCAACTTTAATATGACCGACAACTCCGACTTGCCCGGCAAAAATACAATTTTTTTCTATTATAGTACTTCCCGATATTCCAACTTGCGAAATAATAATACAATTTTCCCCAATAACAACATTGTGTCCAATCTGAACTAAATTATCAATTTTTGTTCCTTTGCCGATTACTGTTTTATTAAACCGCGCTCGATCGATACAGACATTGGAACCAATCTCAACATCATCTTCAATAACAACAATACCAATTTGCGGAATTTTCTTGTGAACACCTTTAACTTGTTCAAAACCAAACCCATCAGAGCCAATCACTGTTCCACTATGGATCATGACGCGATCACCAATCATCGAACCATCGCGAATCATAACCTGAGGAAAAATAAAACAATCCTTGCCTATTTTTGCATGATGCCCAATAAAACTCCCTGCACAGATGATCGTGTTGTCACCGATCTCTGTATCTTCTTCGATCACGACATATGGACCAATGGCTACATTTTTTCCAAGAGATACATTTTTGGATATAAGAGCCGAGGAATGGATTCCCTTAATACGATGAGTTTCATCATCCGTTATCATCGAGGCAACTTCACCAAAAGCAAAGGAAGGATTATCTGTGTAGATAATAGATTTGCCAGGAATTTTTAGGCTACGAGGAGCTAAAATTGCAGAAGCTTTTGTCTTCTGGGCTAAAGAAAAATATTTAGAACTAATAACAAATGTTAAATCACCTTCTTGAGCTTCCTCAAGACCACTTAGCCCAGTGATGACTATAGCTTTGTCACCGACAACCTCGCCTTTAACGACTTTTGCTATTTCGGCTAAGGTTTTTCGCATTCAACACCTAAATTACTTCTTGTCAGCTTTTTTGTCGTCGGCCGGTTTATTTTCATTTAAGAGCTTCATCACTTTTTCTGTTAAATCAAGCGTCTGAGCTCCATAAATCAAAACACGATCATTTAAAATGAGCGTATACCCTTCTTTTTCAGCATAACCGCTAACAATTTTTTCGATCTCTAAAAGAATTTCACGAATTTTCTCATTACGTTCTTTGGTTAGGTCTGTTTTTTTCTGACGGTCAAATTCTAATAAATCCGTCTTCAACTTTTCAATTTCTTGTTCAACAGGAGCTTTTTTATCTTCCGCTAACAAACCTAATTTGGCTTGTTGTTCTTTGACTTTTTCAATCTTATCATTACGTTCTTTTTCAAAATCCTTACTCTTTGCTTCTAAAACTTTGTCGTAATCCTTAGTCTTATGGTACTCATCAAAAACTCGACTTAAATCAACATACCCTATCTTCAAATCAGCCGCATAAGACACGCTGGCTAATAAAACGACGGCAAAAATAGAAATCATTAATGTTCGAAACTTACTCATGATATTCTCCTCCTTTATTCATGTGACATATTATCAGAATAATATTCTAATAATATTTATTGATTGTTAAATTTTTTTAAAATCCTCGACTGACACTAAAATAAAACTTGCCGCTTCTGCTGGTTTCACCTGGTTCATCATTTAACGGATAACCATAATCAAGATTCACAGGACCAATAGGTGTTTTAACTCTTAAACCAAGACCTGTGCCTGATTTAATATCCCCTTGACCTAATTCATCTGCATTTTCCCAAACATTTCCAGTATCAAAAAATGCCGCTAATTTAATAAAATCAATAACGGGGATCGTGTATTCGACATTTCCAACGACCATGCTTTCCCCTCCAATAGCCCCTCCCGTTACACTATCTAAAGGTCCAACCTTGCGCTCGTTATATCCGCGAATTGTTCGAGCACCACCCGCATAAAAACGCTCAAAAATAGGAACCGTATCGGAATCACCGTAAGCATTCACAACCCCTGCTCGTAATCGCATTTCTAATACTGATTTATAAGCGAGAGGTACATTATAACTGGCCTTCCCCTGGGTTCTGACAAAATCTTTATCTCCGGCCAAAACGCCACCCGCAACATCCAAATCTCCTTCGAGATAAAGTCCTTTTGTCGGATTAATCTTACTATCACGCGTGTCTCGCGTAAGACTAAAACCTACCGTACTTAATGTATTTGTTCCCTCTTCAGCAGCTAAAGAAGCTGAAACATTATCTTCAAAATTATCAATCTTTACTCTTTCATTTTTATAAGAAACTCCCCCAGCAATATATTCCGAAAATTGTTTACCAAACCGTAAAACGCCGCCTAATCTCTCCTCATCATAGGCATAACCCGTATCCGAACTACGCTCACGTGACGATTTATAAATATCAAATCCCCCAGAAACAGGATGATCAAAAATCCACGGTTCAGTAAAGCTTAACTGGACATTATTTCGTGTTGACCCTGTCTCAGCCCGCAAAGAAAGATGCTGACCACCACCCGTAAAGGTAGGCCAATTGGCAAAATCAAAATTACGTTGTTCAACTTCGACGAAACCGATGACCTGATCAACCGTACTAAAACCACCACCAAAACTAAATGTCCCTGTTTTCGCCTCTTTAACTTGAACAACTAAATCTTTTCGATCGGGTGTCGCTGTATCCTCAATATCAAAATTAACATCCTCAAAATATCCTAAATCGGTTAACTTTTCTTTACTGCGTCGCAACTTAAGTCCATCAAAACGATCCCCAGGAAACATCTTTAATTCTCGACGAATAACAATATCACGTGTACGGGTATTCCCCTGAATTTTAACTTTCTCAATATAAGCTGGGCCGCCTTCCTCTATCTTAATCTGGACTTCAACTTTACCTGTTTCTGGATCTAACGATGTGGAGTCATGAAGATTAGCGAAGATATAACCGCGATCAAAATATAACGTACGGACATTACTAATATCAACAGACAATTTTTGGCGACTAAAAACATTGCCTTCCTTAATATTCTCCATTGCTTTTTGAATTTCGCGCTGCGAAACAATTTCATTTCCCTCTAAAATAACGCTGCCCACAGAATATCGTTTACCTTCCTCAATCTGAAAATTGATTTCAACGTTACCTTTATAGGTTGGATCAACGGTATATTCAACTTTTGCATCAATAAATCCCTGTTGCTCATAAAAAGAAACAATGCGCTCTTTATCCTCATCCAACACATCTTCTTTAAGATACCCTGAGTTAATGAAAAACTTGGCTCTGGTTTTAATTACCTTCAAAATCTTTTTGTCATTAAAGGCTGTATTGCCATAGACATTGATCTTTGTGATTCTTACTCTATTACCTTCCTTAACAACAAAATGCAAACTCACCTTATTGGTCACCTCATCAACAAACTTCTCGACATCCACATCCACCTTTGTCAGTCCTTTTTGAGTATAAAGGTCTTTAATCGTCTGAATATCATCCTGCAAAGATTTATTATCTAAAAATTTTCCTACTTGAGATTTTAATTTTTTAAGTAACGACTTGGAATTATAATAACGCAGTTTAGAGAATGTAATTTCCTCGACAATAGATTTTTCTTCAACATAGATAATGACTTTGAGTCCGCCGTCTTGATCTTTTCGGTCAACCCGAACATCTGAAAAATAGCCCGTGTTATACAAACGTTTAAGATCATCGCTGATAACTGTTTGCAGATATTCCTGTCCTACACGAGTTTTAATTTTTGCAAGAATTGTAGCGACGCTAATGGTTTTATTCCCTTGGATATCAATGGCCTTAACAATTTTTGTTTCGGATTCTACAACAACGGGTTCTTCAGTGACTTGAGCAAAGACATGCTTGGGAAGAGATACTAAACTAACGCAGAGAATAATTGGTAAAAGATGTCGAAATATATTTTTCATATTATTTTTAGGATTTAATTGGACTGATTATACGTTTAAGAAAAGATCATGTCAATTAACATATGCAAGATTTTCAAAACTCATAAACTCTTTGACAAACGCGAGTTTCATCGTTCCTACAGGACCGTTACGTTGCTTGGCAATAATAATATCGGCGATCCCTTTGTTTTCTTCCGTCGGATTATAATATTCTTCACGCATTAAAAGAACAACCACATCAGCATCTTGTTCAATAGCACCGGATTCGCGCAAGTCAGAAAGTTGTGGGCGATGATCTTGCCGAGATTCAACCGCGCGAGATAATTGACTTAACGCGATAATTGGAATACTTAACTCACGTGACAAAGCTTTAAGCGATCGTGATATTTCTGAAATTTCTTGCTGACGACTTTCACTTTTAGATGAGCTTCGCATCAGCTGCAAATAATCAAGGATAATTAATTGAATATCGTGGTTAGCTTTCAAACGTCTTGCTTTAGCGCGCAGTTCCAAAACCGAAATCGCTGGCGTATCATCAATAATAATTGGTGATTCCGATAACTTTCCCGCCGCCTTTGTTAATAGAGGCCAATCTGAAGAAGCTAAGTAACCTGACCTAAGTTTGTGAGCATCAATACGTGCCTGTGAGCACAACATACGCTGAACCAATTGCTCCTTTGACATCTCCAGGCTAAAAATAGCAACACCCATTTTACTTTTAACCCCGACATTTTCGCCAATGGAGACAGCAAAGGCACTTTTTCCCATGGAAGGTCGGCCGGCAATAATAATCAAATCAGATTTTTGAAGCCCTGACGTCATTTTGTCAAACTCAGCAAAACCCGTCGGGATCCCAGTAATATGTTGCTTGCGCTGATAAAGCTTATCAATGGTTTCAATACCATCTTTGACCAAATCTTTAATATGAAACGATTGTTGTTTTTGTTTTAAATCGGCGACCTCAAAAATCAATCGTTCAGCGGTATCAACAACATCTTCGCTGTTGCCTTGTGCATCATAACTTTCACTAATAATCTGCGTCGCATTCTGAATCAGTTTACGAAGAATCCCCTTTTCCTTAACAATGCGAGCATAATGCTCCACATTGGCTGAGGTGGGCACCGAATCAATGAGCATTGAGATGTAGGTAACTCCGCCAATTTGCTCCAAAACGCCATCGTTTCTTAATTTATCAGAAAGGGTGATCAGATCAACTTTTTTGTGATCGCTGTAGAGGTCAAGAACGGTTTTGTAGATCTTGCGGTGGGCTTCATCGTAGAACCAGGAATCATCCAAGATTTCAATGGCTAGACCAACGGCCTCATCATCAATTAACATAGATCCCAAAACAGATTTCTCTGCTTCTAAATTCTGCGGTGGGATCTTTGCTATTTCTTGGTAACCCATACACGTACTTTCGCCGTCACTTCGGAATGTAATTTAATACCAACTTCAAAAATGCCCAACTCTTCAATTGGTTTTTCAAACACGACATTCTTTTTGTCAATATCGAATCCTTCAACTTCCAAAGCCTTGGCAATTTCGGCTGATGTAATGGCTCCGTACAACTTATCTAAATCATTAACTTCCACATTAAGCGAACAAGAAACTTTACTTAACTTCTCCGCTAATACTTCAGCTTCCGCTTTATGTTTATTATATTCTGCCTGTCTTTTCTTTTTTTCTTGGTCAATACGTTTTAGGTTAGCTGGGGTGGCCAAGAAGGCTAATTTCTTCGGGAGAAGTAAATTTCTCGCATATCCCTCTTTAACCTTAACAACCTCTCCTATACGGCCCAAATGATCAACATCTTGAATCAATATAACTTCCATAGAATATCCTCCACGACAAAAGCTAATTTATTTTTTAATCCCGCCTGTTGAAAGCAGGGCAAGAAAGCGGGCTTTTTTAATAGCGGACACGAGTAAACGCTGCTCTTTGGCTGTAACCCCTGAGGTACGTCTAGCATAAATTTTGCTTCGGTCGCTTATAAACTTTTGCAACAAAGACAAATTTTTGTAATCGATTTTATTTTCCTTGGAGAATTGAAACTTCGCTGCCGGTTTCTTAAATCTCTCCATCTTTTGTCTTGGCGTTTTCTTTTCTCTTTTAGTTTCTCTTCTAGTTTCTCTTCTTGTAAACAAGGCAAACCCCTTTCATTTAAACCACAATTTTATTCATCCCAGGCAATATCTTCTGGCTTGATGGCATCGCCTTGCTGTTGTGCCGATGCGTCAACCATTTCGGTCGTTTCCGCCGTTGCCTTTTCTTTTGGTGTACCATACGTCCCTAAGAACTGAACTCGTTCTGCGCGCACATCAATCGCACTTCTTTTTTGTCCATCTGATGTCTCCCAAAATCGAGATTGCAAAACGCCTTCAACAAATACAGGACGCCCTTTTTGTAAATACTGACAGCAAGCCTCAGCTTGTTTATCCCAAACCGTTACTGTCAAAAAGCAAACTTCTTCTTTAAGTTCTCCGGAGCTGTCTTTAAACTTTCTGTTAACGGCTATTCCCAAATTAGCCACCGCTGTTCCACCGGGGGTGTAACGCAGTTCTGGATCCCGAGTTAAATTTCCGATTAAAAAAACTTTGTTTAAATTCGCCATTTCACTCCTCCTTCTGCCTCAAACGCTTAAATAATAATTATTCCATCACACTAACTAGATAACGAAGAATTTTCTCATTAAGCCGAAGTATCGGTTCTATCTTACCAATCGATGAGCTGTCCGCTTCAAAATTGACGAGATAATACAATCCTTCACCGCATTTTTTTATCTTAAATGTTAATTTGTGTTTATCCAACCATACCTGGCTATTGACAATACGGCCGCCACCTTTAACAACCGCCTCAGAAACACTTTTGCCAATCGCCTCTTTTTCTTCGTTCGGCAACTTGCCGTCGATAATAACCATCAATTCGTATTTTCTTACCAATTCATTCTTTACCATTTTTATTCCTTCTGTTAAATTGATCCATAGCTTGATTCATCCCATCTCGCAACCACACCAGACAACACGTTGTCGCCTGTTCAATAAAGTTATCGAGATCCTTCTTTTCTTCTTTACTAAATTCTGTAAGCACATAATCAACCACTTGATCTTTGTGCCCAGGGTGACCAATCCCCATCCGTAGCCGCGCGTATTCTTTGGACTCCAAAAGTTCGTTAATAGAAGTTAATCCATTATGGCCACCATCTGAACCATTGGGCCGCAACCGCATCTGCCCAAAATCCAAATTTAGATCGTCACAAACAACTAGAATATTTGATAACTCAATATTCTTATGTTGGACCATCGGTTTTACAGCGAGGCCAGAATGATTCATAAATGTTTGTGGTAAAAGAAGCGCAACATCTTTTCCCTCAAACTGGCCTTCGGCTACAAATCCTTTTGTAAAAGAACTCTTTTTAAAACGAAAACTTAATTCTTTAGCTAACTGCTCAACAACTAGAAATCCCAAATTATGTCGTGTATATTCATAATCTTTGCCAGGATTTCCCAAACCTACTATAAGTTGCAATTCAGACAAGGTTAAAACCTAATCAACCAATTATTTAGTTTTTTCTTTCGGTTTCTCTTCTGCTTTACCCTCAGCCTTAGCGTCAGCAGCGCCTTCTACCTTCTTCTTCTCTTTTGTTACTTCTGGCTCAGTGATTGTTTCACCATCAACAGGAGCAACTTCTTCTTTCATCGGTGGAACAACAGAAACGACAATTGAGTCAGGATCATGCTTTGTTCTGACACCTTCGGGCAAAACAAGTTCTTTAACATGAATCGCATCACCAATATTTAAGTTAGCGACCTCAACCTCAATCTTTGCTGGAATTTTCGTCGGCAAACAGATAACATCGAGTTCCCATAAACCATGCTCGAGCGATCCGCCACCTTGCTTGACACCAATGGCCTCGCCGCGTGCAACAATCTTAACCTTAACTTCAATTTCTTCCGTTAAAGAAATACGATAGAAATCGATATGCAAAACCCCATCACGTACAGGATCAAGTTGTTCTTCCTTAACAATAGCGGAATAATCTTTGAGTTTCTTCTCTCCATCTAACACGTTAAGATGAAAGAGCACGCTTTCTCCTCGATGATTACGCATGATGCGTTCATAGGCTTTGCGATCAACCTGGATGGTCGTAGGTTGCTGCTTTTTGCCTCCGTAGACAACGGCCGGCACAAAATTCTGTGAACGAACCGATCGAATCTTACGGCTTCCAATTCGATTTCTAACTTGAACATCTAACTTAATTTCTTCCATTTTTTCCTAGCCTCACTTTTTAGTTACTGCCCCGAATTTCCCCAAATTAATTAATGTAATTCGGGACTATAATCCAAGGATTATTGTCGTGTCTCATCAAACAAACAGCTGATCGATTCTTCATCATGAATCCGCTGAATCGCCTCAGCCAATAATGATGCGACACTCACGACTTTAATTTTATCAATTTGTTTTTCTTTACTAAGCGGAATACTATCCGTTATTACAAGTTCCTTTAATACTTTACAATTATTTAATTTCTCAATGGCGCTCCCAGAAAGAATACCATGGCTGACAGCAGCATAAACTTCTTTAACACCTTCTTTAGATAAAGCAGAAGCTGCCTCGACCAATGACCCTCCCGTGGCAACAATATCATCAACTAAAACTGCATTCATCCCTTTAACATCACCTAAAATGTGCATGACCTCTGTTTTTTCTGGACTCTCACGACGTTTATCAACGATCGCTAGTGGCGCACCTAAACGTTTCGCATAGGCTCGAGCCATTTTAATACCACCGACATCAGGAGAAACAACGACTAAATTCTTAATTTCTTTTTGGTTAAAATAATCGCATAAGGCATTAATTGCATACAAATGATCGACGGGTATATCAAAGAATCCTTGAATTTGATTCGCATGTAGATCCATCGTTAAAACACGATCAGCGCCAGCGGCAACAATAATATTAGCTACCAACTTCGCCGTAATAGGAACGCGTGGTTGATCTTTACGATCTTGCCGTGCATAACCATAATAAGGCAAAACTGGCGTGATCCGATCAGCAGAAGCACGCTTGGCCGCATCGATCATAATTAAAAGTTCCATCAAGCTCTCATTTGTCGGCGGACAAGTCGGCTGAATAATAAAAACATCTTTTCCGCGAATATTTTCTTGAATCTTAACGCGAATTTCGCCTTCGCTAAAACGCCCAACCAAAACATCTGTCAACTTAACTTTTAAAAGAGCACAAATTTTTTTGGCTAA
Source organism: Candidatus Omnitrophota bacterium (assembly GCA_023247445.1). Lineage (GTDB taxonomy): Bacteria > Omnitrophota > Gorgyraeia > Zapsychrales > Zapsychraceae > JAHFGL01. The sequence goes on along the minus strand of JAHFGL010000003.1, from coordinate 74,096 downwards.
CTCTGGGTTTGCATTGCCTGTAAAAATCGCTAAACCATTCATATTATTTTTCCTATTCTATGATTCTAGCTGGAACGCCAAATGCTTTTTTATTATCAGGAATTACTTTACCTCGTGTCACAACGCTGCCCGCGCCTATAACAGCTTTTTTTCCAATCTTTACTGGCGCCACTAAAACAGAATCTGAACCAATAAAAGCTTTATTGCCGATATGTGTTGTATTCTTTTCTTTTCCATCGAAGTTGGCCGTAACAACGCCGGCACCAATATTAACTCCCGACCCAACAATCGCATCACCCAAATAACTAAAATGTTTCATCAACGTTTGATCGCCAAGTTTACTTCGATTAACTTCAGTAAAATTTCCAACCTCAACATCATTACCAATTCTCGCCCCTGGCCTTAACCTTGCAAAAGGTCCAATGATACAACGTTTGCCGACGCGAACGTTATTTTCAATAACTGTAAAAGGACGAATCGTTGTATCTTGACCAATCTGGCAATGACGATCGATATAAGTTGTTTGTGGATCTACAATTGTTACTCCACTCAACATAAAATCTTTTAAAACTTTTTGACGAATAATCGTTTCAGCCGTCGCTAAATCTTCACGCGTGTTAACACCCAATCCTTCCTGAGAATCTTCTGTCTCAACCGTCACAACTTTTAAATTCTTCCGCGCAAATAACTCAATGATATCCGTTAAATAAAATTCTTTTTTCTTGTGGTTAAGCTTTATCTCTTTTAACCCAGCAAACAGTTCCTTAGCTTGAAAGCAATAAACCCCGACGTTGATTTCCGCAATGTTACGTTCTAAACCGACCGCATCCTTATCTTCCCGAATGGCCATCGCCACACCGCTGTCACTACGAATGATACGGCCATATCCGTTCGGATCATGAACAACAGCTGTTAAAACTGTACACGCGGCCTTTGAACTTTTATGTTTGCGAATAATATTTCGAACGGTTGACTTGCTCAGTAGCGGTGTATCGCCACATAAAATCAAAACATCGCCGCGATAATTCTTAAAATATTTTTCAGCCGAGCGTACTGCGTCCGCTGTGCCTAATAATTTCTTTTGCTCAACGGCCACCAAATCACTTGGTAGATATTCTTTAACCTTATCAATTTGATGTCCCAATACAACATATGTTGTCAAAGAACCAACGGCTTTTACAACGTCTAAAACATATTGGATGATTGGTTGTCCACAAACTTTATGGAGAACCTTCGGGATATCCGATTTCATCCGTGTACCTTTGCCAGCTGCCAGAATGATCGCGCGTAAATCTTTCATATAATTTAATTTCTAAATAGAGGTAACTATTTTCCTTCGACGCGTTCGTTGCACTCACTTGCTCAGGATGGTTCAACGCAACAATGGTGAGCAAGCTCCAACTATGTTGGAGCGCGTCGAACCACTGCCCAGCCAGGATTCGAACCTGGAAAAGCAGATCCAAATTCTGCTGTGTTACCATTACACCACCGGGCAAAAATTACCACATTAAATCATCCAGAAAAAATTTTGACCAGTCCTGATTTCCACAAAACATTCAAATAAATCAGGGCCGGGCAATATTTTCACAATCTTCTAAAAAGCAAGCGGCGGGCAAAACCATCACAACAAATCACAATCGAATCATTAAAAAGAACTATCAAAATTTCTATTTATTTGAGTTTACCTTTAGGAAGATTTTGCTTCAATGACCTGTTGCCGAAGTTTCCTTTGCGAAGGCCTCTAAAATCTTATTCTGTAGGTATTCACGAAATTGCTGCGTTATAGGGTGAGCAATATCACGATGCTCTAACTTATTATCCCCCTCAACTTCATGCTCAGTTATTACTGGTAATTGTGCCCCGCACTGATTACAAAATTTACTGCCTACTTCATTCTTAAAATTACATTTGGAACAAGCATGCTTCATCTTTCTCGACGGCATAGCTATAAAAAGACCGCTTGATCCCTGAATGACTTTTATATTTCGAACCACAAAAGCGTTGTCAAAAGTAACTGTTGTATACGCTTTTAATTTCTTATCTTGGCCTTCCTTGAGAAATACACGTATTTCTGTAATCTCCATGGCGTTTATCTCTTATTTAAAACGTTCTTACAACAAAAACTTGGGCAAATTGTCGCTTCAAAATTGTTTGAATTTTTTTAGCTTGCCGTTGGTTTTCCGTAAGGCAAAAAACACATGGGCCACTCCCAGAAATCATAACTCCTTGTGTATTCAACGACTTTAGTCGCTTTTGTAATATCAATAACCGCGGACAAAGTCCAATTATCGAAGGCTCTAAATCGTTTAATAATAAAGAACAAATACCAAAAATATTATTTTTTCTCAAATGATGAATTAGAATAGTAACATCATCATTTCTCTTTGTCAACTTCAAATTCAGGTGCCCATAGACGTCTTTGGCATATAACTTAATCTTAGGTATAACAAGGACATGCCACAAAACTTTAGGAATTTTAACCTGCTTAATTTTATCCCCTCTTTGCGTTCCCAGAGCCCAAGAATAGTCATATAAAAAGAATGCCACGTCACTACCTATTGTTTGGCCATAACCAACAAGCTGTTTCTGGCTAAGCCCCAAATTCCATAGCTTATTTAGACCGATCAAAGCGGTGGCCGCGTTGCTTGATCCGCCAGCCAACCCTGCAGCTACCGGGATTCGCTTGTTAATCCGAATTTCAACCCCTTGTGAAATCCCTAAATCTTGCTGTAAAAGTTTTGCTACTTTATAAACAAGATTTTTCGGCCCACAAGGAACGTGTGGATGATTACAACGAATACGAATCTTTGAATCATTGGTCAATTTAAAATAAATATCATCAAAAAGATTAATCCGTTCAAAAAGGGTTTCAATATTATGAAATCCATCTGGTCTTTTATTAATGACTTTTAAATAAAGGTTAACTTTGGCAGGAGACTTAAGATGCAGAGATTTCATGACGGGCTAACGGCTGGCCTGTGTATTTTTCACACTATTAATTTTTTTAATAATCGTTTCTTGATTAGGTAAAAGATCCAGCGACCCTTGCCAATATTTAATCGCTTGATCAACGCGGTTCATTTTATAATAAACATCGCCCAAATGATCGTTAATGACCGGGTCTTGTAAAACGGTATCCGCCTTGTTGAGCACTTTCAAAGCATCTTCATACATCCCTTTTTTGTAGTAAACCCAACCTAAACTATCAAGATAAGCCCCATTATCAGGACTAATTTTTAATGCCCGGCTAATAAGATCCAACGCCTCATCTAACTTTTCATTCTTCTCAGCATAAAGATACGCCAATGTATTTAAACTCCCATCATGCTCAGGATCAATGGCAACAGACTGAGCCAATAATTCAATGGCTTTATCTTGCTGATTAACCTCAACATATAAAGCCCCCAACAAATACATCACATCCGCATTTTGGGGATCTAAGATTAACATTTTCTGAAACTGTTCGATGGCTTGATCGTATTTACGTTGGGAATAGTACAGCTGAGCTAAATAACCGTAGATTTCAGGATTTTTTGGTTCGGCGCTGGAGAACTTCTTTAGAATGAATTCATATTCATCGGCCGCCTTTTCATATTCTTTTTCATTCGAATAAATCAAGGCTAATAAATAATGAGATTGCAGATCTTCTGGATTAAACTTTTGAACCAGATGCATCTCTTTTGTTGCTTCAGGCGTCATCTTTAAACGAGCATAGTTAATACCTAGCCGCAAATGAATGAGATAACTTGTTTCATCAAACGCAGCTGCTGCTTGGTATTCTAAAGTCGCTCGCTCTGTCGCCCCCAGCAAATCATAGATCTGCCCCATCGTATAATGCGCCAGACTTTTGGTTGTAGAAATCTTATCCGGATTTACAAAAGCCTGCGCATTAGGAGAAAAAAAACAGAAAGTCACCGTCAAAAAAATGAAGAGATTCAAAATTTTAACGATCTTTAAAGTTTTCATAAAACCCTCTATTTAAAAAAGGTTTATTGCGTGGCTCGTTTTTTAAGATGACGCAAAGCCTTTCGTCGCTTCTTTCGCTTATGCGTTCGGATCTTGCGTAACTTTCGTTTTCTTCCGCAAGGCATACTATCTACTCCCCGTTATTGGTTAATAAATTAATTTATTTAACGAATACTCGATAATTCCATGAGCCCCGGCATTCTTAAGTTTTGGAATTAATGTTCGCACTGTACTTTCATCAATAACCGTTTCAACCGCCAGCCAATTGTCTTTGCTCAGATGTGACACCGTCGGATTCTGCAAGGACGGTAAAATCTTTAAAACAGCATCTAACTTTTTCTTTTCAACATTCATTTTAAGGCCAACCATATTGTTGGCTGCAATAGCGCCCTTAAGAAGCATCACGATCTGCTCCATCTTATCTTTCTTCCATGGATCTTTAACGGCCTCTTTATTGGCAACAAATTGTGTCACTGATTCGACAATGGTGTCGATAATGCGAAGTTTGTGCGCGCGCAAACTACTTCCTGTTTCGGTCAACTCAACGACCGCATCCACGAGTCCATCAGCAACTTTCGCCTCGGTGGCGCCCCAGCTAAACTCAACATCAGCTTTAACATTATTTTTCTTTAGATAATTTTTTGTCACGTTAACAAGTTCAGTCGCAATCCTTTTCCCGCTTAAATCTTTAACCGTTTTTATATCAGAAGCTTCCGGCACGGCCAAAACCCAACGCACTTTAACAGCCGTCTGTTTGGCGTAAATTAAATCGGCCATCGAAACAACATCAGACCCATTTTCAAGCGTCCAATCAGCCCCTGTAATTCCACAGTCTAGCGCCTTTTCCTCGACATAACGCGACATTTCTTGCGCACGCAAAAGAACGGGTTGAATTTCAACATCATCAATTGTGGGGAAATAGGATCGTGAGGAAACGTAGATTTTAAATCCTGCGCGTTCAAAAACCTTGAGGGTTGCCTCTTGTAAACTTCCTTTTGGAAGACCTAATCTCAACTTTTTCATCTTTTAAAATAACCCTTCTTCTCTTATATATATGCGTATCATATTTTAATGAAGCGGTATTATATCTTTGGCCTATCTTGTTGTAAAGACAATTGTTAAGGGCCAACATAAGTATATTATCTAAAAGGGCTTTTAGCAAATCAGGTGCATACCGTCTTAATTCCTAGGCCACTAATCAAATAAGGTTTGGAAAAACGCTTGTAAAAGGTGTAATTCAAATATATAATCGGCATATTTATTTTAATCCAATTAACCAAAAATCAATTCATTAAGGAATATTCATGTTAAAAACGTTACGCAAAAAAGGTGTTGCTAAGAAAATCTTGTGGTTTGTAGCCATTATTATCATTATCTCTTTTGGATTTTTTGGAACAGCCTACATGATACAAGGCAACGGCCAACCAACCTATGCTGGCAAAATCTTTAACCACAAAATTTCCCTTGATAAGTTTGAACGCATGTATCAACACACCCAACTTCAGGCCATGATTCGTTATGGTGACAAATTTAGAGAAGCTCGCCCATTCTTAAATTTGGAAGCAGAAACATGGGACCGACTCATTCTTTTAGAGGAAGCCAATCGAAGACACATTAAAGTTAGCGATAAAGAGGTTATTGAAACAATTAAACAATACTCTTTCTTTCAACGAGATGGGCAATTCGACACATTGCTTTACAACGATATCCTGCGCTATAGTTTTCGAACGGAAGCCAGAGATTTTGAAGAAAGCGTCCGCGATACCTTGATGTTTGGTAAATTGCTAGACCAAGAGGCTTCAGCGACGACACTAACCGAAGATGAAGTATTTGCCGCTTATAAGAAACAAAATGAAAAAGTACAAGTTAGCTATTGTTTAATTTCAACGGATTCATTCAAAAATGACGTTAACTACGATGAATCTCAAGCTCAACAATATTATGCCGAGCATAAAGATGAATTCCGCATTCCCCCTAGCATTAATGTCGATTTTATCCGTTTTGATTATAAGGACAATATTGAAGAAACTGAGAAGGCTGAGCTGAAGCAAAAAGCGACATCGGTCTATCAAGCACTCCTTATTAATCCTGACATACAAGAAATTGCTAAAAAGGATAATTTAAACTTACAAACCAGTGGATTTTTTAGCGTTGACCAGCCCAATCTTTCGCTAGGATGGCCTTTTGAACTACAGACATATGTATCCCAGCTAGAAACAAATAGAATCAATGAACCTTTTGAAACATCTAAAGGTATTTTCATCGTCAAGGTCAAAGAAAAGAAAGATAGCCAAATCCCAGATTATGCTCAAGTCAAAGATAAAGTTAAAGAAGCCTTTTTAAAAATAAAGGCCAAAGATATTGCGAAGCTCAAGGCTCAAGAATATTTAAAAAGTCTAAAAGAAGAATTAAATAAATCGAAAATCGAAGATTTTCAAGCCGCAGCTAAACAATTGGGATTAGAAATTTATCAAACACCGGGCTTTAATCGCGGGGATTATTTACCTAAGGTTGGTATCGCCAAGGAATTTCAAGAAGCAGCCTTTTCACTCACGGAGAATAACACAATCAGTGATGTGGTTGAAACCGAAAATGGTTATTGTATCCTTCATTTAAATTCTTATATCCCTGTAGATAAAGAAGTTTTTGCCAAAGAAAAAGAAAAGTTTGCTCAAAATCTTTTTATGGAAAAAAGAAATGAAATTTTTAGCAACTTCTTATCGGGCCTAAGACTTAAAGCTAATCTCGTTGATAATCTTCCTAAAAACAAGAATTAAACGGCCTTATAAAACCTTAAAAGCCAAATGCTTAACTTGTGCATTTGGCTTTTAAATTTATTTAGAGTTTTGGATTTAGTGTTTTATTACTTGGACAAGATCTCTTCGTAATTATCTGGAATAGTGTGCTCAACGGCAGTAATCACGCCGCTTTTGTTAATGAAGAAAAAGGTTGGAACGCCAATGATGGCATAGGTCTCAGCGATGGCCTGATCCTGGTCCAGAAAAACGTTGAGGCTAATTTTTTCTCGCTTAAGATGCGCTTGAACTTGTTTGGCCCCCTCACCGATATCCACCAAAATAATCTTAATATTCTTCTTTAACATATTCGCACTTTCATTGTTTAATACCTTCAGCTGTTCACGGCAATGCGGACACCACGTGGCCCAGAAAAAAATTATCGCACTGTGCTTATCACGAAACTTCGTCATGTTGACTTTTTCGCCACTGGTTGTGTCCAACGTAAAATCTGGAGATTTTTCACCGACCAATGGATTTCCCGTCATAAAGAATTGTGCCGATGAATTAGGTACATAAGATGCCACCATGATAACCGCTACCAAAAAAACTATTCTTCCCAAATATTTCATTATCTAGAACCTCCGCTGATTAAAAAATTTCTTTTACTATATACTTAGCCAGTTGATCCATCAATCCATTTTAAATAATCCTTGTTCCCGGCAATAATCGGCAAGGCAATAATCTCTGGCACAGAATAACTATGAACTAATTTAACCGTTTTAATAATCTTTGAAACCAAACTCTTTCGAGATTTCAAAACCAATAGCACTTCTTTGGCATTATCTATTTTTCCATCCCACCAAAAAACTGATTCAATGCCGTTAATAATATTTGCACAGGCGATCAACTTCCCTGCCACTAACTTGTTCGCAATTTTATGAGCTTCTTTTTTATCTTTGGCTGTAACCAAAATGACAACGTGCATATTAATCTCCTTGCAACATCATTAGAGAAATCATTCGACCAGCGGACTCTTTTTGCCGACGAAATGAAAAATAATTATGATCACAACAAGTACAAATCCCACAATCAAAAATATTCTCTTGCGGGAGCCCCAAATTAATCATTTGATTCTTATTAACTTGTGGCAAATCTAAATACAACGAGCTGTCCTTTTTGACAATCGCCCACGGGAAATAATCCGACACTTCTTTCCCAACCTGATAACAACAAGATCGAATCGCTGGGCCAATGGCAACCTTGATATCAGACAATTCACAGTGCCAGTATTTATACATCAGCATAAGCGTCTGTCCAACAATATTTTGCTGGGTCCCTTTCCATCCCGCATGAACCAAGCCAATGCATTTTTGTTTCACATCACAAATAAAAATTGGCAAACAATCGGCAGTGCGAATCACAATCGGGACATTGATCGTATTGGTTATAATCCCATCCGCCTCTTCTAAAATCGACCGAGATTGATTATAAAGAGCGTCAACTTTCACAACCCTTTTACCATGCACCTGCTGAATATTAACCGCATGCCCAACATCAAAACCTAATTGAGAAGATAGAAACTTCCTTTGATCATCCTCTAAGCTAAGCTGTTTCTCTCTTAGCTTAAAATCTTTCGTCTGATCGCTAACGTAGGTTACTACCGATGACGGGAAGAAATGATTAAACAACGGCTTGATCGTCCAAGGACTCTTTGGATACGTCGATGATGGCGCCGGATGAATTAAGGGGGATTGTATTTCCTTTTTTGTGTTCATCAATCTGTCTTATCTTTGTATCAAGTTGTTTAAAATTATTTAATTTAATATTATTGTATGTGGCTTCCATCTTCTCGAGCGATTTTCCAATATCCTCAAACCGCACCTTAAAATTTTCATAAAGCTTAGCAAATTGGTCGATAAGATCGATGATCTTCTTCATATCTTTTTCATAACGGAAATTTTCATAGGCCTGACGGATAACTGTCAGCATCGCATAGAGCGTAAACGGCGAACACAACACGACCTTTTGCTTTAACGCTTCATCCATAATCCCCGGCATCTGTTCTTGAATAAAGGCATACACCTGTTCACTAGGGATAAATAATAAAACAAAGTCGAGCGTATTTTCCTGCGGATTGATATAACCACGATTGCGCAGTTCCCGAATACGGCTTGTGACGTTGCCAGAAAATTCTTTTTGATAATGCTCTTTCTCTAAAGATTCCGGCGCGTTCATCATCTTGATGTAATTGTCATAAGGAAATTTGACGTCCATGTTGACCTTATGATTATCGGGCAGAAGAAAAGTATAGTCGGGAATGGTGTTGGTTAAATCGAGTTTGGTTTGCTTACGGTAATTAACGCCTTCCAGAAGTCCTGCATACTGGATAATATCTTCGGCCATGCGCTCGCCCCACTGACCACGTAATTTAACATTGCCCAAAATATTATTTAAATGATTCGTCGTTTCCTGCAATTTGACAGTGGCGGTCGATGCATTCTTTAGTTCATTTTCTAAGCTTCCATATTTTTTCGCTCGATCCTGTTCAAATTCGCGCATCAATCGCTGATATCGCTCCAATTCTTCCTTTAATCCGCTAACAGAAGACTCAACTGATTGCTTTCGCTGATCTAATTCTGCGGTTGATTTGCTTTGCTGGGTCTCGAATTGTTGCTGGGCTAATTGCAGAAACTGATCTTGATTAAATTTTATCTCTTCTCTAATTTGTTTCTTCAGCAAATTGATAACCACAACCAAAAATGCCGCTAAAAAGCCAATGGCCAGGACTACAATCAAAAGGATAAGACCAACATTGTTCATCGCTATTTTCTCCAATTAAATTTGTTGGCCATATCATATAAAAGAATACTCTTTAAAGCAAATTGTTTATGGGCAAGTCATGAAATATTTATCGCGTCGCTATTTTATTCTATGCTTACCAATAATGCCATTCCTCGTCGACAAAATAATTTATTAAAATCTTGATTTGATGTTTCGCTTTGCTATAATGCAAATCTTCTATTAAAATATTTTTTAAAAATGGGGTGCCTCGATGAATACCACTTACTCATTTCTTCAGGATGAATTAGCGTTAGCTGAAATTCGTAAACATAAATGGCTTGAAAGTGAAAAATTAGGTCGCGAAGTTGGTTTTGCCACAGCGGCAACAGACTGGATCAAAAAATATGGTCAAGATTGGACACGCTATCGTTTAGGAGTGCAAAACAATCAAAATGTTTTCTCTGAGAAACGTCATTATCGCCGTTTTCACTATGAATGGCCGATCCATTTAAAGGTCAACGATCATTTTATTATCAGCCGCACTCATGATATTAATCTCATCGGCCTTTCCTGCGACATTCCTTCCTTTATTGCTGAAGGAACAATCGCAGAGGTTACCATCAGCTTTCAAAACGAAGGCCACTCGCCTAAAGAATCCAAAATCCAATTCCAAACAAAGATTAAAAAGGTTGCGCAACAAAAAGGCAAATTGTTTTATAAGGTCTTTTTGCCTTTTACGGAAGATGTGCGTAACTATCTTCGCGCCAACGCTGCACTTTTAATGATCTAGTTTAAAACGTTTACGTCATTCTGAGCGAAGCGAAGAATCTCAAAGTACTTAAAATAATCGGAGATCCTTCGTCACTTCGTTCCTCAGGATGACAAAATATAAATACCGAACTCACGTTAGTTATAAGAAATCTGCGTCACGTGCTCATCTTTAAGTCCGAGCAATAGCGGAAAATTTGTTATCGGAGTGATTTCAATAATGACCGGTTGATAACCACGGACGGGTGATTCTACTCCCAGCATCGCGGGATCTGCCATCGGTAAGTTGATTTGAATCTTATCGCCGTTTGAATTGAAATTCATATTCGCAGGATTAAAATCAATCCCACCAGGAACTTCACTAGTCACTGCTTTATCCGTCACTAGCGCCTCATCGAGATTGTTTATATAAATATATGATTGCGGGGCGTAACGATCACCATACCCTAACCCCGCCCCATCGCGTTCCAGTCTAGTTAAAACGGCATCACGCAAATGCTTCTGCTCAACTAAATCACGTAGTCCATCCTTGGCCGTCAACCCATCGAGGGAATCTACAATAAGATGTCCTGATGGTTTTAAATGTTTCATAACAAAAGTCCGCGTTAATAATGGTTTTGGATTGCGCTCACTGTAATTGCCGGCTCTAATCATTAGAAAATCAGCTCGGCCCAAACGTTTAATAAGCGAGGCGAATTTGGCTGGCCTTGTCGCATCCGCATTACCAACATAGGTAACCGTTCTCCTCTGGCCTTTATACTCAAAACTAATTCTAAAAACATTTGGATTATTTTTATCTTTTTTAATTGAAACATCCTTAGGATCAATTCCTAACAATTCTAATTCTTTTATAAAAAATGGCCGAATCCGACCAACCGACTTCATCGCCAAATAATTGCCATATCCTTTGCCCATCTTGTCATGGAAATAAATTTCCATGTCGCGAGCCAATGTCTTGGCGCTGACCTTTCGTTTATCCGTATCAAATGGAATTTGATCGATAAAAATATAGTCCGTCGCATCAATCGCTAGAAGCGCAGCACTGATATCCGCCCCAGCCCCCACATACATGGCGATCTTTTTTGTATCAGCCTTGCTGGAATTAACAATTTTTTGAATCCGTCGCAAATATCTTAAATTTATTTCTCCCCCAACCAAATCTTCCGGGTGAGCCAACAGCGCCTCATCGGGAATAGGTTCAGCAATGGCTTCTCGCTCTGCCAAAGCTTCTTGATACGGGATTAAAAAATATCGATAAATATACTCGGGTAAACTTTTTGATTCTCTAAAAGATACGGTACTTGATTTTATCTCCTCTTTAAATTTCTCAAAGGACTCGCTTTGTAGATCAACAACATGATCCAATAAGTTGACAAATGCTACAATTCTTTTTAAAGCCATTGACGAGAAAAGCTTACAACTATTAAATTCTCCATAAACTGTATCTCGACTAAGATTCCGAGAACTCATTCCATCCATAGCCCCTTTAACCTTGCCCAATTTTTCAGTAAAATCACGAATTATGTCGTAGCTGCGAAATCCTTCTTTTATCGGATACCTTGGACTTTCTAAATCAGACTGAAGAATATTATCAAGACCTAATGATGTAATCTTTTCATGAGATGATGTTAAAATTTGATCGATTGTCACAAAAGCAAGATTGGCTAATCGGTTGGTGTCCTCCAACAATTTCATTGCGTCATCTTCGCCTAACCTTTCTCTGGCCTGAGTTTCATTTTCGGGTAATCGATCAACTAACCCCGTTAACTCCTCAACAAATCCAGGCCCTAACTTTGCATCAAGATCATCTTTAATACTCTGGGCTAATTTGCGAAGGCTCTCGTACGTTTGATTGACTTTATCCCATTGGTCTTCAGAGTATGTCAGCATCGACTCATCCAACTCGATAAAAAAAACACCATCGCCAATACGTATCAGGATTGACTCTTTTGTGACCTTTAAGTCGAATGGCGGTGAATCACCATATTCCTTTTCAACAATCGTGCCGTCTTCTTTTAAAATTCGATGCGCGGTTATCAACTCACGATTGATGGCATTGACTCCGGTATAAACAATCAGTCCTCTTTTTTGAGCCAAATCCCGCCAATTTCTTTCTCTAAATTGATGACTTTCGCGCGCGGTCAAAATATTATCAGAATCGATCACCAAAACTCCCAAACCTCTTGGGTCATCTTTTCTAATATAAACGTCGGCCCTTCTCCACTGACGGCCGACTAACTGCTCGGCTGGCCAATTTTGCAACTCCTCACCAGTTCTAATATCCAAGATCGGACCTTTATGATTCTTTATCATAAGATACACGTTGAATGGTTCATCCGGTTTTCTAAAACCACGGTCATACAAAACATCCACAATATTGCCAGGATCCTCGGCAGCAGCGCGTTTTAAATCTTCAACCAGAGCTTGAGGAGTTTGTTCCGTTTTAGTCAACATCGCCCGGTCATCCCGCTTACGGGATGCCGAGGCCTCTCCAGCCAAAGGCTGGAGGGCGGGGTCGGTTGGAAACAACCGCGGAATTATTTCTTGTTCTATTAAATCAACCAACCCTTCTGCTGATATCTTACTTGAATCATAAGGATCTGGCATCACATGATCCGGATGCTGGGCATCTACGACGGGATTAATCGATGTAAAAAATATCATCTTCTCATACAACCCTGGAACCTCATTTTCAAACTCTGACAACCTCTCTAGGTTCATTGGTTCTGCAATCACAATTAACTGAGAATCTTCTAAATCTTCTTTAGTTACATCTCTGGTACGAAATCGATTAATGATGTCGCTGTCAACACCCCTGGCCTCTAAAATTTTCTTGAATCCAGATCTTAATTTAGAATTTAAATGTTCATTTGAATCAAATGTCCCGCCAGAGACAATCTCAACATTGGTCCTTCCTAATTTTTGAGCTTGATCCATTACTAAGACATGGGCGACGGCACTGCGGTGAACATTCATATTACAGACAAAACATATTTTAACCGGCTCATTACGTTTTATTTTACCCACAATGTCCTGCAACAACGCTTGGGAATGAGCAAGCATTCCAGGGACTCTTTGAACAACTCTAATCATTCGTTTACTTGTTTTTTCTTTTCGAATCCTTATTCTCATAAAATGAGATAACGTAATCTCCTCGGGAGAATTCAAGAGGAATCTCAGTTGTTGCAATTCTGTCCGATCGCCTGACGCAACACCTTGGGCCACAGATTTCATAAAATCCCAAACTTGCCTTCTTGCAACTAAACCCGTGATCACGCCATCTGTTATTAATTGAGAAACTCCTCTTTGAAAATCTTTATAAGCCGAACCATCCACATCGGCGGAACCAGCAATTGCCCGAAACATCTTATCCAGCCTCTTGAGGTATTGTTGATCTGTTCCTTCGGCATAAGTCACCATCGCCTCATCGGAAGCTTGAGGGCCGAGAGGATCGATGCCGGCGGTGACCATCGCATGATCGCGATTTATTTGAGCTTCCATCCAACTCGAAGGCAGACTTGTCAAGATCGCCGCGTCTTCGACTCCCTGAACTCCTCCCGAGAAATATTTGCGCGGGATAACTTCCTGAGTTTGCGGATCATACTCTTCTTTAATTAAATTGGAGACACCTTTTTGGAAGGCTTCTAAATATTGGTTGTAAATCTTCTCACTGATTTTTTTATCTTGAAGGTCGATTCCTTCAATCTTGTTTTGATTGGCGTAATTTTTGGTGAACAAGCTCTTTTTCAAATTCTGTTTATACCACGTGGCTAAAATCATTGAATAAAAAATCTGTCGCAGCTGGGCAAAATTCTTGCCGTTGTTAACTTCCTTCTCGATTTCGGGAAGGAGAATTTCTTTTAAAATTTCTTTGATTGGCTCCGTCATCCTGAGCGCAGCGTACTGACTTTTCCTTAATTCAATTTGGAGGAAGTCAGTACGTACCAACTTCTTCTCAAAACCATTAAGGAAAGTTGATGCGAAGGATCTCTTCGGAGATCCTTCAGTCGCATTCGCTCCTTCAGGATGACTATTAGAAAGCGCCACGTAATCTTCCTCCAACATCACCTTTAAATGATTCTCAACAACAAACGCGCGATTGTCATGAACATAAACCGACGCCTTATCCGGCAGAATCCAAATTTTGTTAAACGTATCCGTTGGAATATCAATGTTGCCATATTTTTCTTTAACTTCTTTATGAACACGATCCCAAAACTTTTGTCCCCATTCATTCTCAGGTGACATTAAAGATGCCGTTAATTGTTTCAAAATATAATCTTGGCCAAGCATGTCGCGGCCCATCTCCGTCTGCCCCAGTCCATCCGCAATGATACGATTCTTTTCATATGGCGAAAGATTAACCCACATCTGATTCTCCGGCACCGTTAGGGAGGCCATAAAATATTTAATCAGCTTCATCGATTCCTGTTTAAACGCCTCACCTTCTAAATGATCATCACCGGTATCAATAATAAAATCGAATTTAAATGGATCGTCGGGATGAATGGCAATGCCGGTGACATGCGCGGGAATAAAGGCGGGACTTAAATTGATGACCGTTCCCGGAATAGGAAGATTGAGTCCTGTTAAGGGCACAACCTGCGCCCAGCTAAGATTGGGAGGCAAAAATGAGGTCAATCCAAAGGCTATCAGTAAGACGGTTGAAATAAGCCGGCGGCTACCACATGAGTTTTGGTTTTTCTTGTAAATATACATAATATTAATTAACTACTAAAGACAGGATTTATAGGCAAAAGTATGCCATGTGATTGGGGAAAATGCCAAAAAATTACTGTTGTGACTTAGGGGCAAAAACGGAGAATGACCTGTGGTTTAGGCATATTATTATTCGCTCAAACAGTCCTCGCGAGATCGACTTTTCGCAATGGTTTAGCCATATGATCACAAAGCGAGTTTGCGACCAAAGGGAGCATGTTTGAGCGACTGATCATATGGCTAAACCAAATTTTTGTAGTCGATCAGCTGCGGAACTCGCTCTGTAATAATATGCCTAAACCACAGACAACATAGTTATAACTAACTCACACTATTTTTTAGCACAAGAATGGGAAAGAGAACTATGAGTAAGTGCGCGGTGGCAGTCGGGGCATTTGCGGATTAGGGAATATTCCAAATCATTCAGCGGACAGAGCTGGCAGAGAGCTTTTGTCTTACAATAATCTTTTCCCAGACGAACAATCAACGCATGGTATTCATTAAAAAATTTGCTATCGTGCTTAAAAAAAGTTTCAAATAAATCTTTAACGTCATGATACGTGGCATCGTGTTCAATAATATTGTGCCGATATAAAAGACGTTTTGTATACGCATCGACAACGAATGTCGGTTTGGCAAAGGCGTACAACAAAATCGAGTCCGCTGTTTCGGGACCGATGCCGTTAATGGTTAAAAGTTTAAGGCGTAAGGTTGAAAGTTTCTCCCTCTTCATCTTCGCTAAACTTCCATCGTATTCGGCAAATAAATAATCGATAAAATTCTTTAGGCGTTTGGCTTTGACGTTGAAATATCCGGCGGGTTTAATGAGTGCAGCTAATTTGGATTGCGAAATTTGGTGGAGCGCCTGCGGGGTTAAAACTTTTTCATGCTTTAAATTGCGGATGGCTTTCTCAACGTTGCCCCAATTTGTATTTTGGGTAAGGATCGCGCCAACAATTATTTCAAATGGGGTTTCGCCAGGCCACCAGTGTTGCGGACCAAAATGTTTAAATAATTTCTGGTAAGCACTTTGGAGGAAACTATTTACTCTCTGCTTCTTTTTTGGGAGCTTCGACATATTCCCAACTCATCAGATTTGCTGTTGGGTTAAAATACAAATAAACCTTATCTCCCTCAGAAAACTTTGTGCCGTGACGATACAACCAAAGCTCAAGCTCCTGACCATCTTTAGTTTCTGGCCGAGTAAATACTGGGTCACCGAATCGTCGTCTAATCTTGTCTTTAGTGGAATAATCTTTGAGGAAGGAATCTTTTTTCGTGGCTTCAACTAATAACGCAAACTTCTTCTTTTGCTGTCCAACTTCACGATCCATTGCTGCCTGCTCATCGCCCACAGCCTTTAACGTCAACAGCTCATCCATGTGGCCAAGAATCGAGCAGCCACTGAAGAAAATCGTTACAATTAACAAATTAACTAATCTTTTCATTTGATGAAAGTGGCTTTGCCTTTCTGCAGAAAATGTAATTGTTTAAGCCCTTTAGACAAAACTTCTTTGAGATCATCAAGTGTATTACTAGGTACGCAAAGGACTAAAATCGCAATATCATAGCGAACAAGATTTTGCTGAGTTGATAAATTTCGATCCGTTGTAAGAAAAATATCAAATCGCTCTTGGGCCTTCGTAAGCAATTCGCCATTTTTTAATCCAGACCAACCCATATCGAAAACTGTTTTAACGGAATGGTGGGAGATGGTTTTAGCTAACCGATGGTCGACACATTCATCAAGAAGTATCTTAAATCCCGGCAAGAACTTTCTCCTTAGCTTCCTCTAATAAATGAATCACCTGTTTTCTGGAAACTGTTGGAAAACCCTCTAAAAAATCCTCAATGGTCTCGCCCTGTTCCAAGTAATCAATAAGTGTTTTAATTGGAACCCGCGTGCCTTTAAAGACAGGTACACCACCTAAAATATCTTTGGTGGATTGAATAACTGAATATTTGGCTTGTTTGATCATAATTTTTATCCTTTCGCGGATAGTATACCATAAGAATTACTGATCATATTTCAAGAATTTGTTTTACTTTGACCACCGAAAGTGAACAAAGATGCGGCCCCAATTTTTATCATCCTTCTCGATGCGATGATAAACATTCTTGTACCCTTTTTCTAGAAATCGCAGGACATATTTTTTGAGCTGACCAGAACCTTTACCAGGAATGATCTCAATTAAATCTGCTTTTTTATCTTGCGCCTCTTGCATGATATCCGTTAAGGATCGCTCAAGCTCACGGCTGCTGGAATAAATGTCGTGTAAATCTATTTTTAGTCGCATATTCCTTAATTTGTAAACCATCCGTAATCCTGAGCGCCAGCGAAGGATCTCTTAAGAGATCCTTCGTCACTGCGTTCCTCAGGATGACCACTTCGTGGTCACTTACTAATTCTGTCGCGCTCTTCTCTTAAATTCTTTATCGTCGTCTCAATTTCGCGCTGGCGGGCTTGAATATCTTTGAGCCGCTTGCCATATTCCTTAATCTTCTCACCGTCTTTGGATTCATACATCTTGGCCAAAGCGCGGGCCTTAACATAACTTTCCGTCTCGATTTCTTTTTGCTCATCTTCCAAACTTTTAATTTCGTTTTTAATCTGCCCGATGCGTTTGAGCGCCTCGTTATGCTGTTTATGTAATTGACTCAGGTGAGAATTGTCTTTCTCTTGTTTTTTCTGCTCTTGTTTCTTTTGTTCTTGCTGCCCCAACTTTTCCTGACGTTTTTGTTCTTTAAGCTCGGCGTCCTTTTCTTCTCGCTTCTCTAAATAATATTCCAGTCCACCTGAATAAACTTTAATATGACCACTATCGACTTCAACAATTGTGTCCGCCAACTCTCGAATAAAGTAAAGATCGTGACTGATAAAACAAATCGTTCCTTCAAAAGATTGAAAAGCACTCGTTAGCGCGCGAACGCCGTCAAGATCAAGATGAGTTGTAGGTTCGTCTAAAAGCATAAAGTTCGGTGGATTAATCAAAAGTTTGGCCAAGATCAAACGGCTTTTTTCTCCTCCCGAAAGAACCTTAACCGGCTTAAATACATCATCACCATGAAAATTAAAAAGTCCCAAGAGACTACGGATTTGTGTCGTTTGAACGCCCTTGCCTTCGGCAGCCGAATAAACTTCTTCCAGCGGATTTTTCTCCGGACTTAAAACATCCATTCGTGATTGTGAAAAATATCCCAAATCAACTTTGTGGCCATATTTAATTGTCCCGCTATCGGCGGCAATGGCACCAGCGAGCATTTTAAGAAGAGTAGACTTTCCTGCGCCGTTTGGTCCAACCAAACAGACCTTTTGTCCACGGATAATCTCAAAATCTAAATCCTGATAAACTTTCTTCTCTACATAACTCTTACTGACCTTCTCCATATGGACAACCACATATCCACTTTGTTGGATATTAGAAAACTCAAAGGCCTCCATACTTCTTTGCTGTTGCGGCAGATCAATCTCTTCCAACTTTTCCAATTGTTTACGTTTGTTGCGCACCGCTGAGGCTTTGTTAGGCTGCGCATGAAAACGTTCAGCAAACCTTTCCAGTTGTTCACGCTTTTTCTCAACAACCTTTTGCTGACGTTCCAAATGTTTAACAGTCAAACCTTTTTGGATTTCATATTCTTCATAGTTTCCTTTGACCTTCGTCATTCCATTGCGCTCTAAGATAATCGTATAGTTGGTGACATCATTTAAAAAGACGCGGTCATGAGAGATAAGAACAAACGCGCCGGGATAGTTGGCTAAAAAACCTTTTAGCCAAAGCGTCGCGTTTAAATCCAAATAGTTTGTAGGCTCATCGAGCAAAAGTAAATCATAAGAATATGTTAAAAGCTTCGCCAAAAGCGCGCGCATCTGCCAGCCGCCGCTTAAATTTGAAATCGGCCGATTAAAATCGGTCGTCTTAAATCCAAGTCCCATCAAAATCTTTTCGGCCTTATGTTCAATATCATAAATCCCCAGTTGTTCCAGCTCATGCAAAACGTCGCCGTAGCGATTCGAATCTGCTTTATTATCATCCTCGAGTTTACGTTTCTCATCCATGAGCGTTCGAATGCGCGCGTCGCCCTCGGTAATTTCTTCTAGCACCGTTTTCGTCGAATCAAATCGTGACTCCTGCGGTAAATATCCAATGCTGATATTCTTTTGTACAACGACACTTCCCGAAATCGGCTGCATATCGCCTAATATAATAGAGAAGAGTGTTGTCTTTCCCGCGCCGTTGGGTCCAGTTAAACCAATTTTTTCATTGGGAAAAATGCTAAAAGTAACATCCTTAAAGAGCGTACGGTTGGTAAATCCCATCGTTAAATTATTTATCGTAATCATATTTATATCTTACAAACTGCGAAGCCTTTCAATTTCATCCTTGGTTAATGCTCGATATTTCCCTAGTTGTAAATCTCCCAACTCAAGCGGCCCTTGAGTTAAACGTCTTAAATAAATAACTGGCAGGCCAACCTTGGCGCACATAAGTCTTACCTGACGCTTACGGCCTTCATGAATCGTGATGTTAAACTCCGTCTGATCATTAGTATATTTGACCTCTTCAACTTTTGCCGGCGATGTTTTCGTTCCTTCTAAGATAATACCTTGCTCTAATTTTTTTCGTTTAGCCTCTGTTAACTCCCATCGTACTCTAACGAAATATGTTTTGCCGACATTAAATTTTGGATGCGTTAGTTTATACGCCACATCACCATCATTAGTTAATAAGAGCAATCCTTCTGTATCTTTATCCAAACGTCCAACCGGGACTAAATGCTGAAATTCTTTGGGCAATAATTCCAGAACTGTCTTCTCGGCAAACTGATCAGCCTTAGTTGTGGTAACGCCTTTAGGCTTATTTAATAAAATATAATCAAAGGCCTTAGACTTTATTTCGCTGCCATCAACGTAAATTTCATCACGATCAGCATCAATGGCCGTTGATGGTTCTTTAACAATCCGTCCATTAACCGCGACTTGGCCACTTTGAATTAAATCAAAGGCCTTTCGCCGTGAACAAACACCATTATGCGACAAGAATACTTGTAGACGAATTTTTGTTTTCATTTTAATTTCGAGAAATAGCATGATTTCTCGTCATCCTGAGCGTAAGCGAAGGATCTCTTAAGAGATCCTTCAGTCGCACCAACTGTCCTTTAATATTTTAGAGGAAGTTGGTACGTACTGACTTCATCTAAATATAAATTATGGAAAAGTCAGTACGCTTTGCTCCTTCAGGATGACGATTGTCTCAGCGCTTCATAAAGCAAAATTGCCGTTGATGTCGAGACATTAAGCGAATCAGCTTTCCCACGCATTGGAATTCTTACCTTTAAATCCGCTTTACTTAACCAAAATCGACTTAAGCCCTCCTGTTCACTGCCAACGACAATGGCAACCGGCGCTTTTAAATCAGCCTTGGAATAAATAAAATCGGCATCAGGACTCGTCGCACAAATCTTGACTCCCTTCGACTTTAAGAAATCAAAAGTTGGGGCAACAGAACTAACAACCACTTTAGTTGAAAAAATTGTTCCCAAACTTGAACGAATCACATTTGGATTATAAATATCCGTTTTGGCATCACAGACGATGATGCCATCAACGCCCACGCCATCAGCAGTACGCAGGATCGCGCCCAAATTTCCAGGCTTCTCAACCTGCTCAATAACCAGAATAAACAAATCGTCTTTCGATGGCAAATCGAAGAATGATGAATACTTTGGCTGAGCAATCGCCATCAATCCTTCATTGCGGTCACCATATGAAATTTTTTCATACACTTCGCTGCTTGTCTCATAAATCGGGACATTAAGCGCCATGATTTTCTTAAGCGTTTCTTTTTGCGCTAACGTTTTAACAAAATATTTACAGATATAAAATTCCTTAAAGTTCACCTTCGCTTCAATAGCACGCTCAATTTCACGATATCCTTCAACGACAATGACCCCCGACTTCTTTCGCTGAGCCGCTTCGCGCAGTTTAACGAGTTCTTTAACTTTTGGATTAGTGAGGCTGGTAATTTTATCGAGCATATTTTTGTAATGTTTTAAGTACGGCTGTATTTGGTTCAAAATTCTTGGTCTGCCATGATTCAATCATCTCTTTTTGTCGTGTAGGCCAGTGGCTGGCGAACGTATCCCAACCCATCTTGGGGCCAACACGATTGACCCACGGCGGATTGCTAAGATAACTGTAAACCCCATCGGGAAAAACAAAATTCTTAATCGCTTTATAAGTCCAATAAGTCCAATGAAAACCAAGTTCTTTATAACAACGAAGTGTGTCATCGAGCCATTTATCTTCACCATAAAAACTATTACGGGCATTAATGCCAAATTCTCCAACGAAAATCGGCACGCCGCGCGCATCTGATAACTTTTTATGCTTTAATAAATGTTGATACGTTGTCTTTTTATCCCAACTCCCCT
The DNA here is from genome assembly GCA_023247445.1 of Candidatus Omnitrophota bacterium. Classification (GTDB taxonomy): domain Bacteria; phylum Omnitrophota; class Gorgyraeia; order Zapsychrales; family Zapsychraceae; genus JAHFGL01. The sequence goes on along the minus strand of JAHFGL010000003.1, from coordinate 52,692 downwards.
GTTTCGATTTGAGTGGATACGACAACTGCGGCACAAAGTTAAATGTAAAATCAATCGGCTCATAATTATGAATACTCAAGGCATAATTATCATCATCAAATTCTTCCAAGCACTCAATATCTTGCGCCCAACGGTTTCCCTCGATAAATAAAATATGATTTTTATCAACGTGGCGAATGCCGCCAATAATCTCCTTATAAAATCTATTCAAAAGCTTTGTGTCAGTAAGTATCGATTCGTTGAGTAAATCATATCCAGCCAAATATGGTTCATTTTTATAACGGTCAGCAATAAATTTCCAAAGGGCTAAGGTTCGTTTTTGATAAACTTTGTTCGTCCAAAGCTCGGCTTTGCCAAAACTATCAGAGTGCCAATCGTGATTTTGACACCCAGCTGCGCCGTGAAGATCCAAGATAACATAAACTTTATATTTCTTGGCCCACGCGAGCACATCATCCAAAACTTTTAGGCCTTCCTTAGAATAATGATACGGTGTCGATTCAACAAGGCGATGGTTAAACGGCACGCGGACACAATTAAATCCAAGCTGGGCAATATTCTTAAAATCATCTTCACAAACAAAATTGGCGCGAAAATTTTTCTCAAATGATTTAAGCGCGGCGGGCCCTAACTTTTTGGCAAAATCTTCCTTGAACCCTCGTTCCGGATTATTGGGCGCATAAAGAATATAGGCCTCCATCATCAGCCACCCGCCGAAATTGACACCTCGAAGCGTAATCGGTTTATTATCAGGACCAATGATTTGCGTTTTCTTCGTTTTTAAAAATTGATTCATGATCTTAATCAAACTTTAAATTAAATTTAAACTCTTCAAGAAACTCCGAATGCCACCTTCAAAATTGTCCTGATCAAATAAATGTGAATCATTATGTCCGCCCTTAATTTCTAGGAATTCTTTTGGCGCGGCCGCCGCTTGATACAATTTTTCTCCAAATACAAACGGCACAACCGTATCTTCACGGCTATGAATAAATAATTTAGGCGCCGTTATGTTTTTTACCTTTGATAGTGAATCCATCTTTGTGCTTAAGATGGCCGTCGGAAGAAACGGAAAAATACGTTTCGACATATCCGCAGCAGAGCTAAAGGACGAATCAACAATAAGCGCCGCAACCGGACGCTTCGTTGCCAGGTCAATGGCAATGGCGCCACCCAAGGAACCCCCATATCCAATTATTTTCTTGGGATCGATATCATCGCGCCGTAATAAATAATCATACGCCGCCAAGGCATCCTTGTAGGCTCCCTCTTCGCTTGGCCGGCCTTGACTTTTGCCGTAACCCCGATAATCGATAATAAAAACATTAAGCCCAAGCCTTGCAAAAATCCCAATCTTGTCTAATCGATCACCAATATTTCCTGCGTTGCCATGAAAATAAACAAGCGTGCTATTTATGTTCGTGTCAGAAGACTTAATAAACCAACCATTGAGCTTAACCCCATCTTCTGTCGTCAAAGAAACATCGTCATAAGCTAACCCAATATCTAAAGGACGATGCGCTAAAACACGCGATGGTACAAAAACCATTTTCTTTTCTAAAAAGCGCACGTACGCAATGATTAGTCCTGCGCCAATAATAATGTAGATAAAAATTTTCATCCTCTGTTATTTCTTAAATGAACCTTCTCATTTGGATTTACGCTGAGGAATTAACGCGATCATCAGCCGAATGGCTTTTAGAATATCTTCTACGGTGCAGGGCTTGGAGATGTAGTGATCTGCTTCCAAAGAATATCCTTTTTGCATATCTTCCAGTTCATCACGTGCAGAAACAATGATAACCGCCTGCCATTTGCTTGACGGAGGATTGGCCCGCAGATCTCTTAGAATTTCCAAGCCATCCTTCTTTGGCATCGTCAAATCCAAAATAATAATATCGGGAGATTCCATTTGAATCTTTTGCCAAGCCTCTTCTCCATCTTTGGCCGTCAAGACGAAGTAACCTTCCTTAGCCACTTTCTTGGCCAGAATGGCTAAAACATCCGGTTCATCATCCGCCATTAATATTTTGATATCTGGCATATTGGTTCATAGCTCCTACTTGATACAGACCAAATAGGCAACCCTTAATCGGTTGCCTATAAAATTAGATTCCATTCAATGCCTGTCTCGCTTAGCGAGCTGAAGAATAATCTTTCAGGTTATAACTAATCTCTTTCGAGGGAATCGCATGCTTATCAATTTTGACACCCGCTTTGGCAAAAAATTCAGTGGCAAGCGTATCATGATAATCAGAAAAGACAACAACACGTGTGACTCCACCGATAATAAGCGCCTTCGCACAGGTTGTGCATGACATATTCGTGATGTAGGCCGTTGCGCCATCAACCGCATGACCACGCCGAGCGGCTTGGATAAGCGCATTCATCTCCGCATGAACTGTACGTACACAATGATTGTCGACCACCATACATCCAGCATCTTCACAATGATCATCGCCGGGAATCGAACCATTATAACCTGTGGCAATAACATTTTTATTTTTAACCAAGACACAGCCGCAATGCATCCGCGGGCATGTGGCGCGTTCAGAGGCCAGCATCGCTAACTTCAAAAAATATTCATCCCAATCAGGGCGTTTAGTCATCAATTTTCTCTCCTCAAATTTGACTCATCTTACCAAATTGAAAGAACTTTTCAAGCCTTAAAATACGGCCGCTAGATTCTATTTACCAGCCTTTTGACACCATCGCAAAAAATATCAAAAGGCGCAAGAAGGCTTAAAACCAAATGTGCCCCTTCTTCAAAATCAAAGAAATATCCAGGATGAACAAAAACATGATCTTCTCTTAATAATTGCAACACAAAATCTTCTTCATCAATATCATCTGGTAATCGTAAAACCGCATACCAACCACCTTCTGTCTTAAGAAGCTGACAACTTTTCGATTGAGCCACTTCTTTCTTAATAAAATCATAATTTCTTTTTAAACGTTCTCTAACTTCATTCTGAATCTCATCTTTTAATAATAACCATTCACTAAAAGCATTTTGTGTTGGCGCATTAACAGATAAATACGTGTCGGCAATAATTTCCAATCGTTCGTTAGCTGCTTTAACTAATTCTTTGGGGCCTTTAACAATAATCCATGACAATTTCATTTGAGGAAGAGCTAACGTTTTAGAAACGCCGCCTAAAACAAATGTCAACACCTCGTGGTTATTGACCAAACTCTCCTCTGGTGAATCATCAAAACCAAAATCATAAAAGACCTCATCCGCGATAATTGGAATATTTCTTTGTTTGCAAATGGCACTAAGTTGTTTTAGTTCACTCTTTTTTATAAAAGAACCCGTTGGATTATTCGGATTAACCACAACGATCGCTTTGGTTTTGCTGTTAATCTGTCCATCCAACTGTTCCAAATTCATGTGCCAACTATCGGCATATGTCAGCGGATAAAAATTTATTTTAAGGTCATTTAAATCAACCAAATATTGAAAAAGCGGATAACTTGGCTGGGGAAAAAGAACCTCATCATCAACATCGGCCAATAATCGAAACAGATACGAATAACCTTCTGATGTGCTGGACGTTAGAAATATTTCTTCGGGGGAAACGTCAAACTTCTTCGCTTGATAATATTTCGCAATCGCTTCACGAGCCGCAAGCGAACCGCGTGGATTTGGTTCATACGCTAAATTTTTTACTGACGCTAACGCGCTTAAGATTTTATCTTGGGGATATTTAAACTGACATCGGGTAGGATTAGATTCCGTCAGATCAAAAATCGTGACCTTCTCATCACGCAGCTTTTGCAAAGCCGTCATGAGCTCATTCGACGACAGAATCCAATTCGTTCGCTTGGCAAATCTAACTGGCCTCTCGCTTGATGCGCTCAAATTCTTTTTCCTTTTCCCTCAACAATTTCTCAACGCGCTCATATTCAGATTTCGCAATCCACGAGGCATCTTCTTTTTTCTTGGATAATTCCGTATTTTCTCTACGTAACTGCGCTGTGTCTTTACGATAACTTTCAACTTGAGCTTTTAGTTGCGCACTCTCGGCTTCAGCGGCACGCCGTTGACTATTCGTAGAATCCATCACCAATCTAAGCTCTTTAAGTTCCTGTTCCAAACGCAGTGTTAAAGCATGTTCTTTTGAAAAATGATCTTGTGACTTAGCAAGTTCGTCCTGCAATTTCTTAAACTCGCCTCCTTTACGATCCACCTCAGACTTTTCTTTTTCATGCCAACTGCGCTCTTGCGTTATTTTTTCTTGTAACTTCTTGGCCTTAGCTATCTCGATGATAAGTTGCTTATCTTTTGATTTGACGCTGCGGTCAAGATCCTCAATTTGTTTATGGAGCGATTGAACATGGTGCTGAAGCTTCGTAACCGTTTGCTGCCAATCTTTCGTGTCAGCTTCGGGTTCAGTCTTCTCTTTTTTCTTTTTCTTCTCAACTTTCTTTTCAGTCGGCATAAAAAAAAGACCCACCAACAAAACCAATATAAAAAGAATTCCAATGCCGATAACAATATTAATAGTTGTCATAATTATGGTGTCTCATTTGATAAATTACTGGGAGAAATAAGATTTTCTAAATTTTGTTTAGCTGAGGCAGACTGTGGATCACGTTCAACAATCTCGCGCAAAAGCTCTTGGGCCTCTTCTAATCGTCCGACCTCTTTATAGCAAATAGCCAAACTATTCTTGGCCATTAAATCATTATCATTTAACGCAACCGCTTTTTCAAAAGCGCCAAGAGCCTTATTGATATTATTAATCTTTAAATAATTAAGACCCAAATTACTGTAAAGAAAACTATTCTGAGGATCGATTTGAATGACTTTAAGATAATACTTGGCGGTCGCTTCAAAATCTCCCATCGCTTCATGACAATGGGCTAAATCCAAATATATTTCCTTAATATAGTCTAAATAAAAGGCCTTTATCTTTTCATCTTTTACTTTATCGGCATATTTTTTCATGATGTCATACGCCCAGCCGTATTGCCTTATGGCTTCCTCATATTGGCCACTGCGCGCATAGGCCTTGGCCAAAAGAATACGGGCTCGACCAAAATTGCGTTCATACTTAATCGTTCTTTTAAAAAGCGGAATTTCTCCTCGCCAATAAGTATTTTGTTTAATCGTCATTAAAAAAAACGTGACAAGGACGCTGACGAGTATCATGGAAACAATATAGACCGCCTCCATCTTCCTAACACTTTCAATCCAGGATTCACCTAGGCTTAAGATAAAAATAATCATTCCAACAATGGCAAAATAGAGGAAATGTTCGGCCGTTAATAAAAGAGAATATTCATTAACCAACGGAAAAATATTAAGCACAGGCAAAAGGGCGATCAAAAACCATCCCAATCCAAAAAACAATAATCTACGCCGGGCTGGGGCTATCAATTTGATGAGTAGTCCAATGACGATGATAAACAAAGAGAAAAAAACGAGAGAAAATATATATGGCTTAAGAAAATCGAGACAGCGGTAATAGTGCAAATCATGTGGGACAAAAAGAATACCAAGGTATGTAAAAAATATTCTCGGTAAAGCTAACAAACGTAGTTGCATCTCAGCGGGAGAATCCAACGGCGGTGTTAAAAAATGCCCCAAAATGGCCTGCCGCATTAAGAAATAAAATCCTACGATGAGAAAATAACCACTTAACTTTAAAGCCTTACTTGATTGATTCTGCCCGCGGGCTGGTAATGCCCATTCACACAAAACAATAATCAGTGGCAATATTGCCGACTGTTCTTTGGATAACAAAGACAAAAAGTACAAAACCAGCGACCAAGCATATCTAGTCAAATTACGCTTTTTATCATCACCAAAAGAAGTTAAATACAAATAAAGCACTCCAAAAGATAATAGCGTATTTAAAAGATTGGAGATCCCGGAAATACAAGCCACCGCCTCCGATTGAGCAGGATGAACTAAAAATAGTAAAGCCGCTGTTAACGCAAACCCTTTGTCCCACCCATCCTCAGAAATCCAAGCCGCATCTTTAAACAACAACGCCCTTCTTTTTCTTAAAAGATAAACAAGTTGATAAACCAAAAGTCCGTTGATCAAGTGAATCACAACATTGGTTAAATGATATCCGTATGGATTAAGATGAAAGATTTGATATTGAAGACGGTTAAAAAACTCTAAAAGCGGACGATAATAATTATTAATGAAGCCGAGTTGCCCATGCTGAGGGATTGTTTGCCAAAAAATATTTTTTAAATTTAAATCAGCGATGTGAGGATTCTGCTGGATAAAAACAACATCATCGTGGACAAAAGGATGTGGAATAGCATTGGCATACGCCAAGAATCCCACCACGCATAAAATAATGGTTATTCGCCTTTGAGTTAAGGCTTTAAGACGCAACTGAAGTTCTGATAGAAAAGGATTTTTCAACTCTTTAACTGTTGCTTAGTGGCCTCAATACGAACTAAAAGATCTTGAAAGTGTTTATCCATCTGAATCAAATATTCCTTGGCTTGCGCCAAGTCACCATTTTTCCCTATCTCTTCTAACTTTAAACAGCTTGCCCGCAAGAGTTTTGCTGAAATATTTCCTGATGATCCTTTCAGCGAATGGGCAATATTTTTAATTTGCTCATAATTATTGGTGTCGATGGCTGTTTGCAGCAATTGACTTTTTTCTTTGTAGTCAGCGATAAAAATATCAAAAAGTTCAAGCAATAATTCTTTATCGTCTTGAACTCTTTCTAAAAACTCATTCAAATCTAATATCTCATCATTCATGAACAATTCCTTTTTTAAAAACATTGATGATTTCTTCAAAAAGTTTTTTGCGATCGATGGGTTTCGCCACATATCCATCCATTCCCGCATCTAAACAACGCTTACGGTCTTCCTGCATGGCACGGGCTGTTAAGGCAATGATGGGGATATGTTTACCCGTATGCTTTTCATTATCACGGATAATTTTTGTCGCCTCAAAACCATCCAAAATAGGCATTTGGGCATCCATAAGGACAATATCAAAATGATCCTTACTCATGCGATCAACAACTTCCTTGCCATTATCAACCGTCACTACATGCCAACCTTGCTTCTCTAATAAACGCATCGAAATTTTCTGATTAACAATATTGTCTTCTGCTAAAAGAATCCGTAAACTTTTAATACGTTGGGCTAACACCGGATCTTCAATGCCTGCGGGAGATTCTTCCTCCGTTAAAACAGCTGAAGACGCTTTATCTTTATATTTGAAAACTCCAGTAAAATAAAATGTGCTTCCTTTTTCTTCTTCACTCTCAACCCAAATGCGCCCACCCATCATTTCCACTAACCGCTTAGAAATGGCAAGCCCAAGACCCGTGCCGCCAAAACGCCGGGTTGTCGAGGTATCCGCTTGAGTAAAAGCCTCAAAGATAAAATCTTGTTTGTCCTTGGCGATTCCAATTCCTTGATCAATGACGGCAAATGTGAGCGTAATCTCTTGATCCGTTTTTGCCGAAGCCTTAACCTCAATAACAATTTTTCCTTTGGGTGTAAATTTGATCGCGTTATTAATTAAGTTAATCAAAATCTGCCGCAGTCGCACAGGATCACTTTCTAGAAGTTCAGGGACATCGGGATGAATTTTTAGAATTAATTCTAAATTTTTGCCACGCGCTAAAACGGATAGCCCCTTACAAACATTCTTTAAAATATTAGGTAAATGAAATTCAATATTTTCTAACGTAAGTTTTCCTGACTCAACACGGGAAAGATCTAAAATGTCGTTGATAAGGCTCAGCAAATTACCAGCGGCCTCTTTAGCCACGACGAGATTATCGCGCTGCTCCTCATCCAAGGTCGTATCTAGCGTTAAATCAATCATGCCGAGAATTGTATTCATCGGGGTACGAACTTCATGCGACATATTGGCTAAGAAAAGTGATTTGGCGCTATTGGCCTCCTCCGCAGCTAACTTTGCTTGAATCAATATTTCCTGGAAACGCTTTTGCTCAGTAATATCTTGCATAATCCCAACAGACCCAACAATCTTATCCTGGGAGTCACGCAAAACGTTAATAGAAAGGTCAATATCAATAATATTACCCCTTTTATTAATCACCTTAGTCGCTAAATGATGTTTGGATCCAATTGTACGAATATTTTCAGCGCGAATCTTCTTCCACTCTTCTTCTGGATAAAGAGTGCTGACCGGCCTTAAATAAAGATCGCTTCTTTTCATCCCCAACAAATGTTCGGTGAACCTATTCCAAGAAATAATCCGTTCTTTCTCATCAATTAAGGTGATGGCGGCCGCTGAGTTATCAAGAATGACACGAATCTTGTTTTCTGAATCTTTAATTCTGCGTTCCGCTGCTTTTTGCGCGGTGATGTCACGAATAATTCCGATCGATCCAATCACATTACCTTCAGAATCTTTAAGAACAGAAATTGACAAGCTGGCATCAAGCGTGCCATTGCTTTTTTTATAAATTTTGATTTCAATATCAGCAAGCATCCCTCGTTGACGGATACGAAAGGCTCGAATTCGACGCCATTCTTTGGGAGGATACAGATCTTTGACCGGTTTATTAAAAAGCTCTTCTTTAGTTAATCCAAGCATTTTTTCAGCAAAAGGATTCCAGGCGATAATTCGTTCGTCTTTATCAGTAACCGTAATGGCGGCCGCGGTATTATTAAAGACCGTCTGAAATAATTCTTTTGATTCAATAAGACTCTTCTCATATTTTTTTTGAATCGAAATATCTTCAATGACTAGATCAAAATATTTTGGCTTTCCTCGATCATCAAAGACAGTTAAAGCAGAGATCGAACCCCAAAATGTTTTCTTCGCAGGGCCTTTTAAACGAATCTCAAAGTTCTTGACAACATTGTTCTCTAACAGATCTTTATTAAACATCAAATAGCGCCGACGTTCTGCAAACAATTCCTCAACATATAAATCCCAAACATCCCGCTCCTTGTGGCCAAACATTTGACAAAATGTGCTATTGGCATACAAAACCTTTGCCTTTTTTGTCGCTGATGCACGTAGCGCGCCAATCGATAACTGTTGAACAAAATCTTTGAAGACAATGTGTTTATTGAGCATAGTTTTTAGATTTTAAAGGCCTTTTCCTTTTTTAAATTTTAAATTCCTTGAAATGGCAAAGAGGTTAAATAAGCCAATCAAAATAGTTAATGTCACCATACAAATACTAAAAATCGAAAACCATTTCTTATCAAAATCAGCCCCCTTAATCTCACCGGCCACATAGCCAATGATCATCAGAGCAAAAAGAACCGTTGATCCTGCGATCACAAAAATAAACAACGAAAACAAAAATGAGATCAAAACAACATTGAGATTATAAAGAAAAAGATTTCCTTTGGAAATTTTGCTGGCGGCGATCCCTATGCGTTCCATTCCAATCTTCCTTTGTATCGCGGATAACGTTTTTATCTTAACATTATTTTTTTGCTAAAAAATGTTTAAAAAAGAATTTTACGAATCATCTTTAAATTGTTGTCGGACTTTGACAATTTCTTTTTTCACTTCTTCAATACGATCTTCCACGTAGGGATGACTGCTTAAAATAAGCGGTGGTTTAGAGCCTTTGGAGGCCTGCTTTAATACCCCCAACGTTTCAACCATCCCTTCCAAATCATATCCAGCTAAATACAAATATTTAATACCCAAACGATCAGCTTCATATTCATCGCCACGGCCATAAGCAGAAAAAACAAGATTCATCGCTAAATTTGATCCCAAGGAAGTAACTTGTTTAGCTTGGGATCCTTGAATTTGGCTTAAAAGAATGTTGCCGACCAATTGATAACCAAGCGCCGCTTGATATTTTTTAATCGTGTGACGAGCCGCGCAATGACCGATCTCATGGGCGATAACAGCCGCCACTTGATCATCGGTCGTTAACTTATCTAGTAACCCTGTATAAAGATAAACACTTCCACCCGGCGTAGTAAAAGCATTAAGATCATCACTCTCTAAAACATAAAAATGGTATTGATAATCCTGACGGTCCGAGATTTGGGCAACCCGCAGACCAATTCGCTCGACTCGTTGAACCTTGGATTGATCTGTACAAAGTCTATATTTCTTAAGAATATCTTGATGAATTCCCTGCCCCATGGAAACTTCTTGATTGGTCGGGATGGCGATGAATTCTCGATGGCCCGTGGCGGCATTATAATTTCCGAAAGTTCCACAACCTGAAAGAAAAAGCACAAACCACAAATTCCAAATCACAGACAATAAACAAACACCAAGCCCAAAACGTTTATGATTTGGAGTTTGGAATTTAGAATTTGTTTGTGGTTTTGGATTTGTAATTTGGAATTTAACTTCTCTATCTTTCAAATTTAACCACATCTTCCCACCACTTTGAGCTATCCCAACGTTTAATCTGTTGCCAAAGACGCTTTGCGGTTTTTGTTTTCAAATAACCCGGGGCTTTTTGGAAAAATTTCTTGGCCTTCGTATAGCCTTCCTCATAATATTCTTTTGCCTGCAGCAAACACTCTAAAATATCCGCATCGCGGGCGACGATGCTTTCTTTAGTCTTCTGCTCATCATATCCTCGGCGGCAATCCTCCATCTCGAGCTTAACCTTACTTCCCAAATATTTTACCTGATCTTTGAAAACTTTCTTTTCCGCATCTTTAAAATCAATGTAATAATGACCCATTTTATGCAAATCATTAATCCGCGCTTCATGGATGTCATTAAATAAAGTCATCACCAAAACTTTATAAGGGTCAACCTTTTCTAATTGGGCAATGTGATACCCGATAATGGCGCAGCGAAAAGAATGATCAGCCACACTTTCAGGATTGCGGATACCAACCACCCACCAACCGCTGCGCTTGACCTTTTTTAAAAGGCCCGCTTCAGCAAATAAATTGATGAGATGCGTTTCCGCCGATACTTTACTTTTTTTCTCTGAGCTTTTTTTGTCGTGTGATTTCATAGCAAAACATGGTTGTGGCGTGGGTCACGTTATAAGACAGCCCAGAAGCAGCCGCCATTGGGATGGTTACCTGTAAATCTAAATGTTTACGAATCACCTCACGAATTCCCTTTTGTTCCGAGCCAACCACCAGTCCTAATGGATATGGAAACGTAACATCAATTAACGATTCTCCACCCTCAACGACAGCACCGGCAATCTCAAAATCTGAATCTTTGGCGGATTTAATCGCATTCGTTAAATTAGAAACCCTGGCAATCTTGACATAATTATCACCACCGGAGGCAACACGTAAAACAGCATCAGTGACGCTGACCGAATCATGGGTGGGCAGGACAATCGAAAACTTTCCCAAACAAGCAACACTACGGATAATGCCGCCCAAATTCTGCGGATCATTTAATTCATCTAAAAACAAAATACACTTATGTTTATCTCGCGCATCTTCAAGAAGTTCATCGTAAGGCGTGTAAACAAAATCATCGACCTCAACTAAAATCCCCTGAGTATTAATATTGCGCGCGATCTTAATCATTCTAGCTCGCGTGATAATAAAAACAGAGATCCCCCATTTCTTCGCCTTCTGATGGATATACGAAGCCTCTGAGAAATTATCTTCAATAAATATTTTCTTTATCGTGGTGGGATTCGAACGTAAGCGTTCAATAACAGGATTTTTACCATAAAGGCGCATATTATTGCCCCGGAGCGACGATTGAATCACGCTCATGGACTTCTTTCGCGTACTTATCATCCAGCTCTTTTTTCTTTTCTACATACTCGGCATAGGTGATCGTCTTCTTTAAATATTCGCTTTCTAAATGATCACTGGCTTCTTGATAATTAGTAAAATGAGGATCACGCAAAATTGTTTCGGGTTCATCAATATAGGTTTCAAGCGCCTGCTGTCCTTTATAAGCACAACCAACCAACAACACCGTTAATACTATTAGAAGATGTTTTTGTTTCATGTGGGTATCCTTTGTTATATGTTGATGTAAATTATTTTTTGATTCCTAAACCTAAAAAAATTACTGGTCTTAAAATGCTCCACCAGCCGATAAACGGTTGCATCTTGGTGTAACCAAGCTTCTTAGATGGATAAATCTTTGTAACAGCCGCTTCTTGAAATTTATATCCCAACTTAATTGCTTTAAAAAGCAAATACGGCTCAAGTTCATATTTGTCCAGCCACGGTTGATCAATATTAATATCTTTATTATCAAAAATCGAAAGTCGAAAAGCTCGAAAACCATTAGTCGAGTCTGTTATCTTCTGGCCCGTAATAATCGACATAAGAAGTGGATGAAGCTTCGTTGCTACCTTTCGATAAAACGGCATATCACCGCCGATGCCATTGGCGCCCTTATAACGTGAACCTTGCACAAAATCATAACCTTCTTTAACAATCGGATCAATCAACCGTGGAATCTCTTCGGGATTATCTTTATCATTGCCCGCCATGATCACTAAAATTTCATAACCACGAACTTTAGCATGGTTGATTGCCGTGCGAATCGCAACGCCAACGCCGCTTCGCTGCCCATGCTTAATCGTCTTAACTCCCGAAGAGGCGTAACTTACAATCATTTCGGTTGTGCCGTCAGTTGAACCGTCATCAACGATTAAATAATCGACTTTGCCATAAGCAGCAGATTTCAAAAAGCGTTCAATCGCATTCTTTAACTTCACATGTTCATTAAAGGCAACCGGACAGACCAGAATTTTCGACATTTTATATTTTATTCGACGCTCTCGTCTAATGGAGCGTAGCGTACTGACTTTTCCATAATTTATATTTAGATGAAGTCAGTACGTACCAACTTCCTCTAAAATATTAAAGGAAAGTTGATGCGAAGGATCCCATAAGTTTTAAGTGTCCTGAGATTCTTCGTTCCGCTTTGCGGAACGAAGAATGACAATAAATTTATTTTTCTTCCAATCCAAATTTTTTCTTACGATATTGCCGTTTACATTTCGCACATTTATATTTGGCATCAAGCGGACGTCCGCAGTGGCAGGCATAACCTTTCGCTCGTGCAGGATTTCCAGCCACAACCTCGTGATCTAAAACATTCTTAACAACAACCGCTCCTGCGGCCACAAGCGCATATTGACCAATCGTTAAGCCACATAAGATAACGGCATTTGTTCCAATGGTTGCTCCCTTTTTAACCAACGTCTTCTCAAGCGTCCATGCATCTTTACGATTGCTGCGCGGATAACGATCATTGATAAAAGCAATATTGGATCCAATAAAAACATCATCTTCAATAGTCACCCCATCAAAAATAGAGACATGGTGTTTGATCGTCACATGATGGCCAACGACCGCCCCCTTTTCAACAAAGCTGCCATCGCAGATATTACATCCTTGACCAATGACAGCGCCTGCTTGAACATTGGTGTTGGCCCAACAACGCGTTCCTTCCCCAATTTTGGCGTCAGGATGGACCATCGCTTTTTCATGTTTAAAATAACTCACTTAACCACCACGCATTCACCTTTACGATCCATAGATTGCTGAATCGCACACAAAGTTTTTGTGACGTCCAATCCTTTTTGCGCGTCACAGACATCAGGATTTTTATTTTGCTCAATACAATTAATAAAATATTCAGCCTGCGCTTTAAGGGGCTCATTAAATCCTATTTTGGGAATCGTAATATTTCCTTCTTTAGACAATAACTGAAATTCACCATACGTGGCATAGAAGGTTGACGTTTTCTCGACATGTTTATCATAAAGCTGAATGGGCCCGAGATTATCCAAATCATCCCAAACCACCATTTTCTTATCACCAACGATTGTAATCTGTCGAACCTTTTTAGGATCAAGCCAGCTGACATGGACGTTCGCCATACAATTCCCCGGATACTCTAACGTGGCAAAGGCCAAATCTTCCTGCGAATTCCCCAAACATTTTTGTCCGCGGGCCGAGACATTTACCGGCGCACTATTAAACAAAAAATTAAAGATTGAAATATCATGCGGCGCCAAATCCCAAAGCGCATTAACATCATAACGAAACGGCCCCAGATTAGTTCTTGTAGCATACGCATAATGAATATGCCCCAACTCCCCTGACTGAATATATTCCTTAAGCCACAAAATTCCTTTATTAAAAAGAAAAACATGTCCAACCATAAGCAGCCGATTTTTGTCACGGGCCAGATTTTTGAGCTCTTCACATTCGGAGGAAGTTAACGCAAGAGGCTTTTCACACAAGACATGTTTGTCATGTTCCAAGGCTTCTTTGGCTATCGAATAATGTGTATTGGTTGGAGTCGCGATGCAGACCGCATGGATCTCTTTATTCGCTAAAATCTTCTTATAATCTGTGGTTGTCTCAATCTGAGGAAATAAACTTTTTATCGTTTTAAGCCGGCCTTCATCAAAATCAGCGCACATCAAGGCCTTAGAATTTAAGAGCTGTGAAAAAATACGAACGTGGTTGGGCCCCCAATGACCACAACCGATAATCCCGACATGAACCAACTTCTTCTCCTCTTTTTAAATTCAAAATCCCAAATCTCAAATACCAAACAAATTCCAATTAACAAACTACAAAGCTAAATATGACTTTTGGTCATTGGTATTTGTGGATTGTTTGGTATTTGGTACTTGTTTATTGGAATTTATTTTAATGCTGTTGTCTAAACAAAATAATGTCTCTAAACGGGCTATATTATACTGACTAAGATAAATTTAAGAAAGCCCTAATTTTTAGTTTTACTTCTCTTCAAATTAGATGCGCGGCGGGTAATTTTGAGCTTGTTTTCTCAAAGGTCCAGTAATAAAATAGCTTCGCCTATGTTCCCCAAAAAATGGTTTCACGTAAACACCCTCATTTTGGCATTAACCTGCGGACTTCTTATCCATAATATTATTTCTCTTTATATTAGTGTCATGGCCCATGTTGCCAGTGGTTATAGCACTTATTACGAGCCAGGGTATCAATTTCTCACCTTCAAACCTAAACTCGCTGGGATAGAACGTGTTGGCTATTTAACCAGCAAAGATATGTCGCGAGAAAAAAACGATGGGATTTTCTTACAAGCACAGTATTTCTTGGCGCCAACGATCTTAGAACTCAATCGACCCAATCCAGTATTTAACATTGTCGACTTTCCTGATTATACAATTCTTCCAATGGTGTTAAGAAAAATTAATGCCCGTCCAGTGGCCCACAATGACTACGGACAGGCCTTGACGCAAAGAAAACGATGATCCATTTTTTCCCCTACCTTATTTCTTTTTGCCTTGGATTCCTCGCCATTTCTTTTTTATTAAAAAATACAAAACCAATTTCATTAAGCCTTCATCTCTTACTCGCCCTTGGCCTTGGATTAGGATTCTCCTCATTTATTACATTCTTTTCTTTCTTATTCCTGCGTCAATTTAATGCGTTGGCCATTGTTACGGCCAATCTTCTTTTCTTAATTCTATTAATCTATCTTAATTTCTCGTCGTTGCGCTCCTCATCACTCGTTGACCAATTTAAAAAATCGATAAAAAATCTTAAACCATTAGATATTCTAATTGCTTGTTGCTGGCTTATCTTGTCTGGAATAATCTTATTCCTTATCCAAAAACATCCCTACGGCGAATGGGACGCCTGGGCGATGTGGAATTTAAAAACCAAGTTTCTCCTCTTTAGCCAAACGCCCTGGCAAGATATTTTATCAGGCCTAAACTGGCATACTCATCCCGACTACCCACTTTTCTTACCATTTGTTAATGTTTGGATTTATTCCTTTTTCGCCAACAATCTTTTTCCAATTCCGCTTATAACGTCTTTTTTATTTACGGTCAGCGCCTGTCTTTTAGTCTATGCGGCCTTAAAGCATCTTAATTTAAAGCCCGCTGGAATTTTTGCCTCCTTATTACTTTTATCTCATCCTTATTTCATTTTTTGGTCGACGGCCCAATATGCCGATATTGTCTTAGCGTATTATCTTTTGGCCGCATTTGTCACAATGATCATCATGATGCATTTAAAAGATCACCGCGTGGCTATTCTTTATGGACTATTCCTGGGATTTTTGTCCTTCATCAAGAATGAAGGCATGGTAATGACGGGGATCTTGGCAAGCGTCACGACACTTTATCTAATATTTGATAAAACGATAAGCAAGAAAACAAGTTGGAGCCTGATTCGCTTTATGTTGATAGGATTAATCGTTGCCGCATTGCCAACGATCATCTTCAAAGTATTCCTGGCGCCGCCCAACGAAGATATTCTTCCCAGCTTAAAAGCAGTTCAGCTAAACATTACACAGGCCCAAAAATTTCTGCTCATTCAAAAAACAGTATTCAACGAGATCATTGATAAACGATGGAGCTTTATTTGGTTATTGGTTATTTTGTTGGGCATCCTAAAATTTCCAAAATTATTTTATAAAGAAAATAAAATTATTAGCTTCTCCATCATTACTTACATCGCGATCCTAATCTTTATCTATCTGGTCAACACCAATATCGATATCCATTGGTGGCTGTCAATGTCACTGGAGCGCCTTTACCTGCAGCTTTTGCCCTCCATTCTCTTTCTATCATTTTTTTGTTATTGGTCAGACCAAACAACAAAGTTATCACCCCAACATTCTGAGCCTGCCAAGAGCGAGGCAAAAAATCTCAAGCCACGTAAGAATCCTGAGATCCTTCGCTACGCTCAGGATGACAGAAATAGAATTACTCACTGGATCTGCTTTCTCATCATGGCGGGATTATTTATTTATACGCTCATCCGTGCTTACAACATATCGATCACCCATGATGAAGCGTTAACATATCTGCGTCATGCCTCGGCCTCATTTCTTCAAATATTAACCTTTAGTCAGCCGCACCCATCAAACAACCATCTGCTCAATAGTTTACTTATTAAAATTTCAGTCAATTGTTTTGGATTGTCAGAATTTGCGATAAGAATTCCGGCTTTGATCGGTCATGCGCTTTTTCTGTTTGCTGCTTATAAAATTTGTTCGATCGTTCTACGTGGACCAAGTCTTATCGCAGGACTTCTTTTGCTGACGTGCAATCCTTATATGCTAGATTTATTTTCCTGCGCCCGAGGGTATGCGTTGGGCCTAGGATTTCTGGCTTTGGGTTTATATTATTTTTTTAAAATCCTGATGACAAATGACATTCTTCTTTACAGAAAAAATTTAATCCTTTGCTCTTGGTTATTAGTTCTGGCTACTTTATCTAACCTCGCCTTTCTCCATATTCATCTAGCTATCATCATGTTTCTATTTGGCTTTGAACTTTTGCAATCATTTCGCGAAAAAGAAATATTTAAACGTCTACTAAAAAACCTCTTTCCTTCTATTATCTTAAGTTCAATTGTGGTGGGGGCTCTTTACATTGTCCCGCTACAAAAATTATTAACTTATCATGAACTTTATTATGGCGGGGACAAAGGATTCTGGACGGACACTGTAACAAGTTTAATTGATAGCACCCTTTACGCAAAAGCTATCGATGGACTAAATATTATTTTAATCATTAAATTTCTGATCATATCTATTTTAACTCTTAGCGTAGCCCATCTAGCGCAACTACTGATAATGAAAAAACCGTTCTCATCAACTGATAAATTCTTAATGGGAATCCTAACAATCCTATTTCTTTGCGCATCCTTAATCTTCCTTCAATGGAAAATTTTAGGGACAAAGTTTGTTATGGGAAGAACAGCCCTTTATTTTGTTTTTCTTTTTATGATGGTTGTGGTCATCTTGATAGGAGTAGCCCAATCGATTCCTCAGAAAGCCCTTAGATTATCCGCCCAAACTTTTTTCTATGCTTTAACAACAATTTATTTCGTCCACTTTCTTGGGTGTGCTAACATCAAATACTTTTATGAATGGCAGTTCGATGCGTCAACCAAAGACGCCGTAAAATTTATTATGCAAGATGCGCCCAAAACGAAGAACTTAAATGAAAATTCTGTGAGCCTTGGGATCAACTGGCTTTTTGAACCAAGTATTAATTTCTACCGCGAAAAATATCATCTGACATGGCTAAAACAGGTTAACCGCCAAGGACCCAATGGAATATTTGATTATTATTATCTAACAACCCCGAAGAGCCATTTACCTGAAAGTAAAGACTGGCTCCAAGATTTCTTTGTTTTGGCAAAATATAATCTAAAAGTTTTAAAGAATTTTGATGTGGCGAACACCCTACTAGCCACCAAACCAAATCCGCAAATAAATCCATGACGTTGCCCTCATTTAAAATAAATTGGCCAAAATCTTTGCCCCAGAGAATTCTTATCGTCTCCTTCCTGGCCATTATTATTTTTAATGTTATTGTCTTTATCCCCGAGGTCAACCGCATTAAAACATTTAAAAAATATCTAAAGCATCAAGTCATCGGGGGCAAATTCCTAGGATTAGAAAACATTACCAAAAAGATTAACCTCTTGGGCTATTATAGCGACACCAATGATGATGAATCAAACAAACTATTTTCTCAGGCTCAATTTATTTTGGCGCCCACGGTGCTTGACTACAACAATACAAATCATGAATTCATTCTTTTAGTCTGTAAAAACGATCTTCAGGCCCTTGAAAAAATTAAAGAATTAAATGCTGAACCTTTGTTTGTAAATAAATTTGGAATGATATTAATCCGAAGAAAGCCATGAATCTCTTATTAGTCTACTTACCATTTTTTATCTCCTTTACGATTGGATATTTAGCGATCAACCTTTTTTCGTCTAAAGAACACAAGATACCACCTTCAATTCATCTTTTCTTGGCCGCTGGATTAGGCATTGGTATAAGTTCAAGCATTGTTTTCTCTAGTTTTATTTTATTTAATCAATTTAATCGCCTGTTTATCATTAGTGGAAATTTAATCGTTCTTTGTTTGCTAACCATTATCCAAATTCTAAAGTGGAACAAAGATAAATCACCAATTTTCCCACCAAACACTTTTAGCCAAAAAGCTCTCTACCCATTTCTATTTTTAATTATCATCTCTTTACCATTATGGATCCATGCCCATTTTTATGCCTACGGAGGATGGGATGCGTGGTCGGTATGGAATCTCAAAGCAAAATTTCTATTTTTAAGCGGTGATGATTGGAAGCGAATGTTTACTTCTATTTTATGGCGATCAAGCCCACACTATCCCTTATTTCTGCCCTGCACCATTCTCTGGGGTTGGACATTCATCAACCAACCTGATGTCGAAGCATCCATTTTCACTTCTTTCTTATTTACCTTTTTAACCATCGGACTACTTTCTTTCGCCCTCAGGCACAAAACAAAAAGTATATTTTCTTTTCTTACCGCGCTCGTCATTTTAAGCATGCCTTTTTATATTAAATTATCTTTGAGTCAATACTGCGACATCGTTGTGAGCTTTTATCTTTTGGCCAGCTTCTTTTGCCTAATCGAATTAAAAGAAACCCACCATCCCATTTACGCTTTACTCGCCGGAACTTTCTTAGCTTTCTTAAGCTTTACAAAAGGTGAAGCCTTGATTGCCGCTCTCATCATTCTATGCTTAGCCGTGCCTTATATTTTCTGGAAAGATTCAGCAAAGGATAAATGGAAAATCTTAAAGACATTTTTTATTGCCGGCGCCATCGCTTCTATTCCATCCATTATTTTCTATGGATTTTATGCACCAAAAAACATCACCATGATTAATGGTCTTGTTTCAACAATAAAACCTGTCAGCTTATTTAGATTAGAATATATTTTATCGTTTTATTTAGCAGAAATTGTCAGTCCAAATTGGAATGGCTTATGGTTGGTTTTAGTGGCGGGGTTACTCTTAAGCGATCAACGCTGGATAATATTAAAGCTATGTATCATTCTTTTTAGTTTTGGGCCAATTATTTTACCTGGGCTCAATGGTTTATGGATGAGCTTACCGCACGGGTACAATGTTATTTTGCTTCTTTTGATCGCCATTCTAATCGGCACCAATAAGCATTTATTAAATCCCCGTATAATTATTTTCCCTCTATTTTTTATCGCTTATACGGCGGTCATTACTTTTTACTACTTCATCAATACGTACTTCCCCATCGATTGGTGGCTACAAGTCACCTTACACCGCATTTTATACGCGGCCTTACCGACAGTCGTTTTCTGGGTAATTTATGCTTTGTGGATGGATAAAACCAGCGGATAACGATTAAATAGTTAACCCCTGATCCCTAAACCCTATTCCCTACTTAGGGCGTTCGATTTTTACAACTTTGTACTTAAGAATTCCGGCGGGAACTTTAATGGAAAGAATCTCACCTTGGGCGTGCCCCATCAAAGCCTTACCGATGGGTGAATAAATGGAGAGTTTATTTTCTTCGTAATCTGCCTCTTCCGGAGAAACGAGCATATAGGTAAGTTGCTCACCTGTGTCCTGATCTTTTAACTTAACGATCGCCCCAATAAAAATCTTATCGGAGGGAATATTCTCATCTTCAATAATTCTAACCTTGGTCAATTTAGTTTCTAGCTCAGCTATTCTGACAGCATTATGCGCCTGAGCATCTTTAGCCGCATCATATTCAGCATTCTCAGAGATATCACCTTGTAACCGTGCCTCTTCGATAGCCTTGGCAATCTTCAGTCTCTCTGATTTTTGCTGTTCCAGCTCTTTCATCAGCTTTTTATAACCCGCCCTTGTCAAATATACAGAATCTGTCATGATCAAATACCCTTTCAAATTTTGGAGATAATGTACTAGAAATAAATCATCCCAGAATTATTTAAGATTAAATAATCCCGGGATAATTTTACATATTTTCTGCAGCTTTAATCAAAATCGGAATAATTTCTTTGGCTTCGTTCTTGTTTAAACGTCCTAACTTCGCAAAACGCCATTCATTTTCTTGATTCAAATTCTCACGAGAAATCTGCAATTTCTTTTCCCCGTTATTATAAGAAAAAATACCAACAGTAATACGCGTATCATCAAACTCTTTTGCTTCTTTAAAAGATACCACATCTAATGATGCATCATACGGCATGATAACTCCTTTTTAAATTACGTTAACCCTTATTTAAAGCCCAGGAAAACCTGGCATAAGGTTCTTCATTTTTTGAGCGGCTAACATCTGCGACTTTTTGATGGCGGCATTTAAGCTTTTTTTCAAATCCCCTTCTAATCTACTCTTATTGGAGGCGCCCAACAAACTCTCATCAAGTTCCAACGATTGAATATCTTGAGATCCATTAATAACAATTTTAATACCACGGACTTCTGTCACCTCAACGCTTGATGCATCCAACTCGCGTTTGATCTGATCGGCCTGTTTTTTCATTTCCATCAATTGTTTCATTTTATCAAACATAATAACCTCTTTTCGAAATTACAAAATATGAATAGCAATCTTATACTCTATCTCCAAAAAATTTGCAAGACCTAAATTAAGTTACCGCAAACGAAAAGCCAAATCAAAAAGTGTCGTGACTAAAAATGATCGCAAAAACATAATAACGACACACGCAATAATCGGCGAAACATCAAATCCGCTGATCGGCGGTAAAAACCTTCTAAAAAACGCTAAGACTGGCTCTGTTATCCGACAAAGAAATTGAACAATAGGATTATAAGGATCAGCGTTAACCCAACTAAGCGCAACTCTGACAAAGATTAGCCAAGGGGCTAGCCATAAAACAGCATCCACCATTTTTGCCAATGCGATAATAAAATTACTTAGAACAAACATTGAGAATCCTTTTGCCTTTAGAAAACTTTAAATAAATTTCCTTCAATCACTTTTTGTTCAACACGGTCAATCAGACGCTTTGTTTTTCGTGTTGTTTCTTGCAACTCACCTACCATCACATTAATGTTGTTGGAAGTTTTAATAAGCGATTGTGATGCCTCAAGCAAAACATCCGAAAGCTTAACCATATCAATCTTACTTAATTCATCGGAAGTCTTCGTAAAAGATTCCGCCGCGCCAGAGAAAACTTGAGCTAGATCCTGAACATCCAAAGGATCTTCCCCAAAAATCTGCTGGCTAAGATCAATTTTACTTAAATTATCAATAACATAAATCTCAACAAGTTTCTCCCCCAAAACCCCTTCGGTTTTAATAGCAAAGCTAACATTCTTATTTAACTGTTGTCGATATTTGTTATAAATATTCAGTGTAACTTTGACCCGTCGGCCTTCAATTTCTTTATCCAAAAAATCGATGCTAGCAACATTACCAACATTAACACCCGCCAGACGGGTTGGAGCGCCTTCACTTAAACCTCCCACATTCTTAAACAAAACAGAAACTTGAAATTTTGGCCGCGAGAATCCTTTATCTTTACCAATGGTAAAGATAAAAACCATAATAAGCACAATCCCACCAATAAAAAAAAGTGCAGCTAAATATTGAGTTCTCTTTTCTTTTTTGTCCATATGTCCTTTCAAACCCAAAAAGCTAAAGTTTATCTGGTGTGAACATTAACTAATAAATTCTTTAACGAATGCATCTTTTGATGCTTTAAGTTCATCTTGTGTTCCCATGGCAATAATCTTTCCATCATGAATTAGTGCCAATCGATCAGCCACACGAAAAGAATTTCGAATATCATGAGAAGTAATCACCGTGGTGCACCCAAATTTCCTCGAGACATTACGGATCAAATCCGATACATCTCGGCTACGGATTGGGTCTAAACCCGAAGTCGGCTCATCACAAAACAATATTTTAGAATCCAAAATCATGGCCCTGGCGAGCGCCACTCTTTTCTTCATCCCACCGCTTAACTGTGCTGGCATTTTTTCTTCAACCTCGTCCAAATCAATCATCTTCAAAATATCTTTAACCTTCTGCCGAATAGTTTTTTCATCCAGGTGGGCATGCTCCCGTAGAGGAAAAGCAATGTTCTCAAAAACCGTCATAAAATCGTACAAAGCCCCTTCTTGAAAAAGGTATCCCATCTTTTTTCTCATTTTAAGCAATTTGCTCTCCGGCAAATGCGTGATGTCCTCATTGTCAATTTGAATCGTCCCGGAGTCAGGCTGAAGAAGCCCAATCAAATGTTTTAAAAGAACACTTTTACCAGCGCCGCTCTCACCTAAGACAACAAAAATTTCTTCGCTCTTAATGTCGAGACTAACATCATTAAGGACTAATTGATCGTTAAAACTTTTTGAAACATTTCGGACACGAATCATTCGGCGGTTTGCTTTTCAAAATATCTAAATTTATTTTTACCAAATTTAGTGTAAAGCCTGTGATATGGTTTAACATCCTTCTCATCAATAAAAACTTGAACACCACGATGTTCCGTTAAAAGCGTTACTTCGTTATCCGTCAAATTCTCTGTATCATCAGCCGGATACCATAATTCCTGATCAAACTCAATGGGCTCTCCATCGCGAATCCATTGGGGCTCAACAGTGGCAAACGAATAACTTTGCAATTGTCCATCATTGCCAACCGTACTCACACAACCAATAAAGCAACAAGTCAAAAATACATAACAACAAAGAAACAAATTGTTCTTATTAAACAACCTTTTCATCCTTACCCCCAGAAAGTTAAAATGACTTTCGTTAATAATGTATTTAATAAAATAACAAAAATATACGAATAGGCAACAGCCTTTGTCGTATATTTTCCAACCCCTAAAGATCCGCCCTTCGTCGAAAATCCTTCATAACAGCAAATCCATCCGATTAAAATCGCAAAGAAAAAAACTTTGATAAAGCCGCTAAAGAAATCGACATAATGGATCGCGCGAATTGTCTCGTTAATATAATAAACACCAGCAATGTGAGCCTGCGTTACCCCCACAAAATATCCGCCCATGATGCCACAAAATTCCGAAATGATCGTTAAAATTGGTAAAACCAAAAAACAGGCAACCATTCGTGGAACAACAAGAAACTCCATAGGATCAACACCCAAAGTCCGCGTCGCTAAAATTTGGTCGTTAACATTCATCGTTCCCAGTTCAGCTGTAATACGCGCGCCTGCCTTTCCAGAAAAAACAAGAGCGGTAAAGACAGGACCTAGCTCCCGCACGAGTGACAGCGCCACCAGATCCGCCACAAACTCTTTAGCCCCAAAGCGTGACATCGCCACATATCCTTGCAAGGCCAAAACAAGTCCTGACGCGAGCGAAGTTAAAACAACAATAACAACCGATTGCAATCCTTGTTCATAAACCTGCTTAAGGACTTCCCCAAAACGAATTTTCCCGCGGAGGATATTCCCGAAAATCTCTCCTAAAAACCAAAGAGCATTACCTAAGCTTCTTACTACTTGTTGGTATACAGCCATCAATGTCATGGTTAATTATTTTTCTTTTGATTTGAGCCAAATGCGTTCGAATTCCGACGTAATCTTAGATTCCAGGACATTTGAAATTTGTTTATTTTCTTTCAATTGCTTTTTCTTCACATTGCTGGCCATTAAAGAAGGTTTGGCCTTTGACAAAAATTCTTTAACCGCCATCGATTTCGCCCCTAAGGCTCTTATCGCATATTGAATATCGCGATCATCAGTCACGACAACAATATTTTTCTTATCCCCAGCATCACTAACAATTCTCTTTATTTTTTCATCAGCCGATTCGCCATGAGAAAAAATGACCTTAACTGGCCCACTTTCAAAAGAACCAAAAACCGTCGCCTTCCCGTCAAAAACAATGGTTAACTGATTATTAATGCTCCCTTTAAGCCCATGCATCTCAATAAAGCGTACCAATTCTTTACGCTGAACTTCAAGCTTCTCGAGGCTTAGCTTTGGTATCTGATGGATAATGTTGTACCCGTCTAGAAGATAGTGTAATGACATAGACAATTCCGCCTAAAAGACCAATAAGCACCATAAAAGAAAAATTAATTAACGAAATGCTAAGAGCGATGTTGGAAGGCACTCCAATTTTGGTAAACAAATAAACCGCCCCTGCTTCTCGAACACCTAATCCACCAATGGAGGGAACTGATGAAACGACGCAAATCATGGGAACAAAAATTAGAAAATAGATTATTGGAATATCTTGGTGCAGAGCTTTGGCCACCAAATAAAAAACAAACGCTAATAAAATTTGAGCCATACAGGAAAAACCAATAGCTTTAAATCCTTCAATTTTCTTCGTTTTTAATAACGACACATCGTAATGTAGGCTCATCAGACTGTTTTTAACACGGGGAAAGGCATTAAAAATCTGACAAGAAAAAGAATAAATTCTTTCATTAAACAATATAAATGTGACGGTCAATGATACCGCCGCCAAAATCATAACAAAAATTAAAAGTGAGGGGTTATTGATAATACGGTATCCAAACAGAAATGCGCCAATGGCAACGACCACGATTCCTGAAAAACCACTAAGGCGATCAAGTAGGACCGAGGCAACAACCTTAGGTTTTTGATGACTATCCTTACACAAACCAACAATTTTGATAATATCTCCACCAACCGCACTCGGAAGAAATAAATTTCCAAACAAACCAACAAGAAAATACCGTGCGACGGTAAAAAAAGGTGTCGTTAAATCAACAGCTCGAATAAGAGTAAACCATCGCCAAAGAATAATGGCATTAATAAAACAAAACACCCACCAGGCATAAAAAATATAGCTAAAATCGGCGGACTTAAACACGGTCCATGTTTGTGTTATATCAATTTTAGAAAATATATAACCTAATAAAGCTGCGCTAAACCCAAC
The DNA here is from genome assembly GCA_023247445.1 of Candidatus Omnitrophota bacterium. GTDB lineage: Bacteria > Omnitrophota > Gorgyraeia > Zapsychrales > Zapsychraceae > JAHFGL01. The sequence goes on along the minus strand of JAHFGL010000003.1, from coordinate 27,116 downwards.
CCGCATTAGCCATGAAAGAAGATTATTTTTTTTCTTAGGTTCAGACATTTTTAGCAACGCCCTTTCCAAAACATTCTTTATATCCTTCTTCAGCGATAAAAGAACTTCGCACGAGAGGGCCACTCATCACATGTTTAAATCCCATCGCCAGGCCCCGCTGTTTATAATTGTCAAATTCTTTGGGTGTCGCAAATCGTGAAACTTTCAGATGCCGTTTTAATTTAGTTGGCGCTAAATATTGACCGATCGTTAAAATATCACACTCTGCTTTTAATAAATCTTGCATGACGACGTCGATTTCTTCGTCTGTTTCTCCTAGTCCAACCATAAAACTTGATTTGGTAAAAATACTTACATCCAATTTCTTAAAATTACGCAGAACCTCCAGCGATCGATCATACTGGGCCTGTGGTCTAATTTTTGGCGACAGCCGACGAACCGTTTCGATATTATGGCTGACAACTTCGGGTTTGGCGGCAACAAGTTTCTTAAGACTATCCATTTTGTTGGAAAAGTCTGGAATCAAAACCTCAATCTTTGTTTGCGGCATTATCCGCCTAATTTCAGATATAGTTTGCGCAAAATGATCCGCCCCTTCATCATCTAAATCATCACGAGCAACAGATGTAATGACCACATAACGTAATTTTAATTTTTGGACCGCGAGCGCCACATTCTTGGGTTCTTCTAAATCAACATCCATCGCCTTGCCCGCTTTAACCGCACAAAAGCGACACGCACGCGTGCAGATCTCGCCTAAAATCATAAATGTGGCAACTCCTTCTCCCCAGCATTTACCAATATTAGGGCAATGCGCGCTTTCGCAAACCGTATGCAGTCCCGAAGAGCGAAACAGCCCCTTCATTTCCCGAATTTTATCCATATTCGGAATTGGCTGATTAAACCACAGCGGTAAACGATTATTATCGGCGGTTGGATTATCTTCTAATAATTGGGGCATTATGACTTCTTTTGGCTAGCTTCAATTTCTTTGAGTTGGTTTTTAAATTTCCGTTTAGCTACAATCGTCGCATAATCAATGATCAACTTCCCATCTAAATGATCCGTTTCGTGCAAAATCACCCGCGCCAGTAAATCTTCAAAAACCTTCTCGACAGATTTATTATTATGATCGGTGTATTGAACCAAAACTTTTTGCGCACGCTTAATCTTGACCGTAATGCCGGGAATACTTAAACAGCCTTCTTCCAAAATATCTGTTCCTGACTTTCTTATAATTTTAGGATTAATTAAGGCCATGGGGCCTTCTCCGATATCAGCAACAATAATGCGCTGGTTAACACCCACCTGCGGCGCCGCCAGACCAATCCCCTTATAGTCATGCATCGTGGCAATCATGGAATCAATTAAAATACGCTCGGAAGGACCTACTTCTTTTAAAAGAGTAGACTTTTTACGAAGGCATGGGTCGCCGTAAAGTCTAATTTTTAATTTTGTTGTGAGCATCTAAGTGAACAACTTTTGTCTTAAACGTTTTGGCTTCGTTGGGATCCAAAAGAACATAACTTAATATGATGATCTTATCTCCCACAAGCCCTAAGCGAGCGGCAGGACCGTTAAGGCAAATATGACCAGAACCAGGCTCTCCAGCAATGGCATATGTTTCGAACCGATTTCCATTATTAATGTTAAGAACCTCGACTTTTTCACCAGGAATAATATCGACGGCTTTAAGCAAATTGGCATCAATGGTGATGCTTCCCTCATAATGAAGTTCGGCTTCGTTAATGGTTGCGTGAGCTAGTTTGGATTTGCAGAAATGAATGAACATAAATTCTCCTAAAAGGGTCAAGGGTCATGTAGCAAGGAATATGTCCTTGACCCATGCCCCTTGCTACTTGCCCCTTATAAATTCGGATTTATCCTAGCTAAAAGCTGATCTTTCGACATCGCACCAACAATTTGATCAACGGCCTCGCCTTTTTTAAAAATGAGAAGCGTCGGAATGGACATAATATTAAATCGGGCGGCTAATTCTTGTTCATCATCAACGTTAACCTTCCCGACCTTTAACTTTCCAGTTAAGTCTTTAGCAATTTCATCAACAATGGGGGTAATCATCCGGCAAGGGCCACACCACTCGGCCCAAAAATCAACTAAAACCGGCAAGTTGGATTTAGCAACTTCGTTCTCAAAATTCTTCCCTGTAATTTGTGCAACAGACATTCAATCCTCCTCTTTTAAAATTCCAAATCCCAAACACCAAATCACAGACAATATACAAATCCAAAATCACAAATACCAAAAAAAATCCAATTAACAAGGTACAAAACTAAATTTTGGTCATTGGGATTTGTGCATTGCTTGGTATTTGGTACTTGTTTATTGGAATTTTATTTAAAACGCTGCTCCTCACATAACTGTATAGTTTCTCTACACTTGGAGCGCTATTATATATGTATCGAATATTTATAGCAAGATTATTTTGGCCACTATTTTGTTATTTATTAATAATTTTACTTAACTCTTTAGCCAAGGTGTCCGCCAATAATTTGTGTCCAAAGGTGGTTAAATGCACCGTGTCCCACCACAAAAAACCGTCATCATAGTGACCTTTTAAGAATTGATGCATATCAATAATGGGAATATTATTGTTGAGGGCCACCTCTTTCATCGCGGCATAAGCTGGAAATGTCAACTCTTCATCTTCCAGTGAAGTGGCTTCTAAAACAAATATGGTCTTAATTCCTTTAACCAAATTCAAATGAATAAATTTCTTTAAACTTAAAGCAAATTTCTTTGGATCAAGACGATCATTAAAAGATAGATTGATAACAACCCACTCGGGCGCAAGATTGATCCATTCTTTTTCGTATAAATCAAAAAGGGCTGGTGCATCTAGCCCAGAGATGCCGGCATTAATACAAGATACAGCTCGATTCCCAAATTTCCTTTTATTGAAGTGTTTCTCAAGATGCGAAACAAAATTATCTTCTTCCTTAAGCACTCCCGCCCCCCAAGTTTGTGAACTGCCAATAAACAAAATGCGATCAATATCATTTTGGGCTGAAAAATTATACTGTTTCCTTAAAAGATCACAGACCCTATCTCTTTGGGCCATTTTCCAATAAACCTCTTCTTGTTTCTTAAAGGATGAAGCTATCGGATATCTAAGCGCTTGAAATTGATTATCAAAAAAATAAATTAAGCTGCACAAAAGAATCAGAAGGCTTTGTAAACCAAGAAGTTCTCTTCCTTTATATATAAACGAAATAAGACAACCAACGATCCATATAACACCCAAAATGGTGATAAATCTTCCTCGATTAGAGAAGTCTTCATGAATCGTAGTCGCAGAATCTTTTAGGTGGATTACGACGTTATCAACCAAAATATCTTTCTTACCACTCCGAAATCCAAGATATCGATCAGACAAACACGTGGAATAAATCTTCCCCCACAATAAACGATCGACATATAAAGACAAACCACCTTCTTCACAAACCATTGCTACATGATGCCAACGATGAAGCGCCAAGGAATCCATCGGAAGATTCATCTTCTTCAAAAATTGGCCAGTTTCATCCGACTTTAAATAAATATTCTTAAAAATAGGATGCGCACTTAAACGAATGCCGTCAAACCCCGAAGAATCCTTATTAAAAATAAATGTCAAATAACTCGGCATTGGATAATAGACATCAAAAGAAATATCCTTAATAGAAAGTGGATCTTTGTAAATGACTTCTTGATATCCATGCCAGGCGCCAAGATTCAATCGGTTCTTGGCTAAAGCCTGACGCGTCGTCAAAAAAGTAAATGCACCTGAAACTGGTTTTTGCAAAGTTGTTTTAGTAGAAATCCATCGACCATTATGGGCCAATGTGTTTTGTGAGGAACAAATCAGCGTTGTTAGAATAAAAGCTAATACTCCAGGAAGGATAATGATTAAAATAAATCGAAAAAATAATCGTGCAGACATGGTTAGACTACTGTTTGTAAAGACTCAGATAATGGAGAAAGCTGCTAACCAAACAAACGCCCAGAAAAAATAAATAATACCCAAAGCAAATGGCATGAAGAATCTTAATCTTCCGTAAGCTATCAATCCCTTTAACAATCATATAAAAAACAAATGGCGCCAGAAATAATGTGATGCGATCACCGGTAAAAGGATATTTGTGGCAAATGCTTAAAATGATCAATTCCACAAAAAGAACACCAAACATCCGCGGGATCGTAAAAATTCCCCAGCCATTTTTCTTCCATCCGCCAAAGCCATATTTCGCCAAAGAAAATACCAATAAAGGCAAAAACGGGGTTGCCATGCGGATTAATAACTTAGTATTGCCATACCACCATGTTCCAATTTCTTTTAAGGCCTCGCCAAACGGAGTTATAAAGGCCGTAAAAGAATTTATGCCTAAAAAATAATTTTTCCAATACTGATAAAACCCGTTCATATACATGCCATGCCTTAAATCGATAAAATAAAGAAGGGCCAGGCACAATAAAGACACAGCGGCATTGACCAGAAAAACGGGAATCAACTTTTTGTTATCTCGGATAAGAATTATAAAATTATAACCGACCATCCAAAACACGAAACAACCCGCATAGGAAAAGAAAATCAAGAAAGGTAAAAGAATGCTCGTACAATACAGCCAAGCTGTTGGACTCTTACTAACAAATTGTTGTTGATAGTAAAAAAACAAACAAAATAATCCAACCGCTAAAACATCCATCGAATAAGGTTTGAGTTCAGCAGAATAATAGACCAATTGATAACTAACGGTAAAAGATAATATCGATAAAAATATCCCCACCTTGTCTTGCCACTGGCGTTGATACAGCTTTATCCAGATTACAAAAGCGCCCAGCATAAAAACCAAAGAAAAAAACCGCAGTGAAAGCAAATGATAATCAAATGCCTGTGAAAAAGCTTTGACTACAACCAAATAAACCCGGGGAAAAGCCTGCAGATTCTTTAAAGGACCAAAAACTTGGACATAATTATAATCTTGAATGTTATTTAAAATGAATTGTTCATCAAGCCATAACGGCCGCAGGGAAAAATAATGAAGAAGGCACATCGCAGCAAAAACGATAAAACACCATACGGGGAATTTGGAGAAAACTTTTTCTTTTAGATTCATGCAGCGATTTTAAAAAAGTTGTAACCTTATTAACTTTGGGTCAAACATATCTTGTGGATTTTCTTTGGATAGAAATGGGGTCGCATTGGTCACCTCTTTCGCCCGCTCTTTTTCTCCCATCGCGATAAGCGCCTGGGCTAACCCTTTGTAAGCATCAACATAATTCTTATTCTTGTTTATACATTCTCTAAAATAAACAATGGCTAATTTAGGGTTTCCCATTTTTAAATTGGCTAACCCTGCATAATAATGAAGAAAATCTTGATGACCAAAATTAGAATTAATCCCAAAATTGGCCGCCTCAAAAGCCTTCTGAAAATTTCCCATCTGAATATAACTTAGAATCAAAAGATTATAAGAATAGGTGTAGTAAACCTTCATCTTTTTTAAAGCTTTAAAATCTGAATTAACACTACTGACCGCTTGAATGGGACGATAAAGTTTTGAATTGCGGACAAGTTTGAAAGAATAATCTGGGCTGATATCAACCGCCTTACCAAGATAATTAACTGCCCCCGCAAAATCCCCTTCTTTAAAATAAATTAATCCTAAATTGTAATAAGGCCAAAAATAATCAGGATCTAACTTAATCGCCTTTTCATAAAATGAAATCGCCTTCTTTGTTTTTCCCATATGATAATAACAAAACCCAAGCATCGTATACGCCTCTGGCCTATCCTGGACGAATTTAACAAAATTTTCATAGTAGTCGACATATTTATCAAATTCACTGGCCTTAAAAGGCGCCGCGCCTGCCTCAAAGCTAACCAAATAATCAAAAGACGGCATTAAACGATTAAGGGCCAAGAGATTAACTTTTAATTTTGTTCTGGTTTGATTTAGAGAAACCGCCAGGACAACAAATAAAAGAAGATAAAAAATAATCGCCCTATTAAGAAATAATAACCATTTGATTTGTGGTTTAAACTTCATGAGGATGGATTACTCCGGATTTTTTTCTATAAAATTGATACCATAACAGCAGCAAATAAATAAACATGCTATAAAATACCGCTAGTAGCAAATAATTTCTAAAATAACGTGTCGGCGAGCCATAACGAAAATAAACAACACTCTCACCAGCGGGGACCCAAACACCTTTAAAGGCTATATTCGCTCGATATAACGGCATTTTCTGGCCATTAACAAAAACCTGCCATTCGCTATGATAACTGTCGTTATAAACAAGAAATTTGGGCCGATCTGAACGAACTTTAATTTTAAAATGATTAAAATCAGATTCTAAAATCTGGAGATTCTTTGAATCCTTCGTAAGAATCTCTGGTTTGGATCCAGATTTTATAGCCCCTTCTTCCTGAGGGTGCTCTCCCTTGCCAACAGACACAAAGACTGTATTCTCTAATTTCTGAAAAGCCTTACCGATACGTTCTAAATCCATATGATCATCATCAATCCACTCAACATGATCATAGAGAAGTGCTTTACAAAGCATATAATTCCCATAAACGGTGGAATTTAAATTTTCCTCAAGGAAACTTTTCCATTTAACATTGATATAAGATCGCGTTGACTTCTTATCAACAACCTGATCAATATTCCCTACTAAATCCTTATTCTCAGCTTGAACTTTAAACAGATCTTTATCGTTGTATTGAGCTCCTAAAGACAAATAATAATTTGGCTCATCGTATCGATATTTATATTCTTTAATAACCGCGTTCTTACTCAAATAATGATAAACCTCGAGGGGTTGAGTAACCACCAGAAGCAAAAATAACGCAGGTAAATAACGGGGATTAAGCCATCCGTAGACATGCGCCACCAAAACCCCGAAGCTTAATCCGATAACGGCATACGTTGACACAATATTTTGCCCTTGAAGATAGGCCAAGATTGCAAAACCGATATGGATCACGGCAAGAAAAGCCAACAATCCATGCCGCTGGGCTTGTCGTTGTGGTTTAAAATTTAAGAAACTCTTTAATTGTTGGGCCAAGACAAGAATAAAAAGCGGTAGCAAAATCAGCCAAAGGAAGAAATGTAAGTTTCTAAAATATTTAAAATAAAAAACATGGTCATACAAGAATTCATAAAGACCCGTAATCCGCGGGGTCGTCATAAATAACAAAAGACACCCCCACCCAAAGAGAAGGAAAAAATTTCTCTGGGTTGTTGCAAAAGCCCCAATCCAAAACAAAATAAAGGCATATATGGGGATATACACAACCGCAAATCCAATTTCTTTATAATCTCGAAAGTGTTGACTATAGGCCAAATCTTCTTCTATACCCCAGGACGTACTTGTTGAGATCCCGACCCCGATCTGACTATCTGAGGTGGATGTCGCATGTCGTTCCGGCAAAATAAACTCCGCTGTGTTATCTCCCAAGGTTGCATCGGGCCCGCCTGCTTTCGTTTCTTTATAAAACGCATATCCTGGCCATAACGATATTAAAAAAGCTAAAAGACACAAGGCACCAAAGATGCGGTTACCTTTAAAGAATTCTTTCACACGATTAATAACGCTGGCAAGATGAGAAAAATAAAAGATACCAAACAAAATAAGAAAAGCCCCCAAAATGGTAATAAAATAAAACGGAATATACGTTACAAACAAAATCATTAGCGTAAAAATCATGCCGATAAAATAAAATCGTTGCGGCCTATCAAAAAATGACACGCAAAAATAAAAAAACCATACCATGGGAATAAACGTTAACAAGATATACGAATCAAATAGGCGAGTCCCCAGTGAAGAAAACATAAGAAGTAAACAAGCAACAAAGGCGACCGCGGGATTCTTAAAGATTTTCTTGGCAATTAAATAAAACCCAATCATCCCTAAGAAATAATAAAATCCTAAGAAAAATAAATACGATAAAACATGAGGTATCCCAAGCTTATTAAGAAGAAATGGGAAAAGAATGAGTGGATTAAAAGAACCTATCCGACGCAAGAAAAACTCGACCGGGATCCCATGCTCAAAGGTTGGATCCCATAAAGGATACACCCCACGCTTTAAAGCATCGGCAAAAAATTTAAAATGATCATAATAGGCCATGGCATCCGAGGTGAGTGTCAATTTATCTAACAAAAATCCTCGGAAAGCATAAAACCAAATCAAAAACGCCAGACACAGCAAGAAAGCAATGTTGTCCAAACGAAAAAACTGTTTAACTTTTCTTAGATATTTAGTCATACAATCAAAATATTTTTAAATTAACCTTCTGTGGGTCAAACGAATACCCCTGGGTAACTCTTCTTCTCACCTCGGCTTGCTTCAAAAAGGCCTGCGCATAATCTTTTTTCCCAACAGCATCTAATGATAAACCAAAATAATAAAAAGTGTCGGCATTGTTTTGGTTTCGGCGAAGACTTTCCTGTAGAGCAAAAATCGCATTATTATATGATTTCAAACGATAGGCTGCCAATCCCTGATAAAAATAAAATAAACCGTCATCATCTAGCTTCACCTCAATAGCAACACCGGCATAATCAAACATCTTTGGATAATCTTTACGAGCATCATGCATCGTAATCAAAAGCAAATAAGCATTGCGATAAACTGTCTTTAATCCAATGTCCATGTTTTGCGTAGAATACTTTGATAACTCCATAACCTGGCGGTAAATCCTGGATGTTTTCAGTACTTCAACAATAACTCCCGGATTTGAAGAAATAGCATGATCCAAACTATCCATCGCTTCCTTATAACGGCCTTGTTTGTAATAAATAAGACCAAGGTTATAGTGAAACCAAAAGAAATGCGGATTAAGACCGATGGCTTTTTTGTAAAAATCAATCGCCTTGTGCGGCTCTCCCTTGGCATAGTAACAAAATCCCAACATGCCATACGCATCCGCCAGGTCTGACTCATAGGGAACATATTCTATGACTTTATTAAAATAATACAAATAACTTTCTAAGTCCTCTTTCTTTAACTGTTCTGTGCCCTGACTATATTGGACAAGACCACTAAAAGACGGCGGCACAAGCCGGTTCAAGGTTTTCAACCGACTAATCTCAAATACGCTTTGATAATCCAAAAAACGATAAGCGATAAAAAAGATTACAATGTAGAGAAAAAATACTTTTCGAGTTATAAACGAGAAAAATTTGATCATTAATTAATCACTTTTTGAGAATACAAATTCTTTCCCAGAAATAATAAATAAATAAAAACGGCATAAAACATCATAAGAAGAAAATAATTTCGAAAATAATCAAGCGCTGTGCCAAAGCGAAACCATACCTGATGTTCTCCCGCGGGCACCCAAACACCTTTAAAGGCAACATTCGTTCGAAATAAGGGCGCCTCTTTCCCATCGATAAACACATGCCAACCACTATGATAGCTATCGTTATAAACTAAAAATTTCTCTTTATTGAGATTAGTTTTTAATATCACGTCATTAAAATCATATTTCAAAATCTTTACCTCCTTAGATTCAGCTGTAATAATTTGCGCTGATGATCCTAAAGCACCCACTCCCTCTTTCTGAGGCGACTCAGAAATAAACGCAACGTTTTCGCTGTTGGCAATAGCCTTACCCAGACGCTCAAAATCAACTTGGTCATCTTTCATCCATTCGACATGATCATAAAGAACAATCTTATAGGCCGAGTATTCATCAAATATCTTTAAATTCAAATTATTCTTAAAAAGATTCATCCACTTAAGTCCAATGTAAGAATTGGACGTTTTATTTTCAGCATAGTGAGATAATCCCTTTATCTCCTGGGCAAAACTTTGCTTCATTTCTATCAATTTATTTTCAGTTTGTATCATCCTGGGAAACAAATAATCAGATTCATACACATGTTTAAAACTTTTAACCTTGGGGATAGAGTTGCGCGATAAATAATGATAAACCTCCAGCGGCTGGATAATCACAATGACCAAAAATATAATGGGCAAATAACACGTTTTAATCCGCCCCAAGAAATATAACGTTAGAAACAACCAACTTAAAATGACAACTGCATAAGAGCTGGCGATATTGCTTCCCTGAGAATAGATAAAGTAGAGAAAACCAGCATGGACTAACGTAATAAATGTTAAAAAACCAATTCGACCGGTTTTGGTCTTAGGTTGAAAAGATAATAAATTTTTTAATTGCCCAGATAAAAAAAGAATAAATATGGGAAGTAAAACTAGCCACAGGAAGAAATGAAGATTCCGGAAATATTTAAAATAGAAAACATGTTGATAAAGATAATCATAAATCCCACTAAGACGCGGCGTCGTTATTAGAATAAGCAGGCCCGCCCAGACAAAAAGAAACAGAATTTTTCTGTTAACATCAGTAATAATGCCCAAAAGAAAAATCAAATAGGCAAAAAAGGATATATAAAGAATGGCAAACTTAAATCGTTTCAAATCGGTGAAGGCGCTCGCGTAAGCAATATCTTCCTCGATTCCCCAGCTTGTGACAGTTTCAATGCCAACGCTGACCTGGTTTGAAACGCTCGAGGTCGAATGCCGCTCAAAAAATACCATCTCCCCCTTCTGCGCTTCTTTATAAAATAAACAGCCCGGCCAAAGAGATATGAAAAAGAACAAACAGCACAAAATAACAAAACCTTTGTTCCCCTTTATAAAAAACAACGCTTTTGCGGCGATCTCTTTTAATTGCGCAAAATACAAGATCACCAAAGAAATCAAGAATGTTAAAAAGATAGTTATAAAATAAAATGGGATGTAGGTTGTAAACAAAATCATCAGACTAAAAATAAGGCCCAAGAAATAAAACCGCTGCGGATTTTGACAAAAGGCAACGCAGAAGAAAAAAAACCAGACCATCGGGACAAAGGTAAGGAGAATATAGGAATCAAACATTCTTGTCCCCAGCGAAGAAAACATCAGAAGTAGATATGCCAAGAAAGCGATGGCAGAATCTTTTATTATGCGTTTGGCTAATAAATAGAATCCGACCATGCCAAAAAAATAATAACAACTTAAGAAAAGAAGATAGGCAATGTTGTAAGGAATTCCAATTTTATTAAATATAATAATAATCCAAATAAAGGGATTAAATGATCCCATCCGACGCAAAAAGAATTCTTCTGGAATGCCTGTGATCCAGGTTGGATCCCACATTGGGAAAACCCCGCGCCTTAGACCATCAGTAAAAACCTTAAAATGTTCATAATAGGCCAAGGCATCCGAGCTTAGCGTGATCTTGTCAAAAACAAAATCCTTAAAAGCAAAGATCCATAAGAGAAACGTGATGAAGAATAAAACAGGAAGGGAAAACGGGGATGAAGAATCTTTGGAGTTTTGCGCAAACAACATCAATGCCTTAATATATTAATTCTTATTTTTCGTCATCCTGAGGCAAAGCCGAAGGATCTCAGGAGATTCTTCGCACCAACTTTCCTTAATAGTTTTAGATGAAGTTGGTACGTACTGACTTCATCTAAATATAAATATGGAAAAGTCAGTGCGCTATCGCTCAGAATGACGAAGAATAAATAAAATTGCAGGGAGTTTTCAAAAAATAAGATAGCATTAAGGAACGGGATAGGGAAGGATTTTTTTAGGAGAAAGAATGGAAAAAGGATATTAGGTTATTGGGTGAATAGGGACTGGTGATTAGATTATTAGGGGAATAGGGACGTCGATGGACCCAATAACCAAATTACCTTTTCTTTTGCGCTTCACTTCGACTTTTATCGCGAATATAAGCAACTAACCCATTAATACCAGCAATTATTCGATTATATTGATTAATCCAAAGATCAGCTTGTTTTCTATCCAAATAATTCTTTCCTACCAAAGCCTCAATGTGATTTTGAGTCTCTGCTACTTCTTTACGCGCAATGTAGAAAGTTTTTATCTTATCATTGTAATAATACGCCGCGTAACCTTCGGCAATATTATCAGCGATGGAAGAAGATGATCTTTCTATTTGATCTCGTTTTCTGAATTTTTCTTCGGCAGGTAACTTCTTAGCTAACTCGTGGATCTCAAGCATTAATTGATGAGATTCTTTCCAAATCCATAAATCTTTAAACGTAGGCATCACTATCCTCCTTTCTTGCAACCTTTCAGTCCCTAATTCCCTAATCCGCTAACTCTCAGTCCCTAATATCCTACTAACCTAATCCCCTGTCCCTAATCACCAAATCACCTAATACCCTAACTACACTTCCACCAACTCCAACTCTTTCGCCAAAAACTCTTCACGATACTCAACCGGCAAGCTACTTACATTGAAACTAATATCAGTCTTCTCGTCATCTTTCTTGTCTGCCGGAATATTAATTCCTAGCATCAGCGGCAAATCGGTAATCGTCGTGAGTTTAATAAAGACCGGTAAAAATCCTTCAATATGCATATTTTCAATCGGCTGTTGATTCATCGGTAGTGGAATCCCCTGCCCATCGCGTTTGATCTGAAGATCAAGTAGCGCCGGATTAAGATTGATACCACCGTACTTCTTCTCTCCTAAATTCGTCTTCTTATCTGGTGCAGAAGCAGCTTCAAATTCTTGCATTGTTTCACTTGGTTTCGTTGTCACAAGCGCTTCGTCGGCGTAAAAACCATCGCCAACAACTGAATAGACCAAAACATCTTCATCATCTTCCTGCAATAGTTTGTTTCTATTCCCTCGCCCCTCAACCATCTCAACTTTAATTCTTCCATTCTCCAAACTCATGACTAAACCGCGGACAACAATATCATCGCCGTCTTCTTTTGGCGCTTCCATCTGAAAAACTTGATTATCAGTGATAAATCCAAAAGAACCGAAGACATCCCCTTGAACCGAGTCCAAATCAAATGCCTCTGTTCCTGCTAAAATCCCCGAAACTCTTTTCTCATCTAATCCAATACTATTAAATTTGGCAATTTCGTTGTCTCGAAACATTTTTCCCCGAGAGAGATCCAGCATCACTTCACCAGTTTCATTTACACCGACAAAGGCACTAAGTGTCTTAAAAAATCCAACCGCACCAAATTTCTTTAAAACTCTAGCCATCGCTAGATTCATATATCCTTCAGCTGATCCACCGACAGTTAACGTCGTTTGATGCCATCCATATTCAACCCCAGTAGCCTTCTTAAAAATTTCAGAGGTCATGCCCGCCTTTAAACCATGCGTTACCGTACCGTCTTTAATAATCGTGATCTTAATAACCCCTTTTTGTTTTGAAATATCTTTAGGCGCTTTCTTAACAATTGGTAAATCTTTCCACGCTTCCTTAGCTTCGCTCCAATCTCCATCCAAGACGACCTCGAGTCCTGGGACCGCCTCTTCTAAAGCCGCTAAAGCTTTAATAAACGCTGTTTCTCTTGATCGACCCATAATCACAATTTCTTCTTGTAAATTTAAAATGGCTTCCGTGAGCTTACCGTTACCTAATCTTTCTTCTATAATTTCGTTCGCCCTTTCTTGCGTGTGAACACCTCTTAATTCTTCATCTAAATCAGGATTAGCTTCTCTTAAATGTGTCTCAGCCACAAACTGATAATATTCAAGAATCGCTTCGGGATGCGTAGCATAAAGATCAACATCCGTTAATAGGTATGGATTTCCCTCTGCATCTGAATATTTTGTAGTCGCTCTGGCCCTGAAATCATCGGCAAATCGGCCAAAGTTAGTAAAAAGTTGATGAACGTAAGCATCCGGGGCATTGCCTAAATTTTTTACCCCCGGACCCATCGTCAAGCTGCTGATCCCACCGGCTTTATTGCGTTCAACAAAGCCCCATTTTCCCATATCATTTAATAGTGAAGCTTTACCAACTGTTTCATTGGTCCCTTCAACCACGTCAATATTCTTGTGGGCAATTAGATGTACTGTCCCAAGCTTGCTAACAAAATATTCCTCACCATTTTTAACAGCTTTTTCAATATCCGCTCTTTCACCCTCAAGGTATTTGGGAAGATAAACTTGCCCAACTTTAAAGGCCATGGGCACATCGTCACGTCCACCCAAACCTTGACCTTCCGTTACCTTGGTCACAAAAATAACACCTGAACGCACAGCCGTTCGCTGAATGATAATCATGCCAAATGCGTCGGCAGTGTCTTTAAGCGCCTGCGCCATGGCTTTAATTTCATCTTTAGAAAATTCTGAAGTTCCTTTCCCTTGAAATTTCTTAATCAAAGCAATTTTCTTTTCAATCCACCCTTTATCTTCAGGATGCTGCTCCTTCTGTTGTGTTAATTTATCGATGGCAGTTTCAATTGAACCCTCATTTCCTCTCATCCCTAAAATTTCAAGCATATCCTTAATGATATAAATGTTCTCTGTTGTTTTAGCCAATTCCATAAAAAAGTCGATAAGCCTTTGTTTTTTAGTATTTACATCTATATCTGTGGCTTTAACAATTGCATTAATATCAACTTCACGATGCGGGATCTTGCGTGCCGAAATCTCGGCGGCAGCCTGCATGGTAATATTACGTGCATGATGAGCTCTTATCTGTTTTAACTTAGCTTCTTGTCGTTTTGTTAAAATAAAATGTCCATCAACCTTCGTAACTTTTAATACAGCTTCTGGAACGACAGGGCCATCCGCAGGCAAATCCAAAACATATTTTGTGAGACTAGCGAATCCCTTTACCTTAGCCTCTACTTCCCATCTTTCAACGGTGTGACGATCTTTCGCTGCAGCGAGCTCTTGACGGTTCGATACTTCCTTAGCCAATTTTTCTGCATCAACAGCTCCTGACGCACTCGCATCGCTTACTAAAGAATCAGAATTAATAGTTTGAAAAAGTGTGTCCACAAGATTTTCTGAATTTATTTTTGCGTCAGCATCTTTATTTAATTCTTTTAATAGCTCTGCTAATACATCTGGATCTGTAAACAAATTCGTAGGTAAAGATTCAAATTCTAAATTATCTATTTTCGGATTATTGACAACCTTTAGGGCTTTCATTTTCTTTAAAACATGGTTGGGCTGATCACCGAGTCTTCTGGCAAGCGCAATAATAAAATCTCTCGACATAACTCTGGAAGCCAATCTTTGAGCAACCCACTCTTGTTTCAATCCGTTGTTGCGCGCAATTTCATTAACAGCATCCGCCAACAGCGCGTTGTCGTCCTCAGCTCCTGTCTGAACCTGAGCTTGATCTTCCGATGAAAAAATTTTATCCATCTCAGCGGTAAAGCTATCGATGAAAGCACTCATAAGCCTGCGAACCTCATCGGTATCATTTTCAAATTCCAGAAGAACAACGGGAGCCACTTGAGCAGCACGCTGGATATTTGGAAATGTCATCGAGTCATTAGTCTGATGAACCGTCGCTCCATTGACATTGTCATAATCCGGCATTCCCGTCGTATTCTCAAATGGTGTATTGTAATAAGGATCGTCTCCTAAATTGCGCTGATTTAAAAAGAAATTCGCCAGTGTTAAGTTGGCTAAAAGCGGCTTTTGCCCAGCAGCGATCTCGCTTGGTTTTCGATAAGCAAGTGTCGCCTCGTGGCCTTTATGAGCTTCTTGCGGATAAACGGCTGTCTGTGTTGTAATACCAAATCTTCTAAGCAATTCTGTATCATAAAGTTCATTACGTTTGTCGCGCGCGAAACCTCTAAGCTCGTCGGTTCCAACAAAAATATTTAAACGATTGCGGCCAGAAAGAGAGACTTTCTTTCCTACTTGTTGCGCTAATTCTCGACCACGCTCCTGTGCTTGTTCTATCGTCTTAACGGCTAATTGTTTATCTGAAGTCCCAATGGCAGAACTTTCATCTGTTCCTGGCGTTCCAAGACTAACAAGCATCACAGCTTCTTTGCGGCCAACAGGATCAGCGGCATAACGTTGTGCCGTTTCACCTGATGTTTTTACATATTCCTTTGTCATCCCACGAACAACCTTCACATTAGGATTAGAATTAGCATCAACACCTAAAAACGTCGTTAATGTTGTAATAAAATCTGTCCAAAGAATATCGAAAGCGGCCTGCTGTTGAGGAAGAAGTCCACTAAATTCTGATCCACCCAAACGGCTATCGATGGTAAAGACAATCGCTGGCATTGTAGCTTGGAGTTCTGTGACTCTTCTTAAATCGTCTTGATAATTAGCAGCGGCTTTATCTAAAATCACAATCCCCATTGTCTGTTGCCCTGCAGGACTATTAGCTAAATTACGCAACACATATTCTGGTTCTGATTTTGTGTTCGGATCTTCTGTTGATAAATCGTGTTCACCCCAAGAAATGACATCTTCCTTATTACTTCCTTCCATAAAATATTGACGAAGTTCTGTTCCAATTAATCCCAATTGTTTTGAATTACTAATAAAGGCCACCTTGTCAATTCCGCGCAGCATCATCAAAGAATGTAAAAATTGTCCAGAGGCTGTGGCTAAACTTCCTGACTGATCAAAACCGTTGGCCACATCATATTCATGATTGTATTGGGCAAAAAAGTCCGCATCCATTGAAGGTAAAAACATTCCAACGACCGCTTGAGCCGTATAGTAAATAGGTGTTTTGCGGTGCATGTTGCGTCCGCCGATGTCAGGGGGAATATGAATCGTTAACGTCGAGCCAACTGATTCGCTTTCAATTTTATCTCCGATAGCTTTTAACGCTCCGCCGTTAGCGATAACAATACGTTTACGAATCGCTTTATTACGAGCGGCAACCTCAACCCCTTCCCACGTACTTCCTGAACGAGAAATGTCGATCTCTAACGTGTTTTCAGATGTAATCGCTAATCCGCGTTTTCTTAAATCAGCATTTACTCTTTTCATATCACGGGCGGTGACCACATGATACCAATAAGGATCGCTTTCTTTTTTATTGCGGTTATACATCTCAACCAGTGACCACATAAATTGATCGTTGGCACCGATACCATTGGTAATGATAACTTTTAACTTCTTTCCACCATCAAATTGATCTTTGATAAAACCTTTTATTTTTCCAA
The DNA here is from genome assembly GCA_023247445.1 of Candidatus Omnitrophota bacterium. Lineage (GTDB taxonomy): Bacteria > Omnitrophota > Gorgyraeia > Zapsychrales > Zapsychraceae > JAHFGL01. Next base: position 10,151 of record JAHFGL010000003.1, on the reverse strand, counting down.
ACCACTCTTTAGCAAATACTTGTTCAAAATAATCCATGACGGATTTTTCGGTTCCTGTCCCACGATAATTAAATCCACCCAACGACATTTCTTCACGCATAACATCAAGATATTCTTTGACCGCCTCTTGCTGTTCTTGATCAACGGCCAAACCTTCAGGGACATTAAAGCTCACATTAATACCATCACGTTTATATACATCTAAATTGGTGGCGCCTTGATTAACAAATGTGTTTGGATTAAAAGTTGTATTAAGATTACGTGGATTACTAAGTGCAATTTTCATTCTCCATTTGGCCGCTAAAACAGGCATAACTTTTTTAGTTCGAAGGATATTAACAATATCCCTCGCGGACATCGTTCCTTCGCCCAATTCAACTATTTGAGAGAAGAACGCAACAACATCCACTGTGCTTAAAATAATGCGTTCAAAACGTCGTGCTGGAGAGTCAACAAGTGTACGAACTTCTTCGCGGTCGCTTGAAGATCTTTTTTGAATCTCAACTAATTTACCGATCACATCCGTTGTATAAAAATTATCGGTCAGTGTGAAATCATCTACCGCTTCTGTAATAAGCCCCGCTTCTTTCATATTCTTTAAAGCCGCCGCTGGACTAATCCCAACTGTTTCAGCGATATCATTAAGCATTCTGGATTTATTTAAACTGGCATTAAAAGCAGAAACAACTTCCCGCGCGCTAACCTTAAAACCTCGATCAGCTAAAACCTGAACCATGTCTGTAACGTGCTTGCCCAGCGGATCCGCCAACAACGCTTCGTCGCCATTTTTTCTATCGCCTCGGGTTTGGGTCGTGGTGGTTTCCGTTTCAGCCGCACGCTGTGCTACATTTTCCATAATGAGTCGTACTGCTTCCTTGCGAACATCAACAATACCCTGTGTTCCCCCATTAACCGCGATAACTTTGTTGCCTTGCTCTTGAACAATTTGATCAATCATTGGGGCAATCACATCAGCAAACACCTTAATTCGTTCATCAACTTTTTTAGGTTCATCATCCGGGCGCAAAATTCCTTCGCCTTTCAAGGCTTTTTCACGTCTAACACGAGAACGTTCACGGATAATCTCAGGCGTAAGACCAACTAAATTGATAAACAAAACATTTTGTAACAGACGGCCGTTCATCAAATCTGGAACGATCCCCCACTGCTCTTGCGTTCGCGGAAACCCATCAAACAAAAGTCGTGAAGTAATCTTTAATTGCGGATCTTTATCAAAAGCACTATTAACAATGTTAACGATTGTCGTAAGAGTTATCAGTTTGCCATCAATATTTAATTGAGCATCTTCTGGCGTTATTAACTCAACATATGGACGGAATTTCTTCAATTTTGGATCAATAGAATTGTAAGCTGCTTGTTCTATGGCCACTTTTGCAGCGGCATCTGCTGCTTCTTCTATGGCCTTCTTAACCTTTTCGCGTGCTTCTTCCATAGCCTTCTTGGCCGCAAGTGTTCCAACGACATAATCGCCTGTTGACAGTGGGACAAATCGATCGGCTGCTTCTGGCACCGCCAATCCCATTTGGGTAAATAAAGCGGTGACCGTTCCTTTTCCAGCGCCATTGGGTCCCATCAAAAAAAGATTATTGATATATTTTAGAAACAGTTTGCGTTGCTCGACGTTAAAATAAGATTCGCCTAAATCGGCTAAGGCGTCCGATCGATCCATCCGATTACTTAATTCATCAACGTATTCTGTATCAACTTTATCTAAGGCCCCATAACTAATCTCGGCCATGATTTCCCCGCGCTGTCGTCCTAAACGCTTTACTTGGGCATCAATAAAGTTCTGTATATTCTGATCAAGCCGGGCATAAGCAGCATCTACTTGGGCATCCGTTCTTAAATCAAATCCAATTTGGGCGGCCGCTTGTCTGAGTGCGGCTATCGTCGAATCCCCTTGATATGGATAAAGTGTCGGCGAAAACTTATTAAGATTATTAATAAGTTCTTTCCCAGACTCATTTAAAGTGAGCAGCGCTAAATCAGGTCTCTCAACATCAGCTGTCTCTTCAAGAGAACGTTGTCTTCTCGATGTTTTAATTAATTCTGTAACGAGTGTCGAAGCAATTCCTGTTATTAATCCAAGATTATTGATAGGCTTATTGACAATTGCGTTGGCCGCTTCTTCTGATATTTCTTGTAAAATTTTAATTGCAACTGATCTTACTGTTTCGGGATTAGCAAACCTTTCAAAATGGTAACTATCAAGAATGGGATTAATATCTTTGTTCATATACATGACATCAAAAACTTCACCTGCCCGCTCTTGCGTTAACATCGCTTGATCAGGAATAAAAATCGCTCCATCAGCGACTAGCCAAACCGTTGAATTATCTGTTAATAATGGGACCATATCCATATCCGTAATAAAGCGCACATTTCCTGCTTTATCCCTCATCAAGATACTCTTATTCAAGGTTCTCAAGACAATCTCTGACTTTTTAGAAAACTTCTTACCCAAGTTGAGCTGCCCAATAACAAGATTAGGAGCAAGTTTAAATTTAGTGCTTTCAGAAATGGTTTGAAGAACATCTGTGTCGATGACAAGAACCTTTAAATCCTCGTTGTAATAAGCCTGCATTTTCTTTCTATCTTGTAATGCAAACCAACTTAAGGCTTTTGATTTCATCGTACTATCAAAAACGATTCCGCCCCGAAGATCAAGAATTGGTCCTTGATGATGTAAAATAAATTTGTCCAGGTTTTCAGATGGATCAAGTGGTTGAACCTTTCTTGATTGCAAAATAGGGAGAACATCTTTTTGACTCCCTGGGCTTGCGCTTACTAAAGCCTCAATCAATTGTCTCTGCTCAGGCGTCATCGTTACCATTGCGTTGTCTTTGAGCGCGAGAGTAAATTCTTTAATACGATTTTGATAATAATCTGTGGTGGCTTCTGAACCAACCGTCGTCAATCCTTGAAAAACAGCATCGACATCTGCCGCTGTAGAAGTTCCATCTTGTAGTTTTGGTTGAAGCGCCGCGACAGCATTTCGAAGGGCAACACTGGCCACAACGGAAACGCCCGCTGGTTGAGCGTTAAGCGATTTTACAATGCTACCCAATGTTTCTGTTGTTGCAGCAAATCGTAACCACTGACCAACAATCGGCGGAAGAAGATCTGTTTTTTGTAATTTCTCAAAAGCTTGCTGCGGCGTAAGCTGTGCCGCTTTGGCTAACTTATTGATAAACGTAACGCCACTCACCTCGCGTAGAATAATCTCATTGATATCTTCTCGAAGAGAATTAATTACTTTTGGCGCTAGATTGTCTTCTGCCAAAACTCTATATATTTCACTAAAATTAACTTTGCCATCTTCTTCAAGCGCTTCATTAATATTAAAATTCAATCGTTTCGATAAATATTCTCTCCCATCTTCTGACACATTTCTTGCAGCGGCCAATTGATCAACAGCATCTAACAATGTCTGACGATCTCGAACGGATGTAAGCAAAAGTTTTTTGATTTCGTTGGCATCAACACCTTTAAACAGTTCGCTAACCTTCTGCGCTTCCGAATTTAAACTCAGCATCGCGGCATCGAGAATATTACTAAGTCCCTCTTCATATTCTTCTGTATACCAATTTTCAGCACGTGCCGCTTCAAGGAGGGCTTCTTTTATCCCAGCCTTATTCATTGAAGGACCAAAAATGCGCCACGAAATTAATGTATCGTAAACCGTTGTGAAAGGGGCTACCTGTTCATCATATCCATACATAAATTTTTGTCTGCTTCTAGCAAGGTTAGGACGGCTTGACTTTTCAAGATTAGCTAATTGATCAAGCAAAGCACTACGTTCACTATCACTCATCATTCCAAACGTCAACACTTCGTTTACTGCGAGCTTCGCTTGCGCTGCTTTCGTAACACCGGATGTGATGGACTCAATAGCTTCAATGGTTGCATAAAGATGGGCATAAGCTTCTTGCAAATCTATTGGCTGTGTGGCGCGATTTGCTTTAAGAGTCTGTAAATTTTCAAACTCAAAAACCATTCTTGCAAGAAGAGTATCTAATCCAATATCAGCAAGCCCTAAGAGCGCAACTTTTCTGTCAGCAAAGTTTACTAAACCTGCACTAAAAGCCAGCGCATTAGCCTCTAATAAAATATTTTCTTTGGCATCGGCAATGGCTTGCGGGTTACGGCCTCGCACTTGTCCGATCGCAACTATGTTTTGTTGTAGTGTCACAGGATTAGTGAAAGCACCATTAGCAAACAAGAAATATTCTTCTAAACCTTCTTTATTTCTAGCGAGAAATAAAACTGGAGCCCTGGCATTAGCTAAACTATTCGCGGCCTGCTCTAGAGGAACAATCTTAGCTCCATCGATTCTAACGGATGGTTTGACGTCTCTAAATCTGGCTGAACTAAGAATACTTTGGATGTTACTTTTACCTGTAACAGCTGTTCCAGGAACTTCCTTTTTGGATGTTCCAGGGATTTCTTTCTTACTTATCGCATCCTGAACTATTTTTAAGCTGCCATAGTTAATGAGTATTCTCTCTCCTAGAGGTTCCTCTGCCGCTGAGACAGACAAGCTAAGCAAAATTGTATATTCCAATTCGCGCAATATTTTTATTGGATATCCGCCTTCTTTAATTTTCTCAATCACATCGTCACTAAGCATCGCAGCGTCGATTTTTTCTTCTTCTTTCTTCACGGCTTCGCGCTGGATATCTGCGACTTCAGCAACTAAAAGAGCACAACCTTCGCCTAAGAATAACTGTGAGTCGGCTCTTAGCAATTCACGGCCACGGGCGTTGGTAATTTCCCCTTCAATCAACTCAAAAAGATCGTCTTCTTTAATATTTTCTAAAGCTGCTTGAATTTTTGCTTCCCCTTCAATTGGCTTATCAAGATCAAGACTTCTTCTTAAATCATCAAACGGCATTCCATTTTCTAAAGCCCTAGTTAACTGTTCCTTAGTAAACATCGCGTTGTCGACAAGTTCCATATCCAAAGGCTTGTCGATCAAGCTATCAATTAATTCTTGAGTATTTCCATTTTGTAAACCACCTGCTTTGGCCCAATCCATCATGCGAAACATATCTTCATTAAAACGAGCATGCATTCCTAAAAGACGCTCAACAGCATAAAGCTGAGATAAATCTGTTTGAAGCTCAAGAATATCTTGCACCGTAACTAAATTTTCTTTTCCTCGCTCGGTGATGGCCACAACACGTTTACCTTTGGCTTGTAAATTTTCGATAAAATTATTAACTGCAGGGAGAATATCTTGATGAGTCTTTAGTTGCTTACCTTTTGAACCTTCACGTGTGGTATAGGGAAGGGTGAAACCTTGTGTTAATCCTAATTCTTCCTGCGTTCTATCTTGTGAATTAAAATCCCTTGCATCACGAACAACCCCTCTTAAAAATGGTAAAACAGCTAACGTAAATCCTTCTCGACCATCTTGTCTGGCTAGTCCAACTTTTCCATAACTAGGTGATCTAAACCAACCAATCTCAAATAATCCGGGAATAATTTTCTTTAATGTTGAATTAAATCCTCGATACCATTTAGCGGCTTCTCCTGATGACTTCGCCGCCTGAACTTGTGCTTTTATCCTGAGCCCTTCCGCGCCCCATTGGGATTCGGGTATTTTTCGTTCATCAACATAAGGTTTTGCTAATTCTACCGAAGCCAATCCGCCCGACATCGGTAAACCGATTTCATCATCAGTTTCATTTCCCATGGAACGAACCATCGAATCAAATTCCACACCCGTTTCCCAGTTAAGGTCAATCTTCTCCATTTTTTTAGCAGCTAAATCGCCATCAAGTTTAATCGCTTCTGATAGAAATCGAAAACGAATCTTAGCCTTATCTGTCTTTGTTCCAAGCACCGCTTCAAATTCTTTAATATAACTATCTGCTTGATATTTATCCGCATAATAAGGATCGACCTGTTTATATAAAAAGTCTCGCAAAGCTTGTGTACGTTTTTCTGATTGATCAACCCCATCCTGGTCAGGATAGATACGGTTTAGCTCTGCATCTAAATCGGCCCTGTCAATGTACGCCGCTAAAGTCAGCATCTCAATGGGATCAAATTTTTTATGCCGTGGTTCCCGTCGGATAAGCCAAGTGACCTCTTCGGTTTGTTCCAGATCCGTTGAACGATCCCAGGTTGCTTGCAAGCGTGCAGCCATATCCGTTAACCCTAATTTATTTAACGCGGCTGTAAATTCATCCATACGCACCATGCGACCAACGGGAGGCTTATAAAAAGATAACCGGTGCAGTAAATCCTCATTGACTTTATCTTTTGCCAACTCCGCTTTAATTAAATCAAATTGTTCGGGTGTCAGTCCAGCAACAAATCGCTGAACGACTCTATAATCTTTTTTGTGGATGGCATAATTGGTGACGTCAACCGCCACGTTTCCAGCGCCGATGATCGCCAGACGTCTTCCTAATTTAGGTTTAAGCCATTGATAACGTGGATTGCCGTTATAAGAAGAGGTGAGATCTGTGGCCTCGTAAACATTATTTTCAAAGGCATACGCATTTGTAATTTTATGCGCTTTTGGTTTTTGAGCCCCAGGTCCAGCAATAATTGCGGCATAACCCATTTGACGAAGTTGATCGAAAGTGATGTCACTATCATCACCTTCCCCTACTCTCATATTGCCGTAATAGTTAACATTCGGATGGTTAACAAAAGCGGGAATATACTCGTCTCGATATCCATCTTTCATGTCCCAATCTTTTTCTAAATAAATTCCATATTCAGCTAATCCGCCATATTTAACTGCGCCTTCGTACGCATGGACACGAAATCCTTCCGCGATCGCGGCTTCAATGGCACCTCGATTAGAAGGCCCGACGCCCACCGCAGCAATGACGGGCATATATTGCGCTTTAAAACGAATCCAAGACTCACGCATATCGCCCTTTTTATCAATGGAAGAAATGCGCTTTTCAAGATCATAGAAGAATTCGACGGGATTAAAGTATTCAGGATTAATTTGATAATCAAATATTTGTACCCCCTTAGAGATTGTTGACTTAACAGAAGAAGCACTGAATCCGTCTTCACCTAATTTCCCCGTCGTTTCAGAAGTTGGTGTGAATTTAATGGTTGGAATACTTGCCACACCCCCTTGAGCCTGAAATAAACTTCTTAATTTAAGATTAATCGCCGTGACTTGATTCTGGACGTATGCTGATTGCGACAGTAGCGCGTTGTCTTCGCGTTCAGCGGCTACTTTTTTTGTTTCTACAATGATTTCATCAAGAGTAACAGGGATGACTCTCGCTACAGTCATTCCTCCTCCCAACATAAGCTTATGCCCTTGGGCTTGTAAGTTTCTTACAATTTGGGCAAACCGTACTTGATTACCTTCGATATCTAAAACCGCTGGCGCATCTTCAACAATATTTCCGTCTTCATCTAAAGGTTGTTTTTTCACTCCTTTATAATCCAAGAAATAATCTGCTTTTGCCCCCTTTAATATTTCCATTCTAGGGCTTTTACCATCTTGACTAAGAATCCCCAAGGCATTAACAATCAAATCTTGAACTTTTTGAACCGTTATAACACCTTTGACTGTTTGCTCTTTATCTCCTAATTCGTTAGGAACTTCTTTAGATGTATTAATCTGAGCAACAATTCTTTCTCCTAATTCTGAAACTTTGTCCGCCCAAGTCTGATCATCTATTTGACGCAATTCATCAACTAAGTTTAGACTATTTTCATCTTTACCAAATAATCTGGCCACAACTAATCGAATGTCATGTGCATAAAAGGCAGCGTTGACAACGACATTCTTGTCTTTCATTAAATCTTCAATAAATAATCCATTCTGTTCAAATCTCTGATACACACGACTACCTTGATCAGATGATAAATCAATAGCGTCGTAACCTGTTTGCTTATTTCGTGTCGGAAACTCGCTGATTTCTCTTATTTCTTTCTGCGTTATAACTTTAGTTGGATCTAATTTATTACGATAAGTTGTCTCAACAAATATGCCACCTTTTTTGTGATCCGGTGTTGGAACGCCTAGACCAATCGTAGCAATAGGGTTGTCGCTATTTCGCGCATTTAAAATTTCTCCAAGCATACCAGCTCGAGCATAATTAACGACGTTATCTCCATTGCCAAAAAAGACAATCCCGTTTGAATTCTGGAGTAAATTTATAATCATGTTTTTTTCTGCAAGAACAGCTAAGTAGGCCCACAAATGGTCTTCAGCGGTTGTAGCGATATGACCATCTTTAGACCTTAATGGATATCCTGTTTGGGGATCTAAAACTAATCCTTGCCGCTGAATAGCGGTTTGAATTTGTCCGCGGGCAACTTCGTCTGGAAAACGTTTCTGCAATAATTCTTGTATGCTTCTTTCACTCTCACCTTCTGAAGTACCAGCGACACTTGTGACAGGGATAATCGAAGAATTCGGATTTTGTCCCAAGATTAAACCAAGCCTGGCTTCCATGACACTAATCCATATAGGATCTGGTAACTCAACACCATCTTTTTCAGCTACAACTTTAAAGGCTGGATGCACCATTTTGTGCGCAGGAATTCCAGCCTTTTTAGGTGTCGTGGCTGATCCGCCAGCAACTGGGATATTCCCAGTTCGCCCAGCTTTAAGATCAGCGTCGCCTAATTGAAAAATAGGATCATTGGGATCTTCAGAAACAAACTTAGCGTCTTCATCTACGAGTGGCCTAATACTAACAACTTCCCAATTTTCTGGATCATCAACAGGCAGTCTCGTCGGCTCAACGGAAAGTTCAAAAAGAGTTTTAGTTCGACCCAGTCCTTTTTCTTCACCTTTGGTTAATTTTTCTTGAATTTCTTTGCTTAGCTTTATCCATTTAATCCAATCTATCCCTACATAACCAAGAAAAATATAATCGGACAACCCAACCAAGAAATTTCTATATTCAGGGAACTGATTTGATGCAACCAAATTATTCAATAACTGCTGAATTATTTTATAATCTTCCGCATTGCGGGTCTGAACGCTGTTTTGACCAAGAACCGCCACTAGATGTAAAAGCTGATTAAAAGGCATTGTTACTTTCTTTGAATTCGCCTTAACCGCTGCTCGGGCCGTCTTAACTGTGTCTGTATTTATTTTTGGCGCCATAAGTTTAGGCTGCCAATTTCTATTGGCTGGAAATAAACTTGCGTCAGAAATTCGCTGCGGATCATCAAGAGGAAACACAAATTGAAAATCTGTTAACTTAACATCATTGATATCTAAATTAAAAAACTTAAGGAAGGCATCGTTTCCGATAGGATTAATTTTGGAAAGATCAACATCTTGAACACCTTCTTTAACCAAGTAAGTTTGATTCCCAACGGTAAAGGTAGTTTGATTTGAATAAGGTTTTATATCGACAGTTAACTTTTCTCCTTTAGCATTAGTCAACGTCATACGATTTTTGAAACGACGTACTTTAATAGCAGAGCTTCCCAAGTTTCCTAATTGAAAATTTTTAGCCGTCAACATTGCTCCATCCTGATCGCCAGAGCCTCTGGAACTACGGGTTCTAACTGGAGCAGGACCCGAAAGCTCATCCAATAAACTTGATAATTTCGTGTTTATAGCTTCCACTTGTTTTGAAGCACTTTCTTTTGCTTGAGCCAATGGGCTCGGATATACCTTAGAAATTTCAAAGTTTAATTCCAAACGAAACTGAAAGAGTGCCTCACGAATCTCTTGAGATATTTCTGCAGAAATATGTTTTCCCCCGACTAAGTTAGATATACGATCTAACGTCCTCGTGGCATAACTATTTAATCGCTCCAAAGTATTAACATAACTATTAACCACATCTTGACGTCCAAAGCCTGCACTCAAAGCTTCAGCGCGCATTCTTGCCATTAAATCTTTATCGGCGAGTTCTTTTTGTACCGAGCCCTGCAGTTCCGTTAAGCTCTTTCGTAGCGATGATGCTAAGAGTGCCTCATCGGGGCCCTTAGTTGTCGTTGTAACAGCTTCCGCTGGCAGCGCGGTTGATGTTACATTCGCAACTGGTTCCGAAGTTGTTTGCTGGACATAACGTCCTTCCGAAAGAAGCTCTTCTGGCGTATCTTTATCAAGTTCCTTTAATTCAACCGTAAAACTTTGCTCGATAGTTTCTGGCGTTGGATCTTGCATGACATAG